>NZ_JBVVUG010000032.1:0-263754 GCF_055809615.1 Algoriphagus sp. 10J20-15
ACCTGATGAAACTTCCTTTCGTGTTGGATTATAAACTTATGCATTTTTAGCTTCAGCTGTTGGGAGTGCTTCTTCAGCCACGTGATTACCTCAATAGCTTTTTGCTCTATGGATTGATTATCGCCGCTGTTCTCGGTGTATTCATTGCCAATCCTGCTATCGAAATGAGTAATGAGATCCACGTTTCTGATGAAAATCTCGGTTAGATTTTCCCAGTACTTTTTGTGACGATCGCCTGTGGAGCAATCAGCGGATTTCACTCTCTCGTGGCTTCAGGCACAACTTCCAAACAATTAAATAAGGAGTCTGATGCTAAATTAGTGGGATTCGGAGGCATGCTAATTGAATCTTTCTTGGCAATTATTTCGGTTGGAGCAGTTGTGATTTGTCCAGGTCAGAATAGATGGTAGGACAAGACTTACAGGTGAAGGTCCTGTCGCACTTTTCTCCACTGGCCTGGGTGGAATGATCGCAACTTTGGGAATTTCAGAAGAGTTTGCGGTTGGTTTTGTCGCATCGACCGTATCAGCTTTCGCACTTACCACCTTAGATACTTGCACTCGATTGGCAAGATTTACCTTGCAGGAATACTTCGAAGATGTGCCTCAGGCAGCAGGTCAGTTCTTGGCAAAAAACAGATATGTATCCACGGGAATCGTAGTTTTATTCTCTATTCTGTTATTACTATCTGGTGAATTCACTACACTTTGGCCAATTTTCGGTTCAGCCAATCAACTTCTTGCAGCTCTTGCGCTATTGACTATAGCTGTCTGGCTCATCAAGAAAAAAATCAATGCGCTCTTTGTTACGATACCCATGTTTTTCATGTTTACTGTAACCCTTTCTTCCTTAGGGCTTTTTGCCTGGAAAAATTTCCAAGACGAAGTTTATGTACTGTCTATCATCGCAGCACTTCTTTTCGTTTTGGCAATCTCCTTGATGGTTTTAGCTACCAAAAGCTTAAAAAAAGAAGTCAAAGAACCTGCAAAGGCTCTTTGACTTTCTGTATTATAGTGAGTTAAAAACCTCTTGAACTTTCTTAGGAATTCTCACGGCTACAGTGAAATTGATCAGGTAATCTGCGAATGCCGCATCCCCATGAACCTCATTATCTGGAGTGGAATTTTCGATATCAGTCACACTTTGTGTTCTATTTCGGAATAAAGCATATCGGCACATTCAGCGTACCAGTCACATTGCCAAGCATATAGCTCACTCCAGGCTCAACAGAAATAATATAGCCTGGTCTTCTAAAACCTTCACTTCCACCGAAGGCATCATGGACAGGAATTCCTTCAATTCTTCCACCCAGCTGACGCTCCCAGACCATGAATTTTTTCAAATGCATGGAAAACACCAGTCCTAAGTGCGAACTGATCTGGAACACTCATTATTGCTTCATTTGGTCGGCTACGATTGGTAAGAGTTCCATTGGTTTCCTTAGGATTAAACATATAAAACCCATCGTAGTACCAGAAGTTAGTGCTCCCGATATTCCAAAGACCCTGAAAATCAACAATTAAACCAGTTCCACCATCTCCTAATTGGATGGATTGGTCTACAGTCATCTCCGTCGGTGTGCTTTCAGGACCTCTGTAGAATGTACTTGTAGCAGCATAATCTCCAGTTGGGAATTTGATTCCAAGGCCAATTGCAGTATTGCCCTTCTGAGCTTTTTCGCCAGAAAGCAACCAGTAACCAGCACCTATCCTCATATCACCAAAACCTTTAGAATAGGACGTATGCCTGTCAGTTCTATTATGCTCGTAAAGCGAACTTCTCTCGTTGTATTGTAAGGGCAGGGAAACAATCCCATACAGCCGCTCTGAGAATGCATAGCTAATATTGATGTCCAGCCCATGTTGCTTATTGATCACTTCAGTGTGATCTGTTAGACGATTGTGTTCTTCTTCCGTCCCACGAAAATGCCTGAATGACTTAAAATAACGGTAATTGGCACTTACGTTCCACTCCCCTTTATTGAGGATATTTCCTTGACCGACAGCATTTCCGAGTCCAGAAAACTGGCGAATAGCAACGCATCCTTGAGCATATAACTCAAAAGAAGCAGAGTAAAATGTAAGTATGAATAGGGTAAGTATAGAGTATTTTTTCATAGTAAATAGAGTAATTTCTTGTGAATTTTTAAGTGTTCTTAAACTAAAACCAAACCCTACTAACTGTATCGTTTTAACAAAAGGGTATAACAAACAATCCAGAACTATATCTGGTAAGGTCTTCAAGCAGGAGAAATAAGAAATTACCCTAACTGGGGAGGAGGACTTACTTGTTGAAAAAAAGGATTACTATAATAGATGAAAGTGAAACCACGAGAAACAAAATAAAAATTGGTAGTAATGATTCCCATTGCAAATTTCTCTGCTCGAAGATAGTCTTTGACTAAAAGCTGAAGCAGAGATTTACCATTTTGATCTTGAGGAAGTTCATCGCTGGTCAGGAAGGAAATCCACTTTTTCACCGTAGTATCTAGTACTCCACGAGCGGTATCTGGTACTACCACCACTTGCAAAGTGTCATTCTGATAGCGTTGCTTGATGGCCCGGTAGAATTGCCCATCCTTCTCAAAGGAAGTATTTGTGGGCTGAAACTCCTCCTGATTAGCCATATAGGGTGCAGAAAGTGGGATTTCCATTAAAGTTTCTTCAGGTACGAGAGAGCTTTCACTAAAAATTATAGCCTCCCATTTACGTTCTAGATGCGAATCGTAGGAAAAATAAAATGCGTAGTACCCAAAGTGGTACATCACAAAGCAAAGTAAAAGAAATATGGAAACGTGATTCTTCAATTCTGGGTTTATTACAATTCGAAAAATAAAACTATTCAATTTGCAAAACCAACGTTACCTAAAAAAAATAACGATAAATTTCCTCAATAAACACAAAATCCAAATTATTTACTATACAAATAAATCATACAAAATAATATTTCACCAGCATCAGAATCATTAAAAGTATTAAAGAAGATAATCCGTAAAATTTTAGGACTTTAAGGCGATTCATTCTATCCAAAAACCATAATACAAAAACGGGCCGTATCAAACCGGCAACTAGACTGGCAAGACAAAAGAAAAACAGTATCCAAAGAAGAATATACACCGCTGATAACATGCCGTAAAACTAAAAAAGGAACAGCAATGCTGTCCCTTTGTTTTCTATATATCTAAGCGAAATTATTTCTTACGCTTGATTTCTTTCATTTCGTAGCCTTCGATAGTATCATCAATCTCAATATTATTGAAACCTTTGATCGAAATACCACATTCGTATCCAGCTTTCACTTCAGCTACATCGTCTTTGAATCGCTTCAATTGATCGATCTCGCCTTCGTGGATTACTATACCATCTCTGATCACGCGGATCTTGTTCTTTCTAGTAATGAAGCCATCAGTAACGTAAGAACCAGCAACGGTGCCCACTTTAGTGATTTTGAATACTTCACGAACTTGGATATTACCAGTGATCACTTCTTCAAATTCTGGCTCAAGCATACCTTCGATAGCATCTTTGATCTGGTTGATCGCATCATAGATGATCGAGTAATGTCTGATTTCAATCTCTTCCTGTTCTGCCAATTTCTTAGCGTTGGAAGATGGTCTTACTTGGAATCCAAGGATAATAGCATCAGAAGCAGAAGCTAGCAAGACATCCGATTCGGAGATCTGCCCCACACCTTTGTGGATAATACTTACTTTCACTTCATCTTTAGAAAGCTTCAGTAGGGAATCAGAAAGTGCTTCTACTGATCCATCCACATCACCCTTGATGATAATATTCAATTCTTTAAATGAACCGATTGCCAATCGACGACCGATCTCATCCAACGTAATATGTTTCTTAGTTCTTAAGCTTTGCTCCCTCTGGATCTGCTCTCTTGAGTTGGCAATATCTCTAGCTTCACGCTCAGTGTCGTAAACTTTTATGATATCACCTGCCTGAGGAGCTCCACCAAGACCCAACACCTGAACTGGCGTAGATGGTCCGGGCTTCTTTCAGCTTCTTACCTTTGTGATCAAACATCGCTTTCACACGACCGTGATGCTGACCTGCAAGGATAATATCACCGATTCTTAATGTACCAGCTTGAACCATAATAGTAGATACATATCCACGTCCCTTATCGAGGGATGCTTCGATTACTGTACCAGCAGCATTTTTATCAGGATTCGCAGTAAGCTCCAATACCTCAGATTCAAGGAGAACTTTCTCCAACAAATCATCAACACCTTCACCCGTCTTAGCTGAAATATCCTGAGACTGATATTTACCACCCCATTCCTCTATCAGGAGATTCATGTTCGCAAGCTCTTCTTTGATCTTTGCAGGGTTAGCATTTGGTCTATCAATTTTGTTGATAGCGAAAATCATTGGTACACCAGCTACTTGAGCGTGATTGATAGCTTCCTTAGTCTGAGGCATGATGCTATCATCAGCCGCAATCACGATAATCGCCACATCGGTGATTTTTGCACCACGTGCTCTCATCGCTGTAAATGCTTCGTGACCCGGGGTATCTAGGAAAGCGATCTTATGACCTGTTTTGGTCATTACATCGTAAGCACCAATATGCTGAGTAATTCCTCCTGCCTCATCTGCAGTCACTTTGGACATACGGATGTAATCTAGTAAGGAAGTTTTACCGTGATCGACGTGACCCATAATGGTTACGATCGGAGCTCTTTCAACCAATTCTTCCGGAGAATCTTCTTCCTCCACCTCGACTTCGTCTTCGATAGATTTGGTGAATTCCACCTCATAGCCAAATTCGTCAGCAATAATTGTAATTGCCTCTGCATCCAAACGCTGATTGATCGACACAAACATCCCAAGTGACATACACGCAGAAATAATCTGATTAACAGATAAATCCATCAATGCTGCCAAATCGTTTGCAGAGATAAACTCCGTTACTTTTAAGATTTTTGTTTCTTCCGCTTCAAAATCTACGTCTCTCTCTCTTTCGGCTTTCTTGTCTCTGACGACTTTTGCCTTTTCCTCCTCCAGAGCTTTTGCCCTGAAGACGAGCTAAGGTCTGTTTGATTTGATCTTGAATTTCTTTTTGAGTTGGCTCAGCTTTCTGAGCTCTGACAGGAGCCCCTCCCCTTTGGTTTCCTCCTTGACGGTTTCCACCACCTTGGTTTGGTCGCCCTCCTTGGCCACCACCTGCGCGGTTACCTTGGCCTGGTCCTTCTCTGGCCTTATCAATACGTTTACGTGGTCGCTTCTTATCTCTTCCTCTTTCGTCAGAAGAAGCTACTGGACCTCCTTTTTTCTTAGGTCGATCCGCAGGAAGTTCTATTTTACCTAAAACAGTAAGTCCTTTCAATGAGTCTGCTTTTGCAGAAATCACCTGATCCTTTGCAGCTGGTGGCACTGGAGTGCTAGGCTGTTGTGGAGTAGGTTTCGGCTGCTCCTTTTTCACCTGAGGTGCTTGAGGAGGGGTAGGTTTTTTATCTTCCTGAGCAGGTTTCTGCTGAGGCTTGTTTTGTTGCTGAGCTGGTTGCGGCTTCCTAGAATCACCATGCTTTTGACCGTGCTTATTCTGGCCATGCTGTTGCTTATGTCTAGGAACCGAACTGGTATTCTTACTCAGGTCAATTTTACCCAAGACTTTAATACCCTCTAGTTTTGGAGCTTCTGTAGAAACTTTTTCCGTATCGGCAGACGGAGTAGGCGTTGAAGAAGGAGCGGGCTTTGGCTCTTCGGGCTGCTTTTGGAGGAGCAGGCGCGGGAGCTGGAGCTGGAGCTGCTGGGTTTTGGCGCTTCCTGTGCTTTTGGTTCAGGAGCTGGTGCAGGTGCAGCAGCAGGCTTTGGCTCTTCTTTTGGAGTTTCAGGCTCTATAGAAATAGGCTCATGGCGCTTCCCTATCGAGAGGTGCGATGTCCTCCTCCTTATCTAGGGCAGAAGATTTGAACTCCTTATTCAGCATCTCAACTTGACTCATGTTGATTTTTGAATTCGGATTATTCTCCACCTCATAGCCCTTTTTGGCCAAAGACTCAACTATGGTTGCCGTTCCCACGTTCGAGTTTTCTGGCTATTTGGCCTAAACGCATCATTTTTTCTTCTGACATAAGCAAAAACTTCTTTCGAAATCTTAAATAATTAGGGTATTAAACGGGGATTAGTTCCCGTTTTATTGATCAAATTCTTGTCCGAGTATCCTGAATATCTCGTCAACAGTTTCTTCTTCAAGCTCTGTTCTACGAGTCAGGTCCTCTTTAGTCAAGCTTAATACGCTTTTAGCAGTATCTAAACCTGTTTTCTTTAATTCGTCGATAATCCAGCTGTCGATTTCATCGACAAACTCCATTAAATCGACATCTTCTTCCTCGTATTCGTTCAATTCACGGAATACGTCAATTTCATAACCAACCAATCTGCTGGCAAGTTTGATATTGTATCCTCCTTTGCCAATTGCCAAGGAAACTTGGTCTGGCTTAAGGAATACAGATAGTCTTTTTGTTTCTTCATTCGCAGTGATTGAAGATACTTTAGCTGGGCTCAGAGCACGAGTGACATATAAATCCAGGTTTTCAGTGTAATTGATCACATCTATATTTTCATTCTGTAATTCTCTTACCACAGCGTGAATTCTAGATCCTTTCATTCCCACACAAGCTCCTACTGGATCAATACGATCATCATAAGATTCCACCGCAACTTTTGCTCTTTCCCCTGGCTCTCTTACAATCTTTATAATTGTAATCAATCCATCGTACACTTCAGGAACTTCATTCTCGAACAAACGCTCCAAGAAAACCGGTGAAGTTCTGGAAAGTATAATCTTAGGGTTTCCATTAGACATGTCCACTCTGTGCACAATAGCCTTCACGGTGTCACCTTTTCTAAAGCGATCTTTAGAAATTTGCTCAGCTTTCGGTAAAATAAGTTCATTGCCTTCACCGTCCATCAACAGGATTTCTCTTCCTAGAATCTGGTAAACTTCAGCACTTACAATCTCACCTACCAACTCCTCATACTTATTATAAAGTAAATCTTTTTCAAGATCCTTTATTCTTTGAATCAATGTCTGACGAGCCATCTGCACAGCACGTCTTCCAAAAGCTTCCAACTCAATTTTCTCGTATACTTCTTCTCCTATCTCAAAATCAGGCTCGATTTTACGAGCTTCAGTAAAGCTGATTTTGTCTAAATCCCATATATCTTCAGAATTGTCGTCAACAATTTCCCGGATACGGAATATCTCGAAAGGTCACCTTGATCAGCATTAATCGTCACATCAGAAGTTCTCGAATCAGCTGATTGCAGAACTTCTGATGTGACGATTAATGCTGATCAAGGTGACCTTGAGATATTCCGTATCCGGGAAATTGTTGACGACAATTCTGAAGATATATGGGATTTAGACAAAATCAGCTTTACTGAAGCTCGTAAAATCGAGCCTGATTTTGAGATAGGAGAAGAAGTATACGAGAAAATTGAGTTGGAAGCTTTTGGAAGACGTGCTGTGCAGATGGCTCGTCAGACATTGATTCAAAGAATAAAGGATCTTGAAAAAGATTTACTTTATAATAAGTATGAGGAGTTGGTAGGTGAGATTGTAAGTGCTGAAGTTTACCAGATTCTAGGAAGAGAAATCCTGTTGATGGACGGTGAAGGCAATGAACTTATTTTACCGAAAGCTGAGCAAATTTCTAAAGATCGCTTTAGAAAAGGTGACACCGTGAAGGCTATTGTGCACAGAGTGGACATGTCTAATGGAAACCCTAAGATTATACTTTCCAGAACTTCACCGGTTTTCTTGGAGCGTTTGTTCGAGAATGAAGTTCCTGAAGTGTACGATGGATTGATTACAATTATAAAGATTGTAAGAGAGCCAGGGGAAAGAGCAAAAGTTGCGGTGGAATCTTATGATGATCGTATTGATCCAGTAGGAGCTTGTGTGGGAATGAAAGGATCTAGAATTCACGCTGTGGTAAGAGAATTACAGAATGAAAATATAGATGTGATCAATTACACTGAAAACCTGGATTTATATGTCACTCGTGCTCTGAGCCCAGCTAAAGTATCTTCAATCACTGCGAATGAAGAAACAAAAAGACTATCTGTATTCCTTAAGCCAGACCAAGTTTCCTTGGCAATTGGCAAAGGAGGATACAATATCAAACTTGCCAGCAGATTGGTTGGTTATGAAATTGACGTATTCCGTGAATTGAACGAATACGAGGAAGAAGATGTCGATTTAATGGAGTTTGTCGATGAAATCGACAGCTGGATTATCGACGAATTAAAGAAAACAGGTTTAGATACTGCTAAAAGCGTATTAAGCTTGACTAAAGAGGACCTGACTCGTAGAACAGAGCTTGAAGAAGAAACTGTTGACGAGATATTCAGGATACTCGGACAAGAATTTGATCAATAAAACGGGAACTAATCCCCGTTTAATACCCTAATTATTTAAGATTTCGAAAGAAGTTTTTGCTTATGTCAGAAGAAAAAATGATGCGTTTAGGCCAAATAGCCAGAAAACTCAACGTGGGAACGGCAACCATAGTTGAGTCTTTGGCCAAAAAGGGCTATGAGGTGGAGAATAATCCGAATTCAAAAATCAACATGAGTCAAGTTGAGATGCTGAATAAGGAGTTCAAATCTTCTGCCCTAGATAAGGAGGAGGCATCGCACCTCTCGATAGGGAAGCGCCATGAGCCTATTTCTATAGAGCCTGAAACTCCAAAAGAAGAGCCAAAGCCTGCTGCTGCACCTGCACCAGCTCCTGAACCAAAAGCACAGGAAGCGCCAAAACCAGCAGCTCCAGCTCCAGCTCCCGCGCCTGCTCCTCCAAAAGCAGCCGAAGAGCCAAAGCCCGCTCCTTCTTCAACGCCTACTCCGTCTGCCGATACGGAAAAAGTTTCTACAGAAGCTCCAAAACTAGAGGGTATTAAAGTCTTGGGTAAAATTGACCTGAGTAAGAATACCAGTTCGGTTCCTAGACATAAGCAACAGCATGGCCAGAATAAGCACGGTCAAAAGCATGGTGATTCTAGGAAGCCGCAACCAGCTCAGCAACAAAACAAGCCTCAGCAGAAACCTGCTCAGGAAGATAAAAAACCTACCCCTCCTCAAGCACCTCAGGTGAAAAAGGAGCAGCCGAAACCTACTCCACAACAGCCTAGCACTCCAGTGCCACCAGCTGCAAAGGATCAGGTGATTTCTGCAAAAGCAGACTCATTGAAAGGACTTACTGTTTTAGGTAAAATAGAACTTCCTGCGGATCGACCTAAGAAAAAAGGAGGTCCAGTAGCTTCTTCTGACGAAAGAGGAAGAGATAAGAAGCGACCACGTAAACGTATTGATAAGCCAGAAGGACCAGGCCAAGGTAACCGCGCAGGTGGTGGCCAAGGAGGGCGACCAAACCAAGGTGGTGGAAACCGTCAAGGAGGAAACCAAAGGGGAGGGGCTCCTGTCAGAGCTCAGAAAGCTGAGCCAACTCAAAAAGAAATTCAAGATCAAATCAAACAGACCTTAGCTCGTCTTCAGGGCAAAAGCTCTGGAGGAGGAAAAGGCAAAAGTCGTAGAGACAAGAAAGCCGAAAGAGAGAGAGACGTAGATTTTGAAGCGGAAGAAACAAAAATCTTAAAAGTAACGGAGTTTATCTCTGCAAACGATTTGGCAGCATTGATGGATTTATCTGTTAATCAGATTATTTCTGCGTGTATGTCACTTGGGATGTTTGTGTCGATCAATCAGCGTTTGGATGCAGAGGCAATTACAATTATTGCTGACGAATTTGGCTATGAGGTGGAATTCACCAAATCTATCGAAGACGAAGTCGAGGTGGAGGAAGAAGATTCTCCGGAAGAATTGGTTGAAAGAGCTCCGATCGTAACCATTATGGGTCACGTCGATCACGGTAAAACTTCCTTACTAGATTACATCCGTATGTCCAAAGTGACTGCAGATGAGGCAGGAGGAATTACTCAGCATATTGGTGCTTACGATGTAATGACCAAAACAGGTCATAAGATCGCTTTCCTAGATACCCCGGGTCACGAAGCATTTACAGCGATGAGAGCACGTGGTGCAAAAATCACCGATGTGGCGATTATCGTGATTGCGGCTGATGATAGCATCATGCCTCAGACTAAGGAAGCTATCAATCACGCTCAAGTAGCTGGTGTACCAATGATTTTCGCTATCAACAAAATTGATAGACCAAATGCTAACCCTGCAAAGATCAAAGAAGAGCTTGCGAACATGAATCTCCTGATAGAGGAATGGGGTGGTAAATATCAGTCTCAGGATATTTCAGCTAAGACGGGTGAAGGTGTTGATGATTTGTTGGAGAAAGTTCTCCTTGAATCTGAGGTATTGGAGCTTACTGCGAATCCTGATAAAAATGCTGCTGGTACAGTAATCGAAGCATCCCTCGATAAGGGACGTGGATATGTATCTACTATTATGGTTCAAGCTGGTACATTAAGAATCGGTGATATTATCCTTGCAGGTCAGCATCACGGTCGTGTGAAAGCGATGTTTGATCACAAAGGTAAGAAGCTGAAAGAAGCCGGACCATCTACGCCAGTTCAGGTGTTGGGTCTTGGTGGAGCTCCTCAGGCAGGTGATATCATAAAAGTTTACGACACTGAGCGTGAAGCTAGAGATATTGCCAACTCAAGAGAGCAGATCCAGAGGGAGCAAAGCTTAAGAACTAAGAAACATATTACGTTGGATGAGATCGGTCGTCGATTGGCAATCGGTTCATTTAAAGAATTGAATATTATCATCAAGGGTGATGTGGATGGATCAGTAGAAGCACTTTCTGATTCCCTACTGAAGCTTTCTAAAGATGAAGTGAAAGTAAGTATTATCCACAAAGGTGTGGGGCAGATCTCCGAATCGGATGTCTTGCTAGCTTCTGCTTCTGATGCTATTATCCTTGGATTCCAAGTAAGACCATCTTCCAACGCTAAGAAATTGGCAGAACAGGAAGAGATTGAAATCAGACATTACTCGATCATCTATGATGCGATCAACCAGATCAAAGATGCTATCGAAGGTATGCTTGAGCCAGAATTTGAAGAAGTGATCACTGGTAATATCCAAGTTCGTGAAGTATTCAAAATCACTAAAGTGGGCACCGTTGCTGGTTCTTACGTTACTGATGGCTTCATTACTAGAAAGAACAAGATCCGCGTGATCAGAGATGGTATAGTAATCCACGAAGGCGAGATCGATCAATTGAAGCGATTCAAAGACGATGTAGCTGAAGTGAAAGCTGGATACGAATGTGGTATTTCGATCAAAGGTTTCAATAATATTGAGATTGATGATACTATCGAAGGCTACGAAATGAAAGAAATCAAGCGTAAGAAATAATTTCGCTTAGATATATAGAAAACAAAGGGACAGCATTGCTGTTCCTTTTTTAGTTTTACGGCATGTTATCAGCGGTGTATATTCTTCTTTGGATACTGTTTTTCTTTTGTCTTGCCAGTCTAGTTGCCGGTTTGATACGGCCCGTTTTTGTATTATGGTTTTTGGATAGAATGAATCGCCTTAAAGTCCTAAAATTTTACGGATTATCTTCTTTAATACTTTTAATGATTCTGATGCTGGTGAAATATTATTTTGTATGATTTATTTGTATAGTAAATAATTTGGATTTTGTGTTTATTGAGGAAATTTATCGTTATTTTTTTTAGGTAACGTTGGTTTTGCAAATTGAATAGTTTTATTTTTCGAATTGTAATAAACCCAGAATTGAAGAATCACGTTTCCATATTTCTTTTACTTTGCTTTGTGATGTACCACTTTGGGTACTACGCATTTTATTTTTCCTACGATTCGCATCTAGAACGTAAATGGGAGGCTATAATTTTTAGTGAAAGCTCTCTCGTACCTGAAGAAACTTTAATGGAAATCCCACTTTCTGCACCCTATATGGCTAATCAGGAGGAGTTTCAGCCCACAAATACTTCCTTTGAGAAGGATGGGCAATTCTACCGGGCCATCAAGCAACGCTATCAGAATGACACTTTGCAAGTGGTGGTAGTACCAGATACCGCTCGTGGAGTACTAGATACTACGGTGAAAAAGTGGATTTCCTTCCTGACCAGCGATGAACTTCCTCAAGATCAAAATGGTAAATCTCTGCTTCAGCTTTTAGTCAAAGACTATCTTCGAGCAGAGAAATTTGCAATGGGAATCATTACTACCAATTTTTATTTTGTTTCTCCTGGTTTCACTTTCATCTATTATAGTAATCCTTTTTTTCAACAAGTAAGTCCTCCTCCCCAGTTAGGGTAATTTCTTATTTCTCCTGCTTGAAGACCTTACCAGATATAGTTCTGGATTGTTTGTTATACCCTTTTGTTAAAACGATACAGTTAGTAGGGTTTGGTTTTAGTTTAAGAACACTTAAAAATTCACAAGAAATTACTCTATTTACTATGAAAAAATACTCTATACTTACCCTATTCATACTTACATTTTACTCTGCTTCTTTTGAGTTATATGCTCAAGGATGCGTTGCTATTCGCCAGTTTTCTGGACTCGGAAATGCTGTCGGTCAAGGAAATATCCTCAATAAAGGGGAGTGGAACGTAAGTGCCAATTACCGTTATTTTAAGTCATTCAGGCATTTTCGTGGGACGGAAGAAGAACACAATCGTCTAACAGATCACACTGAAGTGATCAATAAGCAACATGGGCTGGACATCAATATTAGCTATGCATTCTCAGAGCGGCTGTATGGGATTGTTTCCCTGCCCTTACAATACAACGAGAGAAGTTCGCTTTACGAGCATAATAGAACTGACAGGCATACGTCCTATTCTAAAGGTTTTGGTGATATGAGGATAGGTGCTGGTTACTGGTTGCTTTCTGGCGAAAAAGCTCAGAAGGGCAATACTGCAATTGGCCTTGGAATCAAATTCCCAACTGGAGATTATGCTGCTACAAGTACATTCTACAGAGGTCCTGAAAGCACACCGACGGAGATGACTGTAGACCAATCCATCCAATTAGGAGATGGTGGAACTGGTTTAATTGTTGATTTTCAGGGTCTTTGGAATATCGGGAGCACTAACTTCTGGTACTACGATGGGTTTTATATGTTTAATCCTAAGGAAACCAATGGAACTCTTACCAATCGTAGCCGACCAAATGAAGCAATAATGAGTGTTCCAGATCAGTTCGCACTTAGGACTGGTGTTTTCCATGCATTTGAAAAAATTCATGGTCTGGGAGCGTCACTGGGTGGAAGAATTGAAGGAATTCCTGTCCATGATGCCTTCGGTGGAAGTGAAGGTTTTAGAAGACCAGGCTATATTATTTCTGTTGAGCCTGGAGTGAGCTATATGCTTGGCAATGTGACTGGTACGCTGAATGTGCCGATAGCTTTATTCCGAAATAGAACACAAAGTGTGACTGATATCGAAAATTCCACTCCAGATAATGAGGTTCATGGGGATGCGGCATTCGCAGATTACCTGATCAATTTCACTGTAGCCGTGAGAATTCCTAAGAAAGTTCAAGAGGTTTTTAACTCACTATAATACAGAAAGTCAAAGAGCCTTTGCAGGTTCTTTGACTTCTTTTTTTAAGCTTTTGGTAGCTAAAACCATCAAGGAGATTGCCAAAACGAAAAGAAGTGCTGCGATGATAGACAGTACATAAACTTCGTCTTGGAAATTTTTCCAGGCAAAAAGCCCTAAGGAAGAAAGGGTTACAGTAAACATGAAAAACATGGGTATCGTAACAAAGAGCGCATTGATTTTTTTCTTGATGAGCCAGACAGCTATAGTCAATAGCGCAAGAGCTGCAAGAAGTTGATTGGCTGAACCGAAAATTGGCCAAAGTGTAGTGAATTCACCAGATAGTAATAACAGAATAGAGAATAAAACTACGATTCCCGTGGATACATATCTGTTTTTTGCCAAGAACTGACCTGCTGCCTGAGGCACATCTTCGAAGTATTCCTGCAAGGTAAATCTTGCCAATCGAGTGCAAGTATCTAAGGTGGTAAGTGCGAAAGCTGATACGGTCAATGCGACAAAACCAACCGCAAACTCTTCTGAAATTCCCAAAGTTGCGATCATTCCACCCAGGCCAGTGGAGAAAAGTGCGACAGGACCTTCACCTGTAAGTCTTGCTGCATATTCTGACCTGGACAAAATCACAACTGCTCCAACCGAAATAATTGCCAAGAAAGATTCAATTAGCATGCCTCCGAATCCCACTAATTTAGCATCAGACTCCTTATTTAATTGTTTGGAAGTTGTGCCTGAAGCCACGAGAGAGTGAAATCCGCTGATTGCTCCACAGGCGATCGTCACAAAAAGTACTGGGAAAATATAACCGAGATTTTCATCAGAAACGTGGATCTCATTACTCATTTCGATAGCAGGATTGGCAATGAATACACCGAGAACAGCGGCGATAATCAATCCATAGAGCAAAAAGCTATTGAGGTAATCACGTGGCTGAAGAAGCATGCCGACAGGAGTCACTGAAGCTAAAAATGCATAAGCCAAAAGTGCCAAAACCCAGATTTTATAATCCAACACGAAAGGAAGTTTCATCCCCAGGTACACAAAGAAGTACATCAAGATCACACCTATAACCGTAATGATAATAAATGCGGTTTTCCGATCTCCTATTATTTTATTGACAATTCCGAAGCCCACTGCCAATAAAATAAAGAGTATTGAAGCTGATGCTACGCCTGGATTGGTAACAAAGGTCTTAGCAATAATGTCTGCAAAAACACCGATAACAAGGATTAGAGTAGAAAAACTGAAGATAACGAAGAGCTGTTTTCCTTTCATCCCAATTTGATTTCGGATGATTACTCCGATTGATTTTCCTTCTGTTTTCAGCGAGGTAGCCATACTTCCCAAATCATGCACCGCTCCAAAGAAGATTCCACCAACCAAAATCCAGATCACAGCGGGAATCCAGCCAAAGGTCACTGCGATGATCGGCCCTACGATCGGTCCGGCTCCAGCAATCGAAGCAAAATGATGCCCTAGAACCACAATTGGCTTGCTTGGCTCATAGTCTACGCCATCTCGATGGGTGTGGGAAGGTGCTGGATTTTTATCATTTAAACCGAATTTCCGGTACACATACCTTCCATAAACCTTGTAGGCTATAAATAATATCACTGCGGAACTGAGGAGAAGAACGGCAAGGTTCATGTGTCATTATTTGGGTAAATGTATGTTCTTCAATGAAAAACACACTCATTAGTATTCTAAATCAAAATAAGGTAAATATTAATCCTTGAAAAAGCGATTTTCAAAAATGCTTGGATTTCCTTTGCAATGCGGAAATCCTAACCAATTTTCAAGGAGGTTTTATTTACGGGATTTAACGACTAAATTTGTAACCTTTGACTCGTCAAAAACAACCTAAAAACTCAATATGGCTTGGTTTAAAAGAACTGACAAAGGCATCAAAACATCTACAGCTGAGAAGAAAGATGCACCTGATGGCCTTTGGTTTAAGACCCCAAACGGAAATATCATTCATACCCGAGAGCTCAAGAACAACGCTTACGTATGCCCAGATGATGATTTTCATGTGAAAATTGGTTCGAAGGAATATTTCGAAATTCTTTTTGACAACAATAAATTCAAGGAACTTGATGCTAATATGACCTCAGGAGATCCTTTGAAATTCACAGATACTAAACCCTACGTTTCCCGCATAGAAGCTACGATCAAGAAAACAGAGTTGAATGACGCTGTTAGATCTGCTGTGGGTAAAATGAATGGATTGGACATCGTTATTGCTTGTATGGACTTTAATTTTATCGGAGGATCCATGGGGTCTGTAGTAGGTGAGAAAATCGCCCGTGCTATTGATCACTCCCTAAAGAATAAAATCCCATTCTTGATGATTTCCAAGTCAGGTGGAGCACGAATGATGGAAGCTGGCTTCTCTTTAATGCAAATGGCGAAAACATCTGCCAAGCTTGCGTTGTTAGATCAAGCAGGTATTCCTTACATTTCTATGCTTACGGATCCTACGACTGGAGGAGTCACGGCTTCTTATGCAATGTTGGGGGATTTCAACATCGCTGAGCCAGAAGCATTAATTGGTTTTGCTGGTCCAAGAGTAATTCGTGAGACGATTGGTAAAGATTTACCTAAAGGTTTCCAGAGTTCTGAGTTCGTTTTAGAGCATGGATTTCTTGATTTCATTGTTGATCGTCGTCAGTTGAAAGGCCGATTGACCACCTTGCTAAACCTTTTAAATAACTAAAAGAGTTACTATTAAAAGGATTTCATTATTCCGGCCAAATTTGAACTGTGATTTGGTCTCTTTTAGTGATTAATAAATATATTTGTGCTCCCGTATTGGGCCAATCCATAAGAAAAATTAAACCAAAATTTCATGGGTTCAGTAATTATTACATCCATCGTAGCTTTTACAGTAATCATATTGCTACTGGTATTTATTCTCCTTTTTGCCCAGTCGAAACTGGTCAACTCAGGTGATGTCAACATTATAATTAATGGTGACACTAGTTCTCCAATCGTGACTGCAGCTGGTACAACCCTGCTTTCTACTCTTGGAGGACAAAAAATCTTCCTTCCATCCGCTTGCGGTGGTGGCGGAACTTGCGCTATGTGTAAATGCGTGGTCGAAGAAGGTGGTGGAGAAGTTCTTCCTACCGAAGTCGGTCACTTGAGCAGAGCTGAGCAGCAAAGTAACGTCCGCCTCGCGTGTCAGGTGAAAGTGAAAAATGACATGAAGATCCGCGTTCCTGAGGAGATCTTTGGTATCAAGAAGTGGGAGTGTGAGGTTATCTCTAACTACAACGTTTCTACCTTCATCAAAGAATTCAAAGTGAAACTCCCTGAAGGAGAAACTCTTGAGTTTGAAGCGGGTGGATACATTCAGATTGACGTTCCTGTAATCACAGTGAATTTCAAAGGAATGGATATCACTCCGCATCCAGATCTAGGTCACCCAGCAGACGTTTACCAAAGCGATTGGGACAAATTCGGTCTTTGGGACTTGACCATGAAGAATGATGAGGAGCTTTTCAGAGCTTATTCCATGGCTAATCACCCAGCTGAAGGTAACATCGTAATGCTTACGATTCGTATTGCTACTCCACCTTGGGATAGAGCGAATAACAAGTGGATGGATGTAAATCCTGGTGTTTGTTCTTCTTATGTGTTCTCTAGAGTTCCTGGTGATAAAGTAACTATCTCTGGACCTTACGGTGAATTCCACATTAATCCTACCCAACGCGAGATGGTTTACATCGGTGGTGGTGCAGGTATGGCTCCATTGAGAGCACAGATTTTCCACCTTTTCCATACTGAAAAAACCAGCAGAAAAGTTTCTTACTGGTACGGTGGTAGATCTAAAAAAGAGCTTTTCTATGTGCCTCAATTCAGAGACATTGAGAAAGACTTCCCTAACTTCCAATTCAACATTGGTCTATCGGAGCCACTTCCGGAAGAGCAATTGGAAAATCAAGAAAACTCCGGAAGATGAAGGTGACGGTTACGTTGGTTTCATTCACCAAGTATTATATGATAACTATCTAAAGAATCATCCTGAGCCAGATGAGGTGGAATATTACCTATGCGGCCCTCCTTTGATGAACTCAGCAGTTTTAAAATTGCTAGATGATCTGGGAATTCCTCAGGAAAATATCCGATTTGATGACTTCGGAGGTTAATCAAAAACAAAAGATCCCGCTTCGGCGGGATTTTTTATTTAAGAACCATTTTTGATTATTTTTACCCTAGACTATCACCCCTTTATGAATATCCAATCTTATTTTGACCCAGTAGCCGAATACCTTTGGCAGAAGAAGTATCAAAACAATTCATTCTTTAAGCAAATCCATTTTTTCGGAGAGGAATTTCCTGATCTCAAAGGTGTACAAATAGCCTTAGTCGGAATCAAAGAAAATCGAGGTTTGGGCAAAGTGGAAAGTGCGGATAGAGGTAGTAGTGAGATTCGTGAGAAACTTTATGAGCTGAAAAAAGGCTTTGGGGCATATAGAGTAGCTGATTTAGGAGATTTGATTTCAGGAGAGAAATTGAGTGATACGTATCAACGGATGCAGGAGGTAGGTGACTACCTGATGAAGCAGCAGATTCTGCCAATTTACTTTGGAGGTTCGCACGATTTGGACTACGGGCAGTATTTGTCCTATCAAAAAATGAAAAAGCTGGTCAGCCTGTTGACTGTAGATGCCAAATTAGACATGGAAGAAGATGGTCCACTTGCGGATCAACATACACAGGAGATCATTCTTCATCAGCCTAATTTTCTCTTTTCATCTGCCCATCTTGCTTACCAAAGCTTTCTAGTTGATCCATCGCTGATCAATGTGGTGGAAAAGTTGTATTTCGAGCACGTGCGCTTGGGAGAATTAAGAAGTGAGTTCAAAGAAGTTGAGCCTTTGATTCGAAATGCAGATTTGCTGAGTTTTGATTTGTGTGCTATTCAGTCTGCCGATGCTCCAGGAGCGGTAAATGCTGAGCCATTTGGATTGACAGCCGAAGAAGCGTGTCAGATTTGCTGGTTTGCGGGGACAAATGAAAAGCTAAGTTCCATCGGAATATATGGTTACGAACCATATTATGATGATGCTGCAAATAAGACAGCCAAGGTGGTTTCTGTTATGATTTGGTATTTCTTAGAAGGGTTTTACTCGCGCAAGGATAGCCTTTCTTTTAAAAGCAGTGATTATACAAAATATACCGTTTCTCTTGATACCAAACCGAATACCTTGGTTTTCTACAAAAGTAAGCGAAGCGGTAAATGGTGGATGGAGATTCCACATAATGAAACAGAGAAATTTGACCGAGTGAGTACAGTTCCTTGTAGCTATGCGGATTATCAGATGGCTCAAAAAGGAGAGATCCCTGAGCGGTGGATTAATGCTCAAATCAAGTTGCTTTGATGAAATGGAGCCTGCCTAGGCAGATAGGCATGGGTGCAGCATCAAGTGAAAGAAAGCTCATTAAAAATGCGAGATTCCATGTGGCCGAAAAATATATTATATGCACATGAATACTTATACTAAGCAACAATTGGCACTTCGAAATGGGCAGGATAAACCTGAAATTTGGGTTGCTTATCAAGGTGTGATTTATGATGTGAGTAGTTCTAGACTTTGGAAGAAAGGCATGCATTACGAGCATTGGGCAGGGCAGGATTTGACTGAGGAATTGCCAGATGCACCCCATACAGAAAAAGTATTTGAGAAATTTGAAGCCATTGGGCAATTAGCATAAATGATTTTAATCGCAGATAGTGGTTCCAGCAAGACGGACTGGAGAGTTATTCATTCTGACCATAAAATTAGTCAGCATCGAGGAATAGGTTTTAACCCCTATTATCAAACCTCCGAAGAGATGGCTATTCAAATGAAAGATGACTTTCTGGTTAATCTGGAATCTGAAATAAAGGAAATATATTTCTATGGAGCTGGCTGCTCGAGTCCTGATAGGAAGAATGAAGTTTCATCAGCACTAAAGACAGTTTTTCCAACTGCTAAAATTAGTATTGATCATGATCTTGCTGCAGCTGCTAGGTCCACATGTGGTCACCTGGCTGGGATAGCTTGTATTTTAGGTACTGGTTCAAACAGCTGTGACTACGATGGTGTTCAAATAGTTGCCTCTCGTCCAGCCCCAGGCTACATCTTCGGTGATGAAGGAGGAGGAGGCTATGTAGGAAGAAAACTTCTAAAGGATTTTATCAATGATGAAATGCCAGCTGAAATCAAAAAAGAGCTGACAGAAAACTTTCATCTTACAAATACAGTGATTCAGGAGCATGTTTATCAAAAACCATTTCCTAATCGATACATGGCCAGCTTTTGCAGGTTTATCACTGAGCATAAATCCAATCCCTATTGCTATATGCTCTATTACAATTCCTTTCAGGATTTCTTCCAACAACATGTGATGAAGTATAAGGATTACAGGGAAAAGCCAGTGAATTTCGTGGGTTCTATAGCCTATTATAACAGTGATATCCTTCGTAAAGCTGCCTCAGATGTCCATATTAATGTAAATTTAATCATTGAAAGCCCCATAGCAGGCTTGACACTTTACCACCAAGAGAACTTATGAAATCGAGCATGACACAAGCCTCACACATTGTGGTGATTAATTCATGCGAAGATTCCATGTGGCCTTAAAAGTCAAATTATATACAAATGAAGGTAACTGAAAGTACTTCTCTATATGACAATCTTGAACAGATGGATGTCATTTCTATTCTTCAAAATATTAACCGAGAAGATAAAAAAGTAGCACTTGCGGTTGAGAAAGTTATTCCGAATATTAATGGATTGATTGAGCAGATTGTGCCTAGGATGGAGAAAGGCGGAAGATTGATTTACATAGGTGCTGGGACCAGTGGTAGGCTTGGTGTTTTGGATGCATCAGAGTGTCCGCCAACCTATGGTGTGCCATTCGATATGGTATTAGGACTTATTGCGGGAGGAGATAAAGCGATCAGGAAAGCTGTGGAAAATGCGGAAGATGATGCGGATCAGGCTTGGAATGATATTCTGGAATACGGCTTTAACGAAAATGATACGGTGATCGGAATAGCTGCGTCTGGTACAACTCCTTATGTAATTGGTGGGGTAAAAATAGCACGGGAGAAAGGTCTTTTGACAGGGAGTATTACTTGTAATCCGGATTCACCGCTTTCAAAAGAAGTAGAGCACCCCATAGAAGCAGTGGTCGGTCCAGAATTTATCACAGGGAGCACACGAATGAAATCAGGTACCGCACAGAAGTTGATTCTCAATATGATTTCCACTACTGTGATGATTAAGCTAGGGAAAGTGAAAGGAAATAAAATGGTGGATATGCAGCTTTCCAATGCTAAACTGGTACAGCGTGGAACCAAAATGATCATGGAAGCTACAGGATTAGAAGAGGAAACAGCTCATAAACTATTGCTTAGTGAAGGGTCAGTGAGAAAAGCGACTGAGTATTTTTATAAGCATCTGAACTAGATTTCAGAAAACCTTCCAGGTTTACATGATGGAGTAGTGATGAATTATGGATTCCTTAGTCTTTTATAGAAACCTGGAAGGTTTATGAATTAGGAATATTTTTGAATGCAATGATTAGATATCTCAAAAGAGGCTGTATCTTTGCAGCCCGATTAAGGGATTGAAAACCAATCGCTTAATCACACACAATCAATCCAGCAGTGATGCTGCAAATCTATGAGAGATAACAATTCGAAAAAGCCGTTTTTCGGCGAAGGAAAAAAAGATTCCAACTCTTCCAATTCTGGCCAAAGAGGTGGATACAAAGGGAAATCACAAGGATTCAATAAATCCAAAGATTCTGGATTTTCTAAGTCTGGCTCAGCAAAGAAGCCCTTCAGCAACAGTGAAGATGACTTTTCTGATTTCAATAAAAAGCCAAGAACAAATAAAAAATCGGGGTTTAAAACCTTAGGCGAGAAGAAATTTGGTTCTAAATCGAATTTTGGACCTAAGAAAGACCAAGGTGCTGACTTTACTGAAAAGAAAGATTTTGGTGCTGGCAAGAAGCAATTTTTCGCCAAAAAAGAAGAAGCCGATCGGCCAAAGCCATACAATAGGGATTCTAAAGGAGGTAAGACGCAATCTTCTGAAAAACCAGAAGGACTTATCTACAAAGGTCGTGGAAAGGACCAAAAGCCAGTTTTTGCAGCTGGAAGACCGACCTACAAGTCTGATAAGAAAGAGAACAAGGGTTTCGGTAAGAAGCGTTTTGTAGATCAGGATACCAACGTAGAGCGTCCGGATTACAACTTTGACTCTCTTCCTCAGAAAAAGAAGAAGTTGGAGAATGAGGACAACCTTATTCGCCTAAATAAATACATCGCTAATTCTGGTATTTGCAGTAGGAGAGAAGCAGATTCTTTGATTAGCCAAGGTCTTGTTTCACTGAACGGTGAGGTATGTACTGAGCTAGGTCGCAAAGTGAAGAAAACTGACCGTGTAGTTTATCAAGGAAGAAAGATCAATCCTGAGAAGCCTACTTATGTGTTGCTGAATAAGCCAAAGGATTTTATCACTACGACGGATGATCCTATGGATCGGAAGACAGTAATGAACCTAGTAGGAAATGCCTGTGAAGAGCGTATTTTTCCTGTTGGTAGATTGGATAGAAATACGACTGGGCTTTTGTTATTCACTAATGATGGCGAATTAGCGGCTAAGCTTTCACATCCTTCCAATGAGATCAAAAAGATTTATCAGGTGACTTTGGATAAGCCACTTACTAAGAAAGACGAAGAGGCAATTATCGAAGGTTTAACACTTGAAGATGGCAAAGTTGAAGTAGATGATATGCAAGTTTTATCCTTGGATCGTACGATTCTAGGTTTGGAGATTCACGTTGGTAGAAATAGAATAGTCCGTAGGATCTTTGCCCACTTGGGCTATGAAGTTACTGCGCTGGATCGAGTAGTCTATGCAGGCTTGGATAAAAAAGATTTGAAACGAGGCCATTATCGATTCCTTTCCGAGCAGGAAGTGATTCGATTAAAGTTCTTCATATAAGTAAAAAAAGCTCCCAAATCGGGAGCTTTTTTTATGTAAAACCTTTCAATGCTTGGTAAAAATCCCTTTTAGTAATCAGCCCTCCTTTTCTCCATAGGATTTTCCCTTTTTTGAAAAGTATGTAATTAGGGATGGAGCGCACTGCGAACTGTTGAGCCAATTGTGGGCTTTTATCAATATTGATTTTCAGCAATTTAATTTTTCCTCCCAATTCCGTTAATACTTCGTGAATGATAGGATCCATTGTCTGGCAGGGTCCGCACCAGTCTGCATAGAAATCTACGAGGACTGCATCCTGACTCTTGCTAATGATATCTTTGGGGTTCTTTTTTGGCATAGCTGGAAAACAAAGAAGCCGCTAATTCGAGATCGAGTTAGCGGCTTCTAGTTACTAGTGGTTAATTAATTGGCTGCTGGAGCAGCTGGCATTTCAAGACCTAATTTCGTCAAAACTAGCTCAGTGAATTTATCTTCTTCTTTAGTGTAGAGAAGGATAGGCGCTTGTCCAGCAGATTCAGCGAAAATATGTGTATAGTTATTTTCAGCTGCTACTGCGTTAATAGCATTTACGACTTTAGTTTGTACTGGACCTAGAAGTTCACCTAATTTTCTCTGGTAGCTGATCTGAGAGTCTGACTCCATTTTCTGCAAACTATTTTGAAGAGCAGTCAGCTCATTTACTTTAGCAGCTCTAGCTTCTTCAGTCATGGACTGTGATGCTTGCTCAAATGCCTGAACTTGGCGCTGGAAATCTTCACCTTTTAATTGCATTGTGGTTTGCAGCTGAGTTTCGTAGTCTTTGATATCAGCAGCAATTTGCTCCATCTCTGGCATTAAATCCATGATAAATTCTACGTTGGTATAACCAATCTTTACTTCTTGAGCCTGAGCTGCGAATCCTACGCAAAGCAATGCTACTGCGGAAAGGATAACTTTTACTTTCATATGAATTTGTTTTGTTTTTTAATGGTCACATGGAATCTCGCATCGTTTAGAATCAGTAAGTTATTGACTCTTAAGTTTGCTCGATTTCATCATTTCTGTGTTTCTTTTTATTTGTTATCTTCTATTCCCAATTCCTCCAATACGAATTCCGAATAATCATGTCTAGGATCTGTCCAGATAATAGCCGATGGTTCGGCCGCTTTATCAAATAACATTCCTAGGTTGTTTCTTCGCGTTACTCGCTCTATAGCATCATAAATTTTGGATTGAAGTGGTTGCATTAATTCCGCTTGTTTTTGGAAGTACTGACCATCAATTCCGAAAATTCTGCTATTGAATTCCTGGGATTCTTTTTGTTTCAACTTTATGTCTTCCAGCCGTTGCTGGTACATTTCTTCTGTGAGAAGAACCTCTTCTGCTTTAAGCTGCACAGAAAGTTCTTTGATCTCTTTATCCAAATTTTGTGCCTCTTTCTTCCATTCAGTGCTTATGTTTTCTAGCTCTTGCTGGATAACCTTGTAGTCCGGATGCTTATTTAGAATATATTCCGTATCAATGTATCCAAACTTTTGTGCTACCAAAGGGGCTGCTTGGAGCAGTAGAAGCAGCAAAAATACAATTTTCAGTGGTTTATTCATGAGGTTGGGGAATTTACAAGGAGGACCTATTTTATTAATTTCTTAGCACGTCAATTTTTGCATAAATTAACTATTCCCCTCCCTAAATCCATACTTATCTTATCTGCTGGCCAATTGTGAAGTGGAATTGTGAACCACTTCTCTGAGTAGTACCTGGAATCGCATCGAATCCGTATCCCCAGTCAATCCCCAAAAGTCCAAATGCCGGCATAAAGATCCTTGCTCCAGCTCCTGCGGATTTCTTAAGATCATATGGATTAAAGTCTTTGTATGAAGCCCAGTTGTTTCCTGCCTCAGCAAATCCAAGTACGAAAATGGTTGCTGATGGGTTAGGGGATATTAGGTATCTGACTTCCATCACATATTTATTATATACAATCCCTCCATAAGGCTCTGGATTAGCTGTACCTCTACTATCTCTACCAGGAGTAATCGATTGATCCTCGTAGCCACGTAGGCCGATGATTTCTTGTCCTAGCGCAAAGTTGTTCATAGACATACCATTTCCACCCATCACGAATCTTTCCAAAGGAATAACGCCTATCTTTTGGCTGTATGATCCAAGAAAGCCCATGTGAGCTCTTGCACTGGCTACTAACTTGTTTGAGCCAAAAAGAGGGG
Organism: Algoriphagus sp. 10J20-15; assembly: GCF_055809615.1. Classification (NCBI taxonomy): domain Bacteria; kingdom Pseudomonadati; phylum Bacteroidota; class Cytophagia; order Cytophagales; family Cyclobacteriaceae; genus Algoriphagus; species Algoriphagus sp. 10J20-15. The sequence continues at coordinate 24,747 of NZ_JBVVUG010000032.1, forward strand.
TGTATATAGATGCGTCAAACATCCATTTATGATATTCCAACCACTTATATTTTTCCTGGTCGGTGGATTCTTCATCAATATTTTTATTCAAAGAAGAATATGGAGGCGTGAAAGCTGTAGAGAGGATAATATTGGATCCAAATCTAGGGTATGTTGGATTGTCCAGGTTATACCTTGCAATAGTAGTATTCCAAGTAATACTGTTAGATGTACCAGTAGGGTAGCTCAAACCAAAGGAGGTACCGAATTGATCAAACTCATAAATTTGGAACTGTAAGGAATTACTTATGCTAAAGTTATCATCCGGCCAGGTAACTCGCTTGGCTAGACCTAGCGTTACTCCTGTAATTTTGAAGAAGCCTAATTCATCTCCGAAACTGGCCTGATTATAAAAATCTACTTGGCGCTGTACAGAATGGTTAAATGAGAAGCTTAATGCATTTGGCTTTTTGCCACCGAACCAAGGTTCTGTCAAGGATACTGAATAGTTCTGGAAGGAACGACCGTTGGCCTGCACTCTAAGTGATAGCTTTTGACCATCTCCTACGGGAAGTGGGTCCCACTTAGAGAAGTCTTTTATGTTTCTGATCGAGAAATTGTTAAATGAAAGTCCGACTGTTCCTACGAATCCGTAGAAACCGCCCCATCCGCCTGATAGCTCAATCTGGTCATTTGGTCTTTCCTCCAATTCGAATGTAATATCAACAGTCGCTGCTTCGAAGTTTGGTCTTAGATCAGGATTGATTTTCTCAGGGTCAAAATAACCTAAAGTAGAAAGTTCACGAATGGTACGAACCAGAAGTTCTCTGTTGAACTTTTGACCTGGAAGAATACGGATTTCACGCATGACGACATGATCAGACGTACGCTCATTTCCACTGATATTTACACTGTTTACAGTTACTTGAGGTCCTTCAAAAATCCTCATTTCCAAATCAATGGAGTCTGCAAATACATTTACCTCAACTGGGTCAATCTGAAAGAAAAGATATCCATCATTCTGGTAAAGGGAACTAACATCATCCCCCTTAGTTGGGTCGTAGTTTAGTCTTTTATCAAGCTTTTCCTTATCGTAAACATCACCTTTTTGGATACCTAGTTTGGCTAAAAGGACTTGGTCTGGATGAATGAAGTTGCCGTTGAAAGTAATATTTCTATAGTAGTACTTTTTGCCTTCTTCCAGCGCAATGTCAATGTTTATTTTATCTTCACCAAAGTTGTAGATAGAATCTGCGACAATTTTAGCATCTCGATAACCTCTACTTTGATAGAAATTAATGACATTATCTTTGTCGTTTCTGTATTCCTTAGGAATGTACTTTGAGCCGTTAAAGAAGTTAAGTTTGAAGTTTTTGTTGATGTATTCCTTTACATCGTCTTGAGATGCAGAATCTGTGTAAAGTATTGTGTTCTTAATATCTTCTGCTGAAGCATTTGTCAACCGGGAATATCCATCTTTAAAAACGCTTACTCGTGCGTGTTCTTTGGTTTTTTTAAGCTTCTTTTTGAGTTTAGTATCATTCAGTTCCTCATTGCCATAGAACTCAATCGCGTTGATTTTAACTTTAGAGTTTTGCTGAACGTCGAAAATTAATTTAACTGAATTAGGTAGAGTGGTGTCTCTTTCTTGTTTGATTTTAACATCCGCGTTCATGAAACCTTTGTCCAAATAATATTTTTCAATATTTCTTTTGGCATTATTCAGAACATCATCTCTAACGACACGTCCACGGATATTTACTTTGTCGCGAAGCTCACTTTCCTGAGTTTTATTCATTCCGGTAAATTCTACTCTTGAGAATCTAGGTCGCTCAGTCAAATCAAGAAGTAGCGAAATGTCATTTCCTTCTATTTTGGTCACTAAGATTTTTACATCCCCAATGATTCCTTGCCCCCAAAGCTTTTTCAACGCATTAGAGATAGCATCTCCCGGTACCTCGATTTCATCATCTACTTTCAATCCTGATAAGGAAAGAATGGCAATTTCATCCAAGGTGGTTAGACCTACAGCTTTTATTTCTGCGATTCTATAGGTTTGAGGCTTAGCGTAGTTCAGCTCCAAAATATCGATTGGCTTGCTTGTGGCATAGCGACTTTGGCCCAAACGTATTTGCGCCATTGCTGAACTTGCCCAAACCAGACAAAACAGAATCAGTAAACTTTTTTTCATTAATTACTTAAGATTTAACTTGCTCACCCGTTTTGCCAAATCTCCTCTCCCGTGATTGGAAGTCGGAGACCGCAGCAAAGAGATGCTCTCTTCTAAAATCCGGCCATAATACAGGTGTAAAATACAACTCTGTATAAGCCAATTGCCAAAGTAGAAAATTGCTTATTCGGTATTCCCCGCTAGTTCTGATCATTAATTCTGGATCAGGATAGGCAGTTGTTTCCAAATGCTCAGCCATTACTTTTTGTGTAATGTCCTCCACATTCAATTTTCCTTCTGAGACTTTTTGAGCAATGTGTTTAGCGGCATGAGTGAGCTCCCAGTGACCACTGTAGCTTAACGCCAAGATCACTTTGAGGCCTGTATTTTTAGAGGTGATTTCCTTTACTCTCATCAGCGTTTTGTATGCTGAGGGTGGTAAACTTTCTACATCTCCAATACTTTCTAATTTGAAGTTGCCATTCATCAGCATAGGGATCTCATCGGACATGGTCTTCACCAATAGCTCCATCAATCCATCGACTTCAGCTTTTGGTCTGGACCAGTTCTCAGTAGAAAAAGAGAATAAGGTCAGGTATTTGACTCCTAAACTATCTGCTCCTTCTATAGCTTCTCTTACTGCCTTAGTGGCGTTCTTATGCCCAAATACCCGCATAGCGCCTTTTTTAGTGGCCCAGCGTCCATTGCCGTCCATGATAATAGCAATATGCTTTGGGATGTTGTTATTTTCAGATACTTCCTTCATTCCAGCCGTCTCCGGTTCCTTACTTTTTTGGAGGTACAAAAATGCCATTTCTTTTCCAAATATTAGCCCTAGGGCTCGATTTATTAATATGCGTAGCATTTGGTAGTCGTGATAGTATAGCTGATCGTTACGCCTAAGAAGTAGTACCAATCCTTATCGTAAGCATTACCAAAGTTAATTCCATAGGGTTGATCTGGGTTATCAGGATCAGGAAACCTGGGAATTGTTGGTTCTGTACTATCTATTTTGTCTAAGTAATCTGTTAAGGTAGGTCGGAATCCTAATTCAGCTGCCAATGTCCATCTATCATTCAATTGGTATTTGATTCCCCCACCAAAAGGGATAACCACAGTTCCGACGTTATAATTGGATGAAACATTAAAGGCATAAGTATTACCTTTTGCAAAGGCGTAAGCAAACCCGATTCCAAAGAAAGCATAGGGTGAAAAGCGGAATTCTGAATTTGTTCTTAGGTAGTCAAGGAAATTAAATTCCATAACTGCAGAAGCCTCCAATACACCAGCTCTAAACCTTCCATCTCTGATCTCTGCCAGTCGATCAATAGGTTTGATACTATCTGCAGCATTTAGAAATGCTGCGCTCGCAGCAACTCTCAATGACCACACATTGTCAAAATTTCTCTTGCCAAACAACGTGCCTTGAAGTCCTATTTGACTTGGGTCAATTTTCCTGATGATGTCACCTGAATAAGCAGCGACTCCTACCCCTCCTCCTATATCGTATTTCTGTGCGCTGATTTCTCCGTTAAGCCCGAAGAAAAGTGACAAGAGTACAAGTAAGTAGTTGGAAATCTGAAAATTGACCTTTTTCAAGACGCTGCAAGATATGAAGTACCTAACGTTTAAAAAACGCATCTCAGTATTTAGCGGGTTAATAATTGTTAAGCTCAAATTGACTTGGTCTTAAAGACATTGATTCAATTTCTCATGTCAAAACCCCAATTCAGCTTTTGTCTTAATGTGTCAAAGAAATGATAATGAGGCAACTTTACCAATTTTGCTGAAAACTTTTCCTTCTTAACACTAAGCTTAACTTCCGAGGAAATTGACGTTGATCGTGAGTCCAAAGATATTAAGAATTTTTCGGCCCTTCCCTCTATTTCAAAACTGATCTCACTTTCATCAGAAACAATGATAGGGCGCACATTTAAATTATGTGGACTTACTGGAGTAATCACTAGGTTTTTTGCCTCAGGTGAGATTAATGGCCCTCCGCAACTTAAAGAATAGCCTGTAGATCCAGTTGGGGTAGAGACGATCAATCCATCCGCCCAATAACTATTCAAATACTTGCCATCAATGTACGTATGAACTGTGATCATGGATGAGGTGTCCCGCTTATGAATAGTAAATTCATTCAAGCCAAAATTTAACCCATTAAATAATTTTCGATGACTTTCCAGAGAGATTAAGGTCCGGGTTTCCAATTGGAAATTACCCGTAGCCAAATCAGCGATGGCATCTGAAATTTTTTCTGTCGCTACTGTAGCTAAAAATCCAAGTCTTCCTGTATTCAGGCCTAAAATGGGAACTTCAAGATCACCTACTTGGGTAACTGCGTCTAGCAACGTGCCGTCTCCACCTATGGAAATCATAAAATCCATAGCAGCCATGTCCTCTCTGCTTTCGAGTACCCAATAGTTTAAGACCTTGTTGCCATGCATACGAAGCTGCCGATCAAATTGCTCAGTGGCGAAAATCTCGAATTGATGCTTGGTGAGTTCGTTAAAAAGTGACTGAACGTCTGAAAATAATTCTGTTTTCAGAGCTAAGCCATGAAGGGCGACTTTCATGTCCTAAATATCTAAAAATCTTAACAAGTTTCCGATTCTGTCTTCTTCCCCGCTTACACCTGACTCTTCTTGATAATGATCGATGATTTTATAGCCAAATCGTTCAAGCGTTGCTTTTATATGTCTCAACTCTGTTTGATCAAGTTTCAAAGTGAGCTTGATCTTGCTGTCATCTAAAGGGTCTGTTGTGATAAAAGAACTTAGAATCTTAGTGTTCTCAGATTCGATAATTCGAGATATTTCTGCTAAACTATAATCAGTCATTGCAAGAGAGAGGATTACAACACTCCCTTGTGATTTGATGGAAAGACTATCTGCGAATGCAGAAATAGAATCTTCCATAGTTACAATGCCAAGGTAATTTGATTCTCTGTCTAAAACAGCTACAATATTTGAATTTTGCTCTGAGCTAACGCGCAAGACATCATAAATATGCTTGTCGGAATATACCCAGCAATTCGGATTGGAAGGTTGGATATCAGAGATTAAAGTTTCTGGATTGTTAACCTCAAAAATTGTTTCTTCTTTAATGAGGCCTAAAAAAACTCCTTTATCAATAATTGGAAGTACGTCAGTTCTGATTTCTTCCATCCATGCTAATGCCATTCCTGTTTTATCAGAAAGCTTCAGGGGTGGGATCAGATTGTTGATGTATTCGTAGGCGTGCATAAAAGAAAGATAGGGAATGAATTTAGATTATGAAACGCCTGAACCCCTATTCTTGTTCCTTTTTAGCGAAATTAGCGATGGTTTCTTTAGTATTACAAAAGGAAATAATTATAAATTATCCCTAAAACCACACCACCTGCGATGATTATGGGCGATGAGATTTTGGTAAACTGTAGCAATACATAGGTGGCCAGGATAAAAAGAATATTTAGGCCATTTGCCTCCATAGGCTCAAAAAGTAAGTAGGCTGCTGCTATTAACATCCCACACGAAACAGCATTGATTCCTTCCAATGCCGCTCTTACTGGACGGTATTTTTTTAATTGATCCCAAAATCTGATGACAAAGAATATTAGGAAAATCCCAGTGAAGAAAAATTCCTGCCGCTGCGATAAATCCTCCCATAAAAAAACCAGCAGTTCCAAATTCTTTCATCGATAATGCACCTACGTAGGAAGAAATGCTGAAAGTTGGTCCTGAAAGTACCTTGGGAAATTGCATACCCGGTAAGGAATTCCTCCGAGCTGAGAAAATGCTTAAAGTCAACAAATTCTGTGTATAAATAGGGGACAAGGACTTGGCCTCCGCCGAAGATCAAACTTCCGTTACGATAGAAATTCTCGAAAAGTATCAGAGGTTGATATTTAGTAACAGCACCCAGTCCAGCTGCCGCTATCAAAACTCCCGCCCATAGGTAGAAGTTAGCCCATTCAATTTTCAGAGGAGCATCTTTCTCAAGCTTGGGTTGCTGTTTGTATTTGATGGAAGTGCTCAGACCACCAATAATTAATAGAACTGGGAAAATATAAGGTGAACTATAGAAAAATGAAACGAAAGCTGAAATCAAAACCAGTACCATTGCCTCGGTAGTGTTGATTGTTTTACCAATTATTTTTTGCGCAGCAAAAATGATAAAACCAATTGCCATAGGCTGAATAAACCGTGCAAAATCCAATGCTCCTGGTGTATTTTCCTGAAGAAAATAGATGAGCATTGCAGCAAAAATCATGAGAAGTGTTGCTGGTAAAATCCAAACTAGCAATGCGAGGTAGGCTAAATTCGGTCCTCCCACACGATAGGCAATCGCACAAACCAATTGTGTGGAAGATGGACCTGGGAGCATATTGCACAGTGCATTAAGCTCCCAAAGTTCATCTTCCAGAATGTAGGCTCTACGTTTTACCATACGCTCCAGCAGCATCGCAAGAAAGGCCTGAGGGCCTCCAAAGGCTGTAAGAGAAAGCGTGATAGTGTCTTTCAAAAATACATAGTATCGGACTTTCTTTACCGACATCCCTTATTTTCTCAGTCCCAGTTCGCGAAGTCTTTCTTCTAGGAATTCTCCTGCGGTAGCATCTTCAAACTGTTTTGGGTGGTCTGAATCGACACAGCTTTCCAGACAAGTAAGATCCATTTCAGATCTTGGGTGCATAAAGAAAGGAATGGAATACCTACTTGTGTTCATTTTTTCCCGAGGTGGGTTGACCACGCGGTGGATGGTAGATTTCAATTTTTTATTGGTGAGTCTTTCCAGCATATCACCTACATTCACTACGAGTTGGTCAGGCAGTGCAGTAATTGGTATCCATTTTCCATCCATACGCTTCACTTGAAGTCCATCAGCACTTGCTCCCATTAGCAAAGTAATCAAGTTAATATCGCCATGTTCGGCAGCTCTTACGGCATCGGCAGGTACCTCATCGGGGTTTTCAATCGGGAAATAATGGATTTGCCTCAAAATTGAATTTCCATAAGCAACCTTGTCTTCAAAATAATTTTCATCCAACTCCAAAGAAAGCGCAATTGCCTGAAGCATGGATTTTCCAGCGTTTTCAAGCGTACGGTATGCTTCATTTGCATCATTTTGAAATTCTGGAAGCTCAGTAGGCCAGATGTTTGGAGGATATTCAGATTTGATAGGGTCAGTGTCGGGAATTCGGCTGAGTTCTTGCCCTACATGATAAAATTCCTTTAAATCTCCAGTATTTCTGCCTTTGGCATGCTCTTTTCCCTTCCCAGTATAGCCTCGTTGAAAGCCGATTTCCGGTTTCTCATATTTGGCTTTAACATCGTCTGGAAGTTTGAAGAAATTTTTGATCGATCCGTAAAGTCTGTCTTGAAGATCCTGGGATAAGCCATGGTTCTTAATAGCTACAAAACCAATGTTTTGGTATGCTTCCCCAAGCTTTTGTACAAATGCAGCTTTTTGTGCAGGCGTACCCGCCGTAAAATCAGCTAAATCCAAACTTGGGATCTCATCAAATAGGATGTCCATATGCTTAATGTATTATAGTTCTATTTCTAATTTATCTTTAAAATTAAATATCTTTAATCTCAATTTACACGCTGTATGAATAAAATCCTGACTTTACTCTCATTCATTTGTCTTTTTTCAGCTTGTAGTTCCGAGAAAGAGAGGGTTAATGAGGAAGTAGTTGAATTACCGAATAGTCAAGGCACAGAAGATGTAGCTACTCCTCAGGTAAAATTCTTTCAATATGAGGGGCAAGCTGCCTACCCTGATGCAATTCTTGAATTATATACACCTTTAGGAAATCAAATTTTTAAGCCAGGAAAAGTTCCGTTCGAGTTTAATGTCAAAAACTTTCCTTTCGATCTAAACGAAACTAAGGAATTTAAGCTTTTCAATATTTTAAATGGAGGCGATCCTGCTGGGTTTTATTCTCCGATTTTTCAAAGAGATCTTACAGAAGGAAGTTACCGGGTCGTTGCTTATTTGGTAGATGAGGAAGGACTTGCTCTGAAAAATTTCGGAAATTATGTTGATAGAGATTTTCAAGTTGGAGACTCTAGACCTTTTCCATATTCAGCGGAGCCTTATTTGGCTTTGAATTATCCAAGGTCAGATCAGGTTTATGAATCTGGTAGCGAAGTAGTTATTGATTTTTTGGTGATCGGTGGAGATATGAAACTTGATGGACTTAAAGTCGCTATTCAGCTAAATGATCTAAGCTATGAAATTGATCACATGGCTCCTGTCCGAGTAGAAAATCTTCCTGTTGGAAATTACCAGGTGAAAGTGAGATTGCTACGATCCGATGGAAAAGAGCTTGACGGACCATTTTCAAGTGTGAGTAAAGACATCATTGTTCGCTAACATGGTTATCTTTGAGACTTCAATTTCAACTATGTTAAAATGCTTTTAGTTAATCAGATTCGTGAAAACTTCGCCGGCGTACTTGCCGGTCTACAAAAGAGAAATTTCCCAAATGCAGAGGCTGTCTTAAATCAGGCAGTGGCTCTTGATGAATTGAGAAAATCCACTCAGTCGGAGCGTGATCAGATTCAAAGTGAATCAAATGCTATTTCAAAAGAAATCGGAACGCTTATGCGTGAGGGAAGAGCCGAAGAAGCAGTCAAGATTAAAGAGAAAACGGCTGAGCTGAAAATTCAAGTGAAGGATCTTGAAGAGCAAAATTCGAAAGCAGAAGCAGATTTAATAGCCTTACTTTATACTATCCCTAATGTGCCACATATTTCTGTTCCTGCAGGGAAATCTGCTGATGACAATGAAGTAGTCTTGGAGAATGGCGCTATTCCTACGCTGTATGAAGGCAAGCTTCCTCACTGGGACTTGATCAAAAAATACGATATCATCGATTTTGATCTGGGCAATAAAATTTCTGGTGCTGGATTTCCAGTATATAAAGGAAAAGGGGCTAGGCTGCAGCGAGCTTTGATTAATTTCTTCTTGGATGAAGCACTCGAGCAAGGTTATTACGAAATCCAACCGCCAATTTTGGTAAATGAAGACTCAGGCTATGGAACTGGTCAACTTCCAGATAAGGAGGGGCAAATGTATTATGCAGGTGCTGATAACTTGTATTTGATTCCAACTGGTGAGGTTCCAATCACCAATATTTACCGTGATGTGATTCTTTCTGAAAGTGATCTGCCTATCAAAAACGTGGGACATTCTCCATGTTTCCGTAGAGAAGCAGGAAGCTGGGGCGCTCATGTGAGAGGATTGAATAGACTTCACCAATTTGACAAAGTGGAGATCGTGCAGATAACCCATCCTGATAAATCCTATGAGACATTAGAAAGCATGAGCACTTATGTGCAAGGACTATTGCAAAAGCTGGAATTACCTTACCGTGTTTTGAGACTTTGTGGAGGTGATATGGGCTTTACGTCTGCGCTGACTTATGATATGGAGGTATTCTCTGCGGCACAGGAAAGATGGTTGGAAGTTAGTTCTGTTTCTAACTTCGAAACCTATCAGTCGAATCGCCTGAAATTGCGATTCCGTGGGGATGATAAAAAAACTCAATTAGCTCATTCACTGAATGGGAGTGCATTGGCATTGCCTAGAATAGTAGCTTCCATCTTGGAAAATAATCAAACTCCAGAAGGTATCATGATGCCAAAGGTTCTTCAGCCTTATTTAGGATTTGATAGGATCTCCTAATGGATAGACCCTACTTATAGCGTGAAGATTACTTCTTCACGCTTTTTTTGTCTACTCTCTTAAGCCTTGATTCTTTCCTTACCCTACATTTTCCTCAAAAAGGCATTCCAAAGTTTTCTCCAAGTCCTCGGCAGTTCCAGAATGGGGCCGTGAAGTTTGGATAATGGAGCTTCTTACAGCAGTTAGCCATCTAAACCTAGAGGCTAAATCCATGGATGCAATATTACCCCCTGCTTCTGAACCAGTGCATATTTTTTCAAATGAGGCCAAATTAAGTGCAATCATTTCAACATCAGCATGAGGATCCAGCATCAATAATTTTTGAGTGTTCAAATGTATCTTACAGGCAAGGAAATTTCTTTTCCAATGGCAGATCACTACACCAACATTGATGAATTCCTCCCTTTCCACCCGTGGCACTACACGGATGATCGCGTATTCATATAAGTGCTGTTCTTGCATCTTGAGCTTCTTTTATGAATTGATCAGAATAGGAAAGGCGAAGATTCATAAAGTCTTGGTAAACCTTTCTCACTTCATCTGCATGCTCAGAATCGCCACCCGCTAGTAGCCATTCTTCTGGAATAGTATTTACAATTGCGCTGATTTTCTCTGGGGTCAAAACCTTTTTAAAAGTTGCATTTACAGTTTCTAGCTCTGAAGCCACTGGAAGCAACACATGATTTTTAATTATAGGAAAAGGGCTTTCCGCATTTTTCTTCCAATTCACCCATGCATGCTGAAATAAGAAAGAAGCCCCATGATCGATTAACCAAAGCTCTCGATTCCAGATTAGCATGTTTGTGTTTCTAAAAGTTCGATCCACATTCGTGATGAACATGTCCAGCCAGACTATTTGCGAAGCTAGCAGAGGATCTGTATTCATGGCCACGGGATCGTAGTTGATCGCTCCAGATAAGAAATGCAAGGCTAGATTAAGACCTTGGCTACCTTTGAGCAGGTCTTGTATTTCTTCGTCTCCCTCAGATCTACCAAATGCAGGATCAAGGTTGGCGAGAGACTAATTCCGGGATTTTTAAACCTAAAGCTCTGGCAATTTCTCCACCCAAGAGTTCGGCGATAAGTGCTTTTTCCCGCTGACCAGCTCCTCGGAATTTCAAAACATACTTGAATCCGTCATCTGCATCAGCAAGAGCAGGCAGTGATCCTCCTTCTCGTAGTGGGAGAATATACCGGGTTACATTTACGTTGCGTAAACTTAATTTTTGATCCATTTGATACTTATAATGCAAGCCTTGATTGTCCAAAGTTAAAGAATCTGATTTAGATCAGTTCTTCTACATGCTTTTGGATGTTTGAAGATAATTTCCCCATAGGTAGGTCATTGGCATCGGTGCCAAAAGGCTCTTCGATTTCTTCGGCTATCAATTCTAAACTGGCTAATACGTAAAATATAAAAGTCACGATCGGAGCAGCATAATATCCTAGTGAAAACACATAGCCAAGAGGCAAAGTGACTACATAAGCCAAAATGAATTTCTTAATAAAAGAGCTGTAAGAGTAGGGAATTGGTGTGTTTTTGATTCGTTCACATGCACCGCATATATCTGTGAATGACATTAACTCCTGGTTCAAAACGATCAATTGATCGCCTGTAATTATTTTGGCTTTATACAGATCATTCACCTTAGCAAACATCAATTTAGCGACTTGGTTGGGAACATGTTTTTCTGGATCGATCTCGGGTTTTATATCCTCATCTTCCTTTTCATCCAGCATATAAAGTGTCACTTTGGATTGCAAATGTTCCTTTAGGGCGAAAGCATAAATGGGGATTGTTCTTCTGAAAAATTTTCTGGATTCTTCATCAGAATTATCAAGCATTCCGGCCAGCTTTAGGGCTAGATTTCGGCTATTGTTTACCAATTGCCCCCATAGTTTCCTGCCTTCCCACCATCTGTCATATGCAGTATTCGTTCGGAAGACCAATAACATGGAAATCACAAAGCTCAGTAAACTGTGCATGATTGGGATATTTTTCACCCAACTGTTTTCGCTAATCTTTAAATAGTCAATTTCCAGCCAAGCCATTCCTATGGAATAAGCAAAAATCAGGAGCATAAAAGGGCCTAACTTGACTAAGGTGTCAGACTTTTGAATAAAAAATAAAACTTTAAACCATTCCTTTGGATTATATCCTTTCATGTTGTTAGCAAAAGTGTTTTGAATGAGTCAGAAGAAAAGTGACAATTTACTGAGGCCTATTACAGCACGTGATAGTCTATTTGTTGGTAAGGAGATGCTGATGTATTTTTAAAACCTGTGGGATGAGCAACTTATTGTCTGTGTTCTTGATCACAAAATCAGCTAGTTCATTTTTCTGCTCATCTGGAAGTTGCTGGTTGATTATCTGGTTTACCTGCTCTTCCTTACGAAATGGATCACGCATCAATATTCTGGCAATACGGACTTTCAAGGGAGAACTAACATTGATGACTTTATCTAGCGTTTTTTCACCTCCAGTTTCAAAGATTAAAGCAGCTTCTTTTAAGACATAAGGGGCATGTTGCTGCTCTGTCCAAGCAAAAAAATCTTTTCCAACGACCGGATGTACCAGCGCATTAATCATTTTAACCTTCTCCGGGTCTGAAAAGACTTCATTAGCTAAGAAAGTTCTATTTAAGCTACCGTCAGCAGAGAAGGATTCTGACCCAAAGGCATTGGTAAGCTGCCTCTTCAATTCCTCATCATTTCCCATAAGCCACTTTGCTCGATCATCAGCTGAATAAATGGGAATTCCTAGTATAGAAAAAATCTTTGCAACAGTAGATTTTCCTGAGCCAATTCCACCAGTTATACCGACTAAGATGGGAGAGGTGTTACTCATACTTTAATTTTAAGATTTCTGGTTGAGCTACAACTTGTTCGAGGTAGTCAGGGATTGGTTTTACCTGTACGGTGATAGTACTGTCCTCTTTATTCCTTTTGTAATAATCTAAAATTGCTTCGAATTCTAAGTCTTTTAATTCGGATGATTTACGTTCATCCACCAAATATGAAATCATGATTACGACTTCTTCATTTTGTAAAGAAACCGACTTTGGGAAGTTTAATTTTTTAATTTTTAGCCGCTTATTTCCTTCAAGGAATTCAACAACGTCAAATTTAACCTGAATATTTTCGACTTCAAGCGTCACATGATTTCCAAGATTTTCAGGGATAGTAAGCGCTATTTCTTTATCAATTGACTTGTTAATACGGTTTTCCTCCAGATTAACTGGAAAACTTTTTAAACTGTCTAAAAGTGAGCTAGGCCCTTTGAGTGTAATGGTGCTTGGATTAAAAGTAACTGGTCCGATTGCTCTATAGTTTTTACTCATCGAAAAACCTGCCGAATCCAAGACCGGATTGAGTTTGACTGTTTTGATTTTATCAATTTTAAATGTCAATGAATCCTGAAGGACAGAATTAAGCTGAGTTGGAGAAAGGAACTCCCCTAGAGACCTTTTAAGGTCGGCGGTAAGAATGTAATTCTTTGAGGCTGGATTTGATAGCTCTACAGGATAAGAGTCGCTGTTAAAGTTGAAATATTTCCTTAGTAGGTCCCAGCCGTTTCCGGATATTTCTATTTCCAAAGTTTTAGGGAGACTGGCGACAGCTACATACTGATCTTTGTCGTAAACTAATTCAATTGGAAAATCGACAATAGTATTATAATCGTCCTTATTGAGGGCGTTTAAAATCCAAAAAGTGGTAGCTGCTGCGATGCAGAGGACTACCACTTTCAGATTAGAGAGTTTTTTTGGAGAAATCCTTTTTGAGGATTTTTTAGTTTCCGGCAAAATTCAATTTATTTTTTTGTTTCAGTCTTCTTTGAGAAATCTAGAGAAATAGCAGATTTTTCAACTTTGACCTTCATGCCTCTGTCAAGTTCCAGGAGAACTGTGTCGCCTTCAACTGAGCTTACTTTTCCGTGAAGTCCGCCGATTGTTACTACTTCGTCGCCCTTTTTGATTTCTTCAATGAATTTTTTGCTTTCCTTTTGTTTTTTTTGCTGTGGTCTGATCATGAAGAAATACATAATCAGGATAATAGAACCGAAAAGGAAAAACTTGTCCTAAAATTCCGCTACCACCTGCGGCAGCCTGGGCTAGTACTGTAGAAATCATAATTATCGTTTAACTGGGCCTACTGGAGTAGCTGCGCCTGCAATTTTTGGTGTAACTGTACCTTTCAATCTTAATCTGGTCACAGCCGGGTTAGTGTTTGCTTGAATACTTACTGTAGGAGCTTGTGCGCCTGATTTAGAAGTTGAGTTGAAAACTACCTTCACAAATCCTTCATCTCCTGGCTTAACAGGTGCCTTAGACCAATCTGGGCTAGTACATCCGCATGAAGCAGTGATGTTAGAAATAACCAATGGAGCTTGTCCATTATTTGTGAATTTAAAGATATGTTCTACGACTTGACCTTCATTAATAGCGCCAAAATCATACTCCTCTTCTGGAAATTCAAAAGCACCTAGAGTAGATGGATCAGCAACAGTCGCTGCTTGTGCATTCACTGGAGTAACTGTAGGGCTACTTGTTTCTAATTGAGCGATTTTTTGTTCAAGTGCCGCAATCTTTGCGTCTTGATCGCTTTTTGGGTTACATGAAGTTCCCAAAGCAAGCATGACGGAAAATACCGCCATATTCATTACGTTGATTTTCATCTGTTTATGTTTTTTTTAGTGGTCAATGGAATCGTGCATTTCAGTTTTCTTTCTTCAATAGAAATGACACTGTACGCTCGATTTCATTCCGATTAGTTGTTTCCTTGATTGATTTGATCTATTAATTTATTCACATCGCTAAGAAGGTTCTCAGCTTTGTTTTTCGCTTCGGATATTACTCTTTTTCCTTCGGTTTTAGCTTCGTTAAGGTGCATTTCCTTGCCGTCTACCAAATCGTCGATTAATTCTTCTAACTCCTTCTTATATTTTGAGAGTTTAAAAGAAAGTCGATCACGGGTATTTGTACCAGCATCCGGTGCAAAAAGTACTCCAACTGCTGCGCCTACGCCTGCGCCTATTAGGAATGCGATGAGTGAATTACTGCTCTTGCTCATAGTTAAATTATTTATTGTCTAAAAGTCCTCTACCGCTCTTACGGATTTCTCCGCTTTCGGTTAACTCTTTTGCCATCACATCTAGCAAACCATTAACAAATTGCTTGCTTTTAGGTGTACTATACGTTTTTGAAATATCGATATACTCGTTTATACTTACTTTGACGGGAATACTAGGGAAGTTTTTCATTTCCGCTATTGCCATCGAAATAATTACTTTATCAGTGAAAGCAAGTCTATCAATGTCCCAGTTTTTTGTTTTTTGAGTAATGAGGGCCTTACTGTTTACATCATTTTCAATGGTGAAGTTAAAGATATTTTGAAAAAACTCCTTATCCTCGTCCCAGTTCATCGCGATCTCAGGCATTTGGCTTTCATTTTCCTCATTGAGATTAGCCGCATTTTTCAAGACCTTGGAAGCTAAGCTTCTAACAACTGATTTGTCTTCTGTCCAGTTTAGATCTTTTTCAGAGAAGAAATTTAAGATCACTTCATTTTTGAATAGTACTTTCTTCAAAAGATCGTCAACTAACTCAAAATCTTGAGTAACTGTTGGGTTTTCCAATTGCAAGTAAGTCTGATAAAATTCAGACGGCTTTATATAGTCTCTAAACCATTCTCTGATTTCAAGTTCTATATCATCCAGGTTAACATTGTTTCTTGCCACCGCAGCCTTGTAAGAATCTGATTCTCGAAGAGAGGCAAGAACGGTATTGTTCGGAAAATTCAGTTCGTTTCCAAATCCAACTGGATTGTTTGAAGCAAATTTTTTCTTCTTTTCAATTTCTTTTTCTACGTGCTTAGCAAATGCCTGTAAAAGCTCAATTGCTAATAAATAAAGCTGTGGAATTCGTTCTGCAGAAACCACCATATTTTTCAACAAAAACTGGTGATCCTTTTCGTTTGCTTCATGATACTTTTTCAAAGCATCTAAAACAACCTGTTTGACTTTTCTATTTGCCTCGCTGGATTTTAGTAGATCTTTTGAAGTGAGATTCTCTTCAAACAGCTTAATTGCTTCCTCAGCTTCTTTGTTAAGTGCAGTTTTATCCTGGATCTTCCATACTGTTCAGATCCGGCATGAACGAGGCTCGGATAAAATCTTTTGACAGGTTTAGGTTAGAACCTTTGCACTGCTCGTATGCATATAGGTTTTGGAAAGCCTTTACTCTGAGTATTCTTCTGTTTAGCATGTCTTCGAAATGAGTTGCAAATATAGGTAATTTGAGGTGCCTATCATCTAGGTACATGAGACAAAAAAACCACCGGAAGCCATTTCCGGTGGTTTTGATGTTGGAGTTTGTAATCTTAGAAAGAAAGCTTTACTCTACCGATAGCTTCAATTCTGGCTTTAGCTGTCTCGATAGCTGCTTGTTGAGCTGGAATGTTTTCCTTTTCTGATTTATTCAAAATGCCTAAACAGGTATCGAATATTTTTTCAGTTTGCTTATAAACTGTATCTCTATTATATCCGCCGAAATACTCAGCGCCAACGTTGATGACACCGCCAGCGTTGATTAGAAAATCAGGTGCGTACACAATTCCTTTTTCCATTAGAATTTTGCCATGCTTGGCTTCATCTTTCAGCTGATTATTCGCCCCTCCTGCTATTACAGCACATTTCAAGCGGTCAATAGTTTCATCGTTGACGGTGGCTCCTAGCGCACATGGAGAATAAATATCCATTTCCAAATCATAGATTACATTTGGGTCAACTACTTGAGCACCTGTTTTTTTGGCGACAGCTTGGAGCTTGTCTTCGAAAATATCCGTTACTAACACGTTGGCTCCTTCTTTCACCAAATAGTCAATCAAATATTTGCCTACTTGCCCTACACCCTGAACGCCAATTCTTTTTCCAGCCAAGGATTCTGATCCAAAAGCTTTCTTAGCTGCTGCTTTCATACCCATGTAGACACCATAGGCCGTAACCGGAGAAGGATCTCCACCGCCTCCTTTGATCTCAGGAAGACCCGTGACATGACGAGTTTCCAGGCCGATGAACTCCATGTCTGAGGTGTTCATGTTTACGTCTTCTGCGGTAACGTACCTGCCACCTAAGCTCTGAACGAATCTTCCAAAGCGTCTTAGGTAAGCTTCATTTTTCAATTTTGGATCTCCCAAAATCACAGCTTTACCGCCGCCAAGATTCAACCCGGCAAGAGCATTTTTGAAAGTCATTCCTCTTGATAGACGAAGAACATCTGTAATTGCTTCTTCTTCAGAAGCATAAGGCCACATACGGGTTCCGCCTAGTGCAGGGCCCAAAGTGGTGTTGTGAATTCCTATCAATGCCTTTAGGCCGGTAGCTTCATCATGGCAGACCACAAGTTGTTCGTGATCCATCGTAGTGATTTGGCCAAAGATTGAACCTTCACGTACTGTTTCGGTAGCTTTAATCTCTAACATGTGAACTTAGCTTTTTAGAATGTGTTATATTTGGGTACTCCTTGCGAAATTGACCGATACAAAATTAAATACTTTTATTGGCCTTCAAAGGATTAATATACCCAGTCTTCCTAATCTATTTCTTTCATTTTAAAATTTTTATTTGGTGAAACCACTTTGGCGACTCAATAAGTATTTGTATAAATACAAGGGCTTGATCCTTTTGGGGATAGTTTTTACGGTGATTTCTAACATTTTCGTAATTATACCTGCTCAGTTAGTAAGACTTGCAATAGATTATGTTGTTGAAAGTTTTTCGATTTATCAGCCTTTAGAGCAGGGTGGTTTGGGTAATCAAGCCCAAGATATTTTTCTAAAATTCGTTTTTGTGTTTGGAGTACTGATCTTAGTAATGGCTTTACTGAGAGGTATCTTCCTGTTTTTCATCCGACAGACGCTTATCATCATGTCCCGAAAGGTGGAATATGATATGAAAAATGAAATCTATGATCACTACCAAAAACTCCCACTTAGTTTTTACAGAAAAAATAGCACGGGAGATTTGATGGCAAGAATCACAGAGGATGTGAGCCGCGTGCGTATGTACCTAGGACCAGCGATTATGTATGGTTTAAACCTGCTCATTCTTTTTCCCTTGGTGATATCCTATATGATCACTGTTAATCCCTTGCTGACACTTTATGCACTCTTGCCTCTTCCTGTACTTTCGCTGAGTATTTATTATGTGAATAACATGATCAATGAGCGTTCTGAGAAGATTCAGCGCAGTTTGAGTGGGTTAAGCACGTTTGTGCAAGAAGCATTTTCAGGGATTCGGGTGCTCAAAGCTTTTGTCAGGGAGAGTGATAGTGCTAATGACTTTGCGACTGCAAGCGAAGATTATAAGGTGAAGTCTATTCGGCTGACCCGGGTAAATGCGCTTTTCTTCCCGATCATCATGGCCCTTGTTGGTGTTTCAACAATTATCACTGTATATGTAGGTGGATTACAGGTGATCAGTGGAGAGATAGGGTATGGGGTCATTGCGGAATTTATTTTGTACGTGAATATGCTCACTTGGCCAGTGACTTCATTGGGCTGGGTGACTAGTATAGTCCAGCGAGCGGCTGCATCCCAAACTCGAATCAACGAGTTTCTTGATGAAAAGAATGATATTCTTAACACCAACGATATAGAGGCCAATATTACCGGAACGGTAGAAATGGACAATGTTTCTTTCATCTATCCTGATTCAGGTATCACTGCGCTGAAAAATGTAAGCTTCAAAATCCAAGAAGGTCAAACACTTGGGATTATCGGTACAACTGGATCAGGTAAATCTACGATCGCGAATCTGTTAATGCGGATGTACGATCCTAACTCAGGTGTGATCAAAGTGGATGGTAAGCCAATTGATTCGCTTTCTGTTTCAGATCTAAGAAGGCAAATAGGGTATGTGCCTCAGGACGTATTCTTGTTTTCGGATAGTATTGGGAATAACATTGCCTTTGGACTGAATGAGTCGGATCCGAAAATCATTGAACAAGCTGCTAAAGATGCTGATGTCTATCAGAACATTGTGGAATTTCCAAAGGGTTTTGAAACTATGCTTGGTGAGCGAGGAATTACCCTTTCAGGAGGGCAGAAGCAGCGAGTTTCTATTGCTCGAGCTATTGCGAAGGAACCTAAAATCCTCATTTTGGATGACTGCCTCTCTGCAGTAGATACCAAAACTGAGAATGTGATTTTGACAGCTCTAAAAAATATTATGCAAAATCGCACATCCATTATTATTTCCCACCGCGTATCATCAGCCAAACTAGCGGATCAAATTATAGTTTTGGACGATGGCAAAGTTATCGAAACGGGAAATCATAAGACACTGATGGAGCAGAAGGGAGTCTATGCTGAGCTATACGAAAAGCAGACTCAGTCAGGAGAATCTGTTGATAATTAGGGATTTCTATCTATATTATTACTCAGTAAAGCGACGTCTTGAAAAAAGTAATTACCTTCAAGGGTATCAGTTTACCTTAAAATTTTTAGTTATGACAGATAAGAAATCAACCACCCAAGAAATAGAAAAAGTACTTAAGGAGATTGGGGATAAAATTGAAGAACTAGTAAAAAAAGGAGCTGATGCTGGTTCTGATGCAAAGGAAGAAATAGATAAGAAAATTCAGGATTTAAAGGAGAATAAAACAACTCTTGAAGCTGAATTTAAGAAAGGTAAGGAGATTTTAGAACGGGAATTTAAAGAGCGTACTGTCGATTTCAAGCCTAAATTGGAAGAATCTAAGGGGTTTCTGAAAGAAGGCTTGAAGCAAATAGGTTTAGCATTTAAGACTCTCCTAGCCAAGAAGTAAAGTTAAATTCCCAATTCTATCTTATTAAAAAAGGTCCGAGATTAATCTCGGGCCTTTTTCGTCACTTCGCAGCGAGGGCATTACATCGGTCATAGGCTGGGTCAAGATCTATGAATATATCTTCCTTGGCGGTGATAAACCATTTGCTGAGCAAATCATCTTCTTTTTTGCGAAGTGCTGCTGCTTTTAGCTTTTCGTAGTCATCATTCATATTAGCTCTATGTGCAGGATATTTTGCTTTGTAATAGATAATACGAACCTTTTTGCCTTCTCTCGGATCATCAAACTGCATCGGTGGCGTAATGTCACCTACCTCCATGGAATCTATCATAAAATACAGACTAGGATCTTCGAGAGTTCTTAAAGAGAGGCGATTGGAACTATTGGATGGATCGGTGAAAAAGCCGCCATTATCTGATGTGCTTCTGTCATCAGAATAGTCTTTAGCAGCTTTTGCAAATTCCATTCTACCTGCTTCAATCTCCGTTTTAAGGCTATCTAGAAATCTCTCAGATTTTTCAATATCTGCCGTTGTGGCTTTCGGTGACATCAGAATGTGCCTTGTATTATAGGTATTGTCTTTTTTCTCCAATAACTGAATAATATGGAATCCATAGGCAGTTTCTACTGGATCAGAAATTTCACCTTGCCTTAGTAATAATGCAGCTCCTTCGTATTCGGGGACCATTTGGCCTCTTGAGGAAAACCCTAAATTACCACCGTTGGCAGCTGAACCAGGATCTTCTGAGTAACGTCTCGCCAAATCAGCAAAATCCGCTCTACCCTCGGCAATATCTTTCTTGAACTGAACCATTCGGTCATAAAGGTCCTGCTTTGTTTGGGGATTTACTTCGGGTTTGACTACGATTTGTCCTACTGTAGCTTCTGAAGTAAATAGAGGTAATGAGTCTGTAGGTATGCTATTGAAAAACTGTCTAACGTCATTTGGAGAAACAGTCACACCTTCTGTGATCTGACTTCTCATCCGTTGTACAATTAATTGCTCTCTAATCACATCTTCAATTTCAGTTTTGAGTTGATCTGAAGTTTTTCCGTAAGCTTCTACCAGTGTATTTTCATCTCCGCCAAACTGCTGAAGCACCATGTTGAATCGCTGTTCGGTTTGAAGCATTACCTCAGCATCGGTAACGATTACAGAATCCACTTCTGCTTTGGCTACCATCAGTTTATTGATCATCAAAGACTCAAATACTTGACATCTGCTGGGGGCTTCTTGTCCGGGTTGATTTTGGGAAATAGCTTCCAAATACGCTTTTTGAACGTCTGATTCCAATAAAATATAATTGTCCACTTTAGCCACGATTTTATCAAGTACCTGACCTGTGGTAGGTGTTGTTTCTTGAGCAAATGAAGCGGTAATCAGCAAGCTAGCTATTAAAGTGAAAGTTAGTCGGTTTAGCAATTTCATGGGATTTTTTCCGTCCTTACGTTCTAATATGACGGTTTTCTTTTGTAAAATATTATTGATTTAAAGCTATGAAAGTTTCTTCTTTCGCTTTGGGATTTATCTTGATCGGGTATTTTTTTCGTAATGATTCAACTAGACTTCTGTCTGAAGTATTCTTGGTAATCTCGAATTACCACCCCTCGGGTTTCCTCGAATTTTTTCGGCCCTGCACTGGTTTTTTCTCCTAAAATAACAATGTGCAAATGTCCGTTGGTTTCTATTTCTTGATAGGTTAAATCAATATTTGCTTTGGATAATACAGGATGTTCAGCGTATTCGATGGTGCCGGTTTCAGTTTGATATGCTAAAGAGTTAGTGCCTTCATAACTTGCATCAAAAGTCGAGATTAGCTCCTCTGAAAGTGGTTTTCCCTGAAGTAATTGTCTAGCAGCATCCAACTGAGTCATATCAAGTACTTTCACGATGTAGGCGTTTACTCTTTCTTTCCACTGGTAATTTTGGATATTATTTCGATAATAGGCCTTTTGGGCAACAGAATCCATCAGGCCTTTTTGCCAGACTTCCTCATTCATCAGTGAGAATAACAAAATGCCATTTCTATATTCCTTCAAGAGCATACGATATTCCTTATTGTTAGCTTCTAAGTCAGCTTCTTCAGCTTCATTTAGAATGGTTGCTGCAAATCTTTCGTACCAAGCATCGAAAACCCCATCGTTAGTGGGAATCTTGATTTCCTGCTCATTCATATAGTCCACAAGATCTTGTGTGATGTAACTTTTTCCCTGAAGAGAGAAAATTTGATTTTTAGCTAAATCCTTGTCTGCCACTACCTGAGCAAAATCATTCTTGGAAGTTGAGCTTAATTCAGTTCTTAATTTTGCGACATTTTCTTCGTTTTCATCAAAGTTGTAGCGGGATTTCTGAATCGCCATCACCTGTGACTGTATCATCGTAGAACGAGAATCTCTTAGTATTTTAGACCGAATACTTTCTTCCATTGATTCAAAAGTATCAAGCGGCTTTTTACCCTCCAATCTCAGAATATGGTACCCATATTTGGTACGAATAGGAGGAGATACTTCGCCTATTTCTGTCAGCGAAAATGCAGCCATTTCAAATTCCGGAATCATAGACCCAACGCTAAACCAGGGTAGAATACCTCCTTTTTGACTACTTGAAGGATCCTCAGAATAGTTTTTTACGATATCTTCCCAGATTGTATTTTCCTTTTGTATTTCGGTATAAATGTCAGCTACTTTTCTTTTAGCAAGGTCTTCGCCATTCGTATCATTATCATCGATCCTGACTAGGATGTGCGAAACTCTTACCTGTCCCGGATTCGGCTGACGGTCTTTCACATTTATTATATGGTAACCAAAATTGGTTAACACTGGGTCAGAAACTTGACCTGGCTGAAGAGAAAATGCTGCGTCTTCAAATGCCTGGACCATCTGAAGTGCGGTGAAATATCCTAGGTCTCCTTTGTTTACCTGAGCCGAAGGATCATCAGAATATTTCACTGCTAATTCGTTGATGCTGCCACCATTTTTTATTTCGTCTTCAATTTTCAAAGCCATCCGTAAGACAATTAAACTATCTTCTTTGGTTGCGTTTTGAGGGAATTGAAGTAGGATGTGACTCGCACGAATTATCTCCTGCATTCTTGAATAGGCTTTCCTTAATTCACCTTCTTCCAATGAGTTTCGAATGAGAAAGGGAGCTTTTAGGTTTTCTCTGAACGATTCAAATTCTCTATTGAATTCCTCTGTCTGATCGAGTCCCTGTGCTTCGGCCTCTCTTACTTTTAACTTGTAATTGATAAAAAGGTCAAGGTTTTCTTCGTATTCTTCTCTTGACATTCCTGGAGTACCGGGTTCAGACTTATTTCCTTTAGTTAATAAGTAAATCAACTCGTCTTTATCTACAGCTTTACCTCCTAAAGTCAATAAAGGGTCACCCTGATTTGGGGCCTGTATAAATGCCATCGCAGATACTGTGGGTCCAAATACTATAAGGAATGTAATTATATATGCCGAAATGGTTCGGTTTGTCATGTGGTGAATGCAAGATTTGGATTGCAATTTTACAAATTTATTAGGATTTAAAGTCAAAAGTCCCGAATACTAAGGTTTTAACAAGAATTAGGACTGAAACCATTTGATCAGCCGACAGGTATTGGTGCCTCTGGTAGAATCAAACTCAATTTCATCCATGATCTTCTTGACCAAAATTATGCCTAAACCTCCTTTTCGCTTATCACCTTTGACTTTATTTAGGTCGGGTACTTCATAATCGAGCATATTGAATGCTTTACCTTCATCGGTAATTTCAAAAATTAATTTCCCTGGATTTTGTTTGATGTCTAGTTGAATATAATCAAGTGCATTACACTTATGCGAATGAATTATCAGATTAGCACATACCTCTTCCACTGCCAAAATAAGCTGGAGCTGGTCGACATCAGACAGGCGTAACTCTCCCAAGGTCTTTTTTAAAAAGACTCGCAGTTCTGAGAGTGCTGCTGTTTGACAAGATATTTTCATCTGATGTTTCATATCAGCTTTCTAACGCAGTTTTTTTATTTGGGTAAATGTGCATCAACTGATCTAGTCCCAAAATTTTAAATACTTCATATACCCTTTCGGATAAAGAATAGATTTTCAGATCAATCTCTTTTTCCTGAAAATCTTCCAAATAGGACATAAATACGCCCAAGCCTGCAGAAGAAATATACTCTAGGCCCGCACCATCAACTAATATAGAACTACTTCCGTCTGCAACGACCTTAGTGATTGCTTCATCTAGTATTACTGAGTTGCTGGCATCTACCTCGCCAGTGAGTCGCAAAATAGTGTGACCGTTCTCTTCCTGAGTTTCTATTGTTAGCATCGTTTAGCTTGCTTTATTTTGTTTGGTAAATTTCACCACCATCATGGAATAATCATCGTCAATCAGTCTGTCTCCTCCTACAAAATCATGTAGCGAATCAATGATTTTAGTCTGGATTTCTTGTGGATTAAGCTCGTTGTAAACTTCCAATAAGGTTCTTACACGCTCGTAGCCAAATTGATTGGAATTGTTGTTTTTTGCCTCTACTATTCCGTCTGTGAATAAAACCAATACATCTCCAGGTTGATAAGTGAATGTCCTTTCCACTACGTGATTTTCATATTGCTTGTTTCTTAAAATTCCCAAACCTAGTCCATCAATCTCCAAATACTCTGATTTGTTTAATTTTTTCTTATGAATTAGCGTTGGTACATGACCTGCACGGGAGTGGCAGATAGTTTGTTTTGCAGTATTGATAATAAATATGGATGCGGTGATAAAGTGATTACGTTCCAGACATTTACTTAGTGCTGCATTAGCCTTGATCATAAATTCCGATGGACTGAGATTCAACTGTATGAGACTTTGAAAAATTCCTTTCATCTGTGACATGTGAAAAGCCGCAGAGGTTCCTTTTCCAGAAACGTCTCCAATGATCAATACAAACCGATTTTCATCTAATTTGTATGTGTCGTAATAGTCCCCGCCTACTTCATCGGCTGCATTTGAAAAAGCGCAGATGTCAAAATACTCGTTATGATCTAGTTGGGTAGGAAGTAGAGATTTTTGAACGCGCTGAGCAATTTTCAATTCTTCTTGGTAGCGTTCATTGAGGATGGCCTGATTGAGCAAACGATGATTTTCTACGGCAATACATGCTTGTCTTCCAAATGTGCTGATGATGTTCAACATTTCCTTATTGAAGCCGTCGCGCACTTCCTTGCACAACACTATTTTACCAATGACCGATTTGTTGATCACCAGAGGGACCAAAAGAATTGATTCATATTTTGAGTGAGCAATTCTAAGGTTAATAGGACTTAAATTATCCGGCCGTTTTTCAGATTCCCAATCTCGAATAGTCTTTTGAGGTTCGATCAGTGCTGATATTTCTTCTCTTGTCTTTCGATCTATGAATCTCTCCTGAAAAAAGCCTTCTGGGAATTCCTCACTTTTCATCGCTAACCACGCCGCATCTGCATAGGCGGCACTCATACAGGAGTCCATTAAAATATCCAGCACTTGCTCCTCATTTTCTTCTGGCTGAATGGATTGGCTTAGTCGCTGGAAATTTATAGCCTCAGTTAGTTTTTGCTCGAAAACGGAGGAAGTCGGAAGGTTAAATAGCGTTACTAAAAAGCTGAGAACAGCATAAACCAGTATGAACCAAAACAGAGAAATTACGAATAGATTACCCATTAAGTTTGCTAGGTAATCGTATTCCATATCCACTGAAACAGTGTACCACAGCATATAGCTAATAGCTAAAATAATTATGGCAAGGAACAGTAGAGATTTCCATTTCTCCTTAAAAGTCAGATATGGAATCCATTTTAAATTAGTAGAAAGGATGACTGCCAAGATTCCAAGTAGAACCATGCCAAAATAAAAGCTGTACTCATAAGCTTCTCTATCAAAAAACACTAAAAACATTGCTACAAGCAAAGCGATTTCATACGCCTGCCATTGTTTTACAACTCGCTTAGTTTTTTGGTAGAGGATAAGGTGCTGCCATAATAGAGAAGTGGATATCAAAAAAACAGTCATGAGCCCAAAGCGGACATGATAAAAGAAAGTTTTGAGAAATGGATCTCCAGCAAGCTTACTTTCACCAAGGGAGGTGTAAAAAAAACCAATGATTAAATAAACAGTAACTGCGAATATTCCGGTCGATGCACCGCGCCAGATGAGATTCAGAAAGTCGCTTTGGGTACTTTTATTGATCGAGTATTTATAAAAGCTGTAGACCGTGATGAAATATAGGATTTGTAGAATCCAAGTGAATTCGATGGCAATTCCAGAGTCCATCTCATTGAGTACCCCAACCAGCCTCACCAGATTCACAAATAGCAAACCCAGCCATACAAGGATGGCGAGCAGCAAGCTTAGCTTTCCGATATGGATTTGCGGTAGTTTGATCATGAATGCGCTGCCACAATAATACTCATTCGGATTGGAAAATAATGAACCTAGATAAGTTACTAAGAAGAGTCAGGTGTTAAAAAGTGTAAATTGAGGAGGCCTGGACCCTGAATCAAACAAGATTACATACAGACTAAGTCTTCGATCACACCAGTACCGTATTTCTCTTCGATAAGACTGAGTACTTTACTCTTATTCATCAGTAATTCTTTCTTGATTGGCCCTGAACTTAGTTTCACAAAGAGTTTTTTGTCTCTTATAAAAACCGATGTAGTCCGATCCGCGATGGTTTTTCCTACGATTTCAGGCCAATCATGGACCAAGGACTTTTCTTTGAATTTACCTTCTAACCGGTATGCTTTGAGTAGATCGTTGAAAGCTGACTCGAGTGGTGCAACTTCTTTTTTTCTGCTATAATATCCGTCTCTCCCCATAATTGTCATTTCTTAAACGAAAAGTGCTTCTGCTATACTGTCCGCAAGTAGTTTTCCGCTTTTGCTCAAAGATAGGTTTTTATCCTTCCAAATAAGCCAGCCTTCAGAATCCATCTTAGATAAAATAACTTTTTTAGACGTCAAGAGATCTATGCCGAAAACGTTGTTTATTTCTTCGAGATCTATTCCCCACAAGGTCCTTAGTCCTGTAAGGATGGATTCGTTTAATCTATCATCAGCAGAAAGATTATCTACTACGAATGGGATAGCTCCGCTTTCCATACTTTTCAGGTAAAGGGAATTATTTGAGGGATTTGCTCCTCTGTTTTGTCCATCAAAAGAATGCGCGCTGGGGCCAACGCCTAAATAGGGAACGCCTTTCCAGTAATTGGTATTATGCAGGGCAAATTGGTCAGGCATACCAAAGTTAGATACCTCATATTGGATATATCCGGCTTTTTCAGTTTGTTCTTGTAAGATTTCGAATTGGTCGGCGACAAAATCCTCCTCAGCTGGCTTGAAGGTGCCTTTGTTTACCCAGTTGCCAAGTGCAGTTTTTGACTCCACTGTGAGTGCATAGCTAGAAATATGTCCGGGGTTTTGCTTAATTGCTTCTGATAAATCTCGCTTCCAAAGCTCATGGTCAGGTTGTGGAAAGCCATATATCAAGTCTAGGCTGAATTTCTCAAAACCAATTTTTCTAGCTTTTGCAATAGCGGATTTAGACTCCTTTGCAGTATGTGCACGATTATAGAATTTCAATACCTGCTCATCAAAACTCTGGATTCCCAGACTTAGTCGATCAATGCCGAGACTCTTCCAAGCGCGAAGATTGTTTTCGTTCAAATCATCAGGATTTGCCTCTAGGGTGACCTCTTTCCAATCAGAATTGAAAGTAAGAGCAATTTGATTTAGAATCTTATCAATTGAAGTTGGGGGTAACAGTGAAGGAGTTCCTCCTCCAAAATAGACTGTTTCCAGAGTCTTGTCCGGAAGGTAATTAGCTCTTATTTCAATTTCCTGGCAGATCATATTAGCCATCTGCTCCATTCGGTCAAGATTTGTGCTGAAGTGGAAATCGCAATAATGGCATGCCTGCCTGCAAAAAGGAATGTGGATGTATATGCCAGCCAATGTGAATTCTATTATTTTGCGAATATAATCATTCCCAAAGATCCCTTTGAAAACCTTCCTTTTGGCGTCACTTCTTTTTTTTATTGCCGGAGGACAGCTATGCAAAGCTCAAGGTGCTTATTGGCTAAAATGGACAACTGATCCGCCCCTACAATCTGCTGATTGGACTACATTTATTAACAAGATAGAAGCGGAAAGGTATCTCGATTCCCTTGAGCACTCCCTTCAACATCTTGGATATCTTTCTCTTTTCTCGCAAGAAGAGGATGTTTCAAGCGATTCTTTGAGCGTAACTATAACCCTTGGGGAAAAGTACACTTGGCAGGAGATTTCTTTGGGAAATGTTCCTGAAGAATTTTCTAATAATATTGATCCTATTACAGCGGAATACAATTCTGCCTCAAGGTGGATGCATGAGGTAGTTTCGCAGGCAGAGAATAAGGGGTTTCCTTTTGCGCAAGTCAAACTTGACAGTATTCAGCGGCATGGAAACTTGCTTTCAGCTGTTTTCAACTATGACTCAGGTCCTTTGATTCTATGGGATAGTGTGAAAGTAGCCGGCGATACCAAGACCCAGGAAAGGTATTTGCAAAATATCACGGGAATCCAGCCTGGGACGCCTTTTTCCCAAAAACAACTCAATGAAGCAAATCAAGTACTCTCCCGATCACCCTATTTTGTGCAGACGCAATTTCCGCAGGTCGATTTTCAAGTAAAAAAAGCACAACCAACTTTTACTTTGAGGGACAGAAATACGAATGTTCTGGATGGAATAATAGGGTTGCTTCCCAATCAAAATGAACCAGGTGAAGATGCTGATCACTGGACAATTGGATTTGGAATTATACCATCTTGGAGGGAAAGGAAGAGATCTGGTTCTTCATTGGAAGCGACTGAATATTGCGACCCAATCGCTGGAAATATCCGCAAAAGAGTCTTTTGTTTTTAATTCTCCTTTGGACGTAAGATTAGGTTTCAGCTTGCTAAAGCAAGATTCTACCTTTTTGAATAGGTATTTAAGTTTAGATTTTGGGTACCATATGAGTCAAACTAGTTATCTAAGGTTTTTTACTAAGAGGCAATCCAGCGATTTGCTAGACACAGAAGCCTTTGATGAGGTGACCGAATTACCTGAGGTAGCAGACTATCGCTGGAACCAATATGGGATTGGCTGGGCTTTGGATAGGAGAGATTCACCATTTTTTACAAGAAGAGGCTTTCTGATTACCAGTGAATTTGCCTTGGGCAATAAGAGGATTTTAGAAAACACAGGGTTTCCACCTGAGGTATATGATAATCTTGATTTGAATAGTCCACAGTACCTGGGTAAGCTGGAGGTGGAAAAGCATATTTACCTAAGGCCAACATGGGGGATGTGGTTGAAAGGCAGTGGGGCTTTTACACAAAATGAAAACCTTCTGCTTAATGACCTTTTCCGTTTGGGAGGTTTGAAAAGTATACGTGGATTTAATGAGAACTACTTTTTTGCTAAATCATACGGGTACATAAATATGGAGCAGAGACTTTTTTTTGGGGAAAACTCATTTCTCATGGTTTTTGCTGACTTTGGGATTGTGGAAAACCCGTACTTTGCAACTTCCATTGATAAACCGATTTCATTTGGTGCTGGGATCAATCTTGATACAGGATCAGGTATCTTTCGATTTATTTATGGAGTTGGAAAATCGAATCTTCAACCCTTACAATTCTCCTATTCTAGGATACATTTTGGCTACCTAGCCAGATTTTGAGTATGAAAAAATTGATCAGCAAGTCAATAGTATTAATTACCCTTCTTTTGGCTCTTAGCCAAGTTGCGTTTTCTCAGATTTTGGAAGATTACAATCCAAAATGGCAAGAAGGTGAGCGAGAGACTTGGTTTAGTTCAAATGACAGATTGATTTTGGAATTGGATCTGGAAACATTTCCATTGGCCTACTTTTCATTTGAGATTCCAGACCATTCTGTAGTTTTTGTTGGGGAAAAATTATGGTTTTTTACAGAAAAGGACACTGCTTTTAACGAGCAAGTGAATGAATTACAAAGGGAATTTTCGAAGTCAAAAGTAAGTTTGACAGTTTTTAAAAACGGAATTTCTTCAGACCAGGCAAGTGTAATGAAGGTTTTGAAGTCTGAGCTGTTAGGGACCATTTCTACTGGCGAAGGTTTTTTGTTTAATAAAAGAGAATTTAATCGGCAAGTTATCCGTGATTTCTTCATAGTAGGGATGATATCCTGCTTATTATTAATTACTCTATATAAACTGGCATATCCTTTCATTTTTGCCATGATGATCAAGCCTATTTCCTTACTTAATGCAGAAGATTTCTCCGAAAGTGGGAGTTTACAGAAATTTTTTTCCGGAGATATTTTATTGTATGTGTTTATCGTAAATATGCTTCTTTCATTAGCCATGGTGACTGCTATGGTTATTTTTCGTCATGAGTGGCTAGAAGCGAGGATGGAATTGAATTTCAATTCGCTGATAGTATTATGGTTATTAGGATCACTTTTTCTTTTAGTGTTGACTATACTAAAGTTTACAGCGATCAGAATTTTATCTTATCTTTTTGATTTGGGGAAATTAGAATTTGCCCACTTTTTTTATTTACTCCGCCTTGTAGTGATTACCACCATAGGTTTGATTTTAGGATGTGCGTTTTTCTTGTTTAATGAATTCTCAGCAGTTAAAATGGCATTGGAGGCATTATTTACTGGGTTTTTCTGGATTTATATTTTTGGCATTTTAGGATTATTCCTCATTATGGTGAATAGATTGGGCTTTAAGAAATATCATTTATTTACTTACCTTTGCATCGCAGAATTAGTGCCCTTTTTAATCTTGGCCAAATTGGTGCTTGATTTGGGTTATTAATTTCGAAAATCACCAAAAGGAATAATAAAGAAGCATGAGCACAGTTACCAAAGACAGGTTTAGACCAGTAAAAAGTATCCTAGTATCTCAACCGGCACCAGCGGGCGCAAATTCTCCCTACGTACAATTGGCAGAAAAGTATAACCTGAAGATTGATTTCCGTCAATTCATTAAGGTGGAGCCTGTAGTGCCAAAGGAATTCCGCAAGCAGAAGATTGATATTTTGAAGCATACTGCCGTGATTTTCACTAGCCGTAATGCAATTGATCATTTCTTTGCGATCTGCAAGGATTTCAAAATCGAAATGCCTGCTGACATGAAGTATTTTTGTATTTCAGATCAAACTGCTCATTACCTTCAAAAGTATATTGTAATCCGAAAGCGTAAATTATTCGTAGGTCAGAAGACTGCGCAGGATTTATTCGATTACTTTAAAAAACATAAATCTGAAAAGTATTTATTTCCTTGTTCTGATATTCGTAAAGACGATATTCCTGAATACATGGAAAAAAATGGGATAGCATTTACTGAAGCTATTATTTATCATACGTTAGAAGCCGATTTGTCTGATTTGGCTGATGTTAAATATGATATATTAGCTTTTTTCAGTCCATCAGGTATTAAATCGTTGAAAATCAACTTCCCGGATTTCGAACAAGGCGCCACGCGCATAGCTGCTTTTGGCCCTACTACAGCCCAGGCAGTTAGGGATCTGGATTTGTTTTTGGACATTGAGGCACCTATGCCAAATGCTCCAAGTATGACTGGGGCATTAGAGCTTTATATTAAAAAGGCAAATAATTTGTAAAACATAAAACCTAAGTCTGTGGTTTTTCAGTTTAAATTCTTACACTAGTTATTATATTAGACGAAACCACTATAAAATGTTTAAAAGAGGCCACTGTATTAATTTTTTGAGATACGCATTTCTCTTGTTTTTCTGTTTTGAGGTTTCTTCGCTGATGGCCCAGCAAGACCCTCAATTCACCCAGTATATGTACAATGGGATGTATTACAATCCCGCATTTGCTGGCAAAGATGGTGGATTTAGGTTTTCTGCACTGCATCGATCTCAATGGTTAAATTATACAACCACCACTGGTCAGGGTGGAGCGCCTGTGACTCAATTGGTGACTGGTCAAGGTAGGATAGAAGGGAAAAATATAGGATATGGTCTTACTATTGTAAATGATCGAATAGGCGCGACTAGTAATTTGGAGATTAATCTACAAGGGGCCTATCATAAAAAGCTTAACAGATCAACTTTAAGCGTTGGTGCGTATGTTGGAATGTTTTCCAGTGCGCTAGATTATGGTGATTTAATCGTTGTTAATCCTGAGCCTAATCTTCCGGTGGCAGGGAAAGAAAGTCAATTGAATTTCAATTTTGGAGCAGGCTTACTACTGGATGCTCGAAATTATTATATAGGTCTCAGTAGTAGACATATAAATGAGCCTAATTTTGATTTTGGGGATGGTTCTTATTCGAATCAATTGAAAAATCATTCGTATTTGCTCTTGGGATATAGGTTTAGACCGGTAGGTCAATTAGTAATTGAACCTAGTTTCCTATTAAAATCAGTGTCATTTAATAATTTTTCTTATGAGGCTAGCGTTATTGCTACTCATCAGAATAAAATAAGTGGGGGGATAGGATTTAGAGGGGAAGAATCAGTTTCATTAATCTTAGGCTATTCCCTATTAAAAGATAATTCATTGAAATTGGGCTATGCTTTCGATTTGGTATTTAGCGGTGTAGAAGCTAAATCTCCGACAAGTCACGAACTTATGCTTCGCTACACTTTATCTAATGTAAGTAGAGAAATACAACGAGTGATACAAAGAACACCAAGGTTTAGGTTTTAAATTAGCTGAAATTCAATAGGAACAATAGTTGTAATGGATGAGCAACAGAATATCAATTCCTATATTTTGGCAGGTTATTTGCATTATTGTGCCAAATTCAGCTAAATTTCGAATCTTGAAAATACTTTACACATCGTAATTATTTGATGAACGAAAAAACGTCATTTATGTATAAAAAAATGAATGTTCGCTTATTGCCTCTTACTTTAGGGTTGGCACTAGTGACACTTTTACCTAGTTGCGGTCTTTTTAGTAAAAAAGGTTCGGCTAGTGAAAAGATGAATAGAAGAGGAGAGGTAACAGGTGTTCCTAAGCGTGAAAACTGGCAACAAAATCTTCCTTATGACATGGTTCCGGTAAAAGCCGGAACATTCTGGATGGGGCAAGCCGATGAAGATATTGCATTCTCGCAATCTGCATTGAACAAGCAAATAACCATTTCAGAATTTTTCATGGACAAATATGAAGTGTCTAATAATAAGTACCGTCAATTTTTAGAAGCTGTAAAAAGCGGGACATATGAAACAGGTACTCCAACTACTTTAAAAGATCCTCCTCAATTAAATTATGACGAGCTTAAACCAGATACCACTGTTTGGTCTACAAGTTTTGCATACCATTATGGAGACCCATTGATGGAATTTTATTTTGATCATCCGGCATTTGACAACTATCCAGTGGTAGGGGTAACTTGGGATCAGGCTAAAAAATACTGTGAATGGAAAACTTACCACATGAGGGCAAATGACGAGGTTGATTTTGATGGGCCTGCATTTGAACTTCCTTCTGAGGCTGAGTGGGAATACGCTGCTAAAGGAGGTAAGGATGTAGCTAAATATCCTTGGGGTGGTCCGTACTTGAAGAACAAGAGAGGTTGCTTGATGGCTAACTTCAAACCTGGTCGTGGTAATTACATCGATGATGGCTTTGCATATACAGCGCCTGTTGATGTTTTTGCTCCAAATGGTTATGGATTATATAATATGTCAGGTAATGTGGCGGAGTGGGTGCTAGACGCCTATGCTACTACATCTAGTTCAATCACCTGGGATTTGAATCCAGTTTACACAGACCCGAACGAACCAAGAAAAGTTGTAAGAGGTGGTAGCTGGAAAGATATCGCTCATTACTTAGAGACAAGTACCCGAACTTACGAATATGAAGATGTTGCGCAAGCGCATATTGGATTCAGAACTAAGATGACGTTTATTGGCCGTTCAGGATCAATGGATGTAAAAAATTCAACTAGAAGAAGAAGATAATTAATTTAATTTAGCAAAAACAACTACCTAACACCTTATTATATCATTTCACATGGCTAGTAAAAGCAACTCATTTTCAGCAACATTTTATACCAGCATAATGCCAAAAATTTATGGTATTGGTGCTGCAGTCGTTATTCTTGGTGCGATGTTTAAAATCCTAGATTTACCATTCGCCAACTGGATGATTGGTATTGGACTAAGTACTGAGGCATTTATATTTTTCCTTTCAGCTTTTGAGCCACAGCATAAAGAGGTGGATTGGTCTAAAGTATATCCAGAGCTTGCTGGTGATACACCTGCAGCTCCAAGAGCGCAAAGAGTAGTAGCAGGAGGAGGCGATCAAGTTTCGCAAAAGCTTGACGAAATGCTAGCGAATGCTAAAGTTGGCCCTGAATTAATTGAGAGCCTTGGTAAAGGAATGCAAAATCTAGCAACCTCAGCTCAGAAGATGGGTAATCTTTCTGATGCAGCAGTAGCTACTAACGAATATGCAACGAATGTTAAATCTGCTGCTAAGACTTTGGTAGATATGAATGCTTCATATAGCAAAACTGCAGCTGCTTTGACTGAAATGTCTTCTGCTTCTCAGGACGCCAAAGCATATCATACTCAAGTAGTAACTGTAACGAAAAATCTTTCTGCACTTAATTCTGTCTATGAGATGGAGCTTCAGGATGCCAATAGCCATG
This sequence comes from Algoriphagus sp. 10J20-15, assembly GCF_055809615.1. NCBI lineage: Bacteria > Pseudomonadati > Bacteroidota > Cytophagia > Cytophagales > Cyclobacteriaceae > Algoriphagus > Algoriphagus sp. 10J20-15. The sequence goes on from NZ_JBVVUG010000032.1 coordinate 59,062, forward strand.
TTAAAACATTGAATAAGTTCTATGCTAACATGACGGCGGCTATGGAAGGTCTTACTGAAGCAGGTAAAGAAACTCAAGCATTTAAAACAGAATTATCAAAATTGAATCAGAACGTAAGTTCATTGAATAAAATCTATGGTGGAATGCTATCCGCTATGAAAGGTTAATTTCTCTTCAATTCATTTTAAAATCCATTAAAACTTAAAAATGGCAGGAGCTAAAGAGACACCTAGACAGCGGATGATTGGTATGATGTACCCTGGTTTTGACGGCCCTTTTGGCCCTACAGGTAAGCAACCAAATCCTCCAAAAATTTGTATTGATTAACGATGGAATGGAAAGGACTTCCCGAAATTTCATCAATAAAAACCAGAAAACGGTTGAATCGATAGAGTACACGGTAGATCAACAAGGAAACAAAGAAGTGGATGTGCCAAAAGTTGCTGCAGCAAACCAGATTCGAGAAGCTACGAAAGAAACCTTTGATTATTTGGAGCAGCTTAAGCAGGATTTGATTACGCAGTCCAATGCAAAAAATGACGAAGGCAACTACGTAAACGCGCAACTTAAAAATACAGAGATTACTGGTAATCTATTTGCCAATAATGGTAAAGGAGAAGAGATGAAGCAAAAATTAAATGCTTATCCTGCCAAGATATCCGAAATTTTAAGCTCAGTAGGACTTTCTGATCTCAAATTTGATGACATCGCTAAGGATGCATCTGAAATCGAGCTTTTCGCAAATGACAGAGAAGCAAGAAATAAGGACTTTGTTGCATTGAATTTCGTTAAATCTCCAGTTGGTGCTGTAATTGCTTTGATTTCACAATACCAAAACGAAGTTTTGAATATTGAAAGTGAGTCACTAACTGCGGTACAGAATACAATTGGTTCATTCTTTTTCAAAGCTGACGTTACTGAAGCAAGAATTGCTGCATTATCTAATGTTGTAGCAGCTGGTACAAAGTTCGAAGCTGATATGTTTATCGCTTCAAGTTCAACAGCTTCAGTGCCGACTATGACTATTGATGGTCGTGCGGTGCCTGTAGATGCTACTGGGTTTGGTAAAATTGAATTTAATGTAACTCCAGCTTCTGAGTATGATGATAGAGGATTAGCTAGAAGAGTAATCAACGGTGAGATTATCACCAATGTAGGTGGAGAAGATAAAGTGCTACCAGTTGAATATGAGTACTTCGTAGCTCAGCCTGTAATTAAAGTTTCATCTGAAGTTGTACAACAGCTTTATGCGGATTGTGCAAATGAGCTTTTGATTGAGGTTCCCGCTCTAGGAAACACTTATTCACCAGAATTCGCAGTAAGTAATGGGCAAGCTATTAAAGGAAATAAACCTGGTCAATTAACTGTAATTCCAGGTGCATCTGGAAAGGTAAATATTGGAGTTAGTAGTGGAGGAAATAAAATCGGTACAGTGGATTATGATATTAAGCCAGTTCCTTTGCCTAGCTTAGTACCAGCTTCATCTAATGGTACTGAAATTGACCTAAGTCAAGCACAAGCAATCAGTTCTCTAATGGGACTTAAAATGCTAGCTAAGGCAGAACCAACTTTTGCTAGAACAATGGCAAAGGATGCTACCTTCGAGGTAACTGGTGGTGAAATGAGACTGTTGAGAAATGAAGTACCTAGACAAACTACGCCTATATCTAATGGCAATAGTTTAGCGATGCGTTCGTTATTGGAAAGCGCTAGAGCTGGAGATGTTGTGGTGTTTGAAATTAGACAAGTAACTAGGACAAATTTCAGAGGAAATAAAATTCCTTCAGAATTAAGACAAGTTGTCACTATTCGAGTTAAGTAATTCGAGTTTTGGATTAACATAAACCAATAATTATGAAAAAGTATCTTCCAAAATTAATCCTATCCTTGCTTATAGCCGGGGGATTTTCGCCTCTAGTGAGTCAGGCGCAAATTCCTGCTACAAGCGTTAGTCCATCTGGGTATGGGGATCGTCAGTTTGACATGGATACCATCTACTCTGCTAAAAGAATCAGAGAAGATGATAAAATGTATCAAATAGGTGTTTGGAGAAGGATTGATCTCCGTGAAAAGTATAATATGCCTCTTTATGGCTCTGGAGATACCAAAAGTAATGGTATTGTTAATCAGATTTATGATGCTATCGTAGAGGAGAATGCTTTAGAAGTTTTCGCTGATGAGGATTTCACTCAGCCATTGTCAATAGCTGAATTTCAAGAGAATTTCTGGTTGAATGCAACTGGAGATAGTATCTTCTCAAAACAATTGTACTATTTGGATTTTAAGGAAGATTTTGTTTTTGATAAACATCATTCAGACATGGTATTTGATATCAAATACCTTGAATTAGTCATGCCGTCAGAGACAAATTCCAATGCAGGTCAGAAGACAATTGCTTTCATTCGTTACAAAGACTTCTACAATCATTTCAAAGATCATCCTGATGCTAGATGGATTAATTTTCAAAATCAGGCGAGGAGCTTAACTTATGATCAGGCATTTGAGACTAGGTTGTTTAGATCTGTGGTAAGAAAATTTACAAACTCTGAAGAAGCTTTGATTGCCGATTTAGTAGCTGTTGATCATCCTAATCCAGAGATGCAGGCTTATGTGGATGCGCTCAATTTTGAATACAAATTGCTAGAATATGAAAACTCCCTTTGGGAGTGGTAATAAATACAAAGGGGCTTTTTAAGCCCCTTTATTTTTTTCTTTCCATTCTATTAGTGCTTTTGCACGACTAGCTCCTATTACTGCGGCTATTTCTTTCTCGCTTGCCTCATTGATCTTTTTTACTGATTTAAAATGACTCAATAAGTTATCAGCTGTGCTTTTACCTATGCCAGGGATAGCTGTCAGCTGTGTTCCAAAAGCGTTTTTACTTCGGATGTTTCTATGAAAGGTAATAGCAAAGCGGTGAGCTTCGTCTCGGATTCTTTGCAATAGCCTCAAACTCTCAGATTTCTTATCGATATGAATAGGATAGGAATCTCCAGGGAAATAGATTTCTTCCAGTCTTTTGGCAATCCCAATAATAGGCATCTGCCCATATACACCTAATTCCTTAAGCGCCTCGACTGCCGATGATAATTGCCCTTTACCACCGTCTATTACCACAAGCTTTGGCATAGGCTTACCTTCGTCTAATAGACGCTTATACCTACGCCCTACAACTTCTTTCATACTTGCAAAGTCATCTGGACCAACGACAGTTTTAATGTGATAATGTCGATATTCTTTAACAGCAGGTTTACCATTTAAAAAACAAACCATACTAGCTACAGGATTAGTGCCTTGAATATTGGAGTTGTCAAAGCATTCTATGTGATCTGGTATTTCCGGCAAACTTAAATCTTGTTGCAGTTGGCGGATTACTCGGTCTTTTTTATCCTGATTTAAGCCTACTAATAATGCTTTTTCTTTTTTGTAATACAGAGCATTTTTTAAGGATAACTCGATAAGCTTCTTCTTATCTCCAATTTTCGGATGGAATACATTCAATCCCTCTATCTGTTCTGTCAGCTCGATATTTAGTAAGACCTCTTCGGCATCACTTTGGAATTGATCTTGAAGTCTAATTAATGCTGTGAGGAGCAATTGTTCGTCAGATTCATCCAGTCTCTTTTTTAGCTCCACGTTCTTTGATGTTATCAGCGCGCCATTTTTTACCCGCATGAAGTTTACATAGGCATGCTTCTCATCAGACACAATTGTACACACGTCTAGATTGTTAATTGACGGGCTTGCTATTAACGACTTGGCCTGATACTTTTCAAGCAACTCCAATTTTTCCTTGAGTTTGTGAGCTTTTTCAAATTCCAGGTTTTCTGCATGTAGCTGCATTTCTTGTTTGAAATAAGCTTTTGCCACAGCAAGATTGCCCTTTAGGATATGCTTTGCCTGCTCCAAATCTTTATTGTAATCAACCTCATTTTGTAATCCTACACAAGGCCCCTGGCAATTACCTATGTGGTATTCTAGGCATACTTTATATTTTCCCTCAGCTATTTTATATGGGGATAAATCAAGTTTGCAAGTTCTTATAGTGAATAACTCTCGAATCAAGTCCAGTACATTATTCATAGCCTTCACACTGGCAAAAGGCCCAAAGTAAGTTCCTCTCCTAGGAATCATTTTTCTCGTAGGGAAGATTTGCGGGAAATTTTCTTTTGTTAAAAGCAGATAAGGATACGTCTTATCGTCTCGAAGTAAGATGTTATACTTCGGCTGTGACTTTTTTATCAAGTTATTCTCCAAAAGGAGAGCGTCAAATTCGCTGTCAACTAAAGTGATTTCAATTCTTCGTATTTCTTTGACCATCTTTCTGGTCTTGAGATTTACGCCTGTATTTTTGTTGAAATAACTACCAACCCGCTTTTTTAAGCTTTTTGCCTTACCAACATATATTAATTCATTCTCCTCATTGAAATATTTGTATACCCCCGGTTGATCTGGAAGCGTGAGGTGATCAGTTGGTAAAAAGGAAGAGGATTGCATAGGCTAAAATTAAAAAAAAACAGCCTTGGTGTAAGGCTGTTTTGGAAAGAGGATTTATATTTTTTTAAAAATCGTTCTTCTTTGCATCATAATCAAAGTCAGCAAAACGCTGACTTTCTTTTTCATAGACATCGCAATCTATTTCTATACTAAGAGGACGCTCAGGTCTTGGAAATGCACCCTTAGTATATCCTAAACTCTTGTCAGCATAAACTTTTTTCATGTAGTTCTGCCAAATAGGTCGGGCAGTCCTACCTCCTTGACCTTCATACCAAGTTCTAAAGTGAATAGCGCGATCATCTCCACCTACCCATACTCCACTTACTAGGTCTTTACTTATTCCCATATACCAACCATCGGAAGCATTTTGGGTTGTTCCAGTTTTACCTCCAAGCTCATTGTCTTGCCTCAATTCCCAATCCACACCCTGACTTGTTCCGCCGCTTTCTTCAAAACCACCTCGGAGCATATAAGTCATTAAATAAGCATGTTCTTCGCTCATTGCCGGTCTCTTTTTAGCTGTGAATTGCTGAATTACGTTCCCGTTTTTATCCTCAATGCGGTCAATATAGAATGGGGTTGTATGCTCACCTTTATTGACAAAAGTCCCAAAGGCCCCCACCATTTCGAAAATAGAAACATCATTTACTCCTAGCGCCAAAGCTGGAACTTCTTCCAAATCACTTGTTACTCCTAATCTTCTTGCGGTCTCTACCACAATCTTAGGGCTTAACTTTTTCATCATATAGGCAGTAATAGAATTTACAGATTCTGCCATCGCATGTCTGATAGTCATTTTCTTATAGGAGAATGTTCCGTCTGCATTGGAAGGACTCCATGCAGGTTGCCCTGGAATGTAAACTTCCACAGGCTGATCGATCACACTATAGCATGGACTGTAGCCATTTTCAATGGCTGCGGCATATACGAATGGCTTGAAGGTAGAACCAGGCTGTCTCTTAGCTCTAAGTACGTGGTCGTACTTAAAATACTTATGGTCCAAACCACCCACCCAAGCTTTGATTTGTCCCGTATGTGCATCCATACTCATAAAGCCAGTCTGAAGGAATTTCTTATAATACCGCATGGAATCCATTGAGCTCATTAGGGTATCTATTTCTCCTTTTTCCCATGAGAATACCTTCATCTTCTTTTTCTCATTCAGCTTGAGATTGATAGAATCTGTGTCGTTTCCGTACCGTACTTTGAGTAAGCGGTAAGCTTCAGTTCTTCTTACGGCATCTTCGATGAAATTCGGGATAACACGACGGTGTTCATCTATCCATGGGTCATTCTTACCCATTTCCTTATAGAATTTAGCTTGCAAGGTTGCCATATGATCTGCCACTGCATCTTCTGCGTATTGCTGCATGCGGCTATCAATAGTAGCATAAATTCTAAGACCATCTCCATAAAGATCATATGCACTTCCATCGGATTTTAAGTTTTCCTTCGTCCATTTTATCAAATCTGCTTTGACGATTTCCCTGAAATAGGTAGCTAATCCTTTATTTTGATTTGCTACACTATAGTTTAATTCAATGGGTAATTTGGACAGAGAATCATATTCAGAATCAGTTAATGCATCGTTCTTTCGCATTTGTGATAATACAGTATTACGTCTACGAAGTGAGTTCTCTGGATTGTAAACAGGGCTATAGTAGGTCGGAGCTTTGAATAGGCCAACCAGAACAGCTGATTCTTGAACGGCAAGATCTGAGGGAGTTTTATTAAAAAAAGTCTTGGCGGCAGTTTTTATCCCAAATGCGTTAGATCCAAAATCGGAAGTGTTTAAATACAATGTTAGGATCTCATTTTTAGTGTAAGCTTTCTCCAATTGAGTAGCAACAATCCATTCTTTGGTCTTAATGATTAACATCCGCAGGCCAGGGATTGAGCTTAGCAAACCATTGCTGGCATCTGTTCTAGTTTTGAAAAGGTTTTTTGCGGTTTGCTGGCTAAGTGTAGATCCTCCACCGGCATTCTGGCCAAGTAAAATTGATTTGACAAAAACCCGCATCATTGCTTGCATGTCGATTCCGGAGTGGTTCTCAAAACGTACATCCTCAGTCGAAATCAATGCATTAACTAGATTTGGTGACAGGTCTTCATACTTGACAGGGCTTCTATTTTCACGGAAATACTGTCCTAGGAGCACCCCGTCCGTAGAATATAATTCCGATGCAATTTCAGAATCTGGATTTTCTAAAGCTTTAAAGTCTGGTAGCGTTCCAAATAATCCTAGAAAGTTGATACTAATCATCCAAACAAAAAGGATGAAACCAAAAAATCCTGCTATAAAGGCAATCCAAAGAAATTTTACAGTCTTGGTCACCCATGGGGAAGTTTGGGGTTTTGCTTTGTTACTCATAGTTTACTTATAAGCGGACTTAAAGAAAGCCCTATATTCTTCTAAATTTTTGCTTTTACTCAGTAATTGAAAGTTTTCTATCGATATCACAAATGAATTTGACTTTACCTCATCAGGTAACCCTTCTGATTTGAATTCTTTTAGAAACTTACTGTAATATTCTTTTGCTTTTTCGCCATTCGAAAAAGGGCTAATAATCAAAATCGTGTTCTCTCTGTTGAAATTAAAATCTCCTGTTCTCAATCTTTCCTTAGAGAAATTCGACGCATGAAAATTCTCTATATCAGGTAAAAGACTTTTTGCAGTTTCAGGAAGAGTTGGATCCATCACAAGTGCAAAGATGTGCGTTGCCGCCTCATTGTATTTGAAAGGTGAAGAAGATACTCCTTCATTTTTTACTTTATCTTCCGAAGCCGTGTTCTCAATCTGTGTGGAATCTCCTTCTGCTAGTTCTTTTGGGTTGAGTTCTGCCAGCTCTTCTTGAGACAGCATAGGTTTTAGCATATTCCTTGCCAATTCTACCAAACTTTTGTCTTCAGTATTTTCAATGTAATTTTCTAAGCGTTCTCGGTACTTAGCTTTACTTTCAGTTTTGCCCGTCACCATAATGTCCAGAAGCAGTAATCGTTCCGTATTTCGAGTGAGAGGATATTCTTCGAGTGCTGATTTGATTATCGCTTTGCTGGCTTGATATTCCCCAGAATAGTAAGAATTATACGCCTGCTCGTATCTTTTTGAAGATTCTACATAGGCCAAATTTCCCGAGGCAGCATCTGGGTTGTTCACTGAAAAAGTGTATTGTGATTCTGGAAACTCTCGATTCAAACGGCTTACATATTGTTGGGAATTTCCTCCCAAATCTTTTTGAGCTAAATACAATAAATAATACGCTTCTGGCTTTCTTGATGAAGCAGGGTAAACTCGAACTAAAGTTTCAAGGTTCTCAACACTTTGATCGGTTTCTTTTAGCTCAAAGTATAAGAGTTTACCTAACTCGAAGTATGATGCTTCTAATTCTAGGTTTAGCGAAGCAATCTGTTCGGCTGTATTTGGGATTTCCGCCAACAAATTGTCTATGGTTGGCAATTGGCTTAGAAGACTTTCGTTTTCTGTGGCTATGGAGTCTCCTTCAGCAGGTTCAGGTATGGTCGGAGCTGAACTTTGGAAACTCATGGCACTTCTCCTCCAATTATCCTGCAAAGGACGATTACCCCAGGTTCTTCTAAAGTCAATAGCCCCCTGTTGCATGGCGACGCTATTGTCAAAGTAAAAGGATGAGCCAGTCCCCCTGTCATTGAAGGCTAACAGGTTGTCGAAAATACTTGTGCTTTTCGGTTTCTGAAGTTCCGCGGCCTCCCGCATGAGGCGTTCTTCTTCTGATTTAATGTAGTTTTCAGCGACTAGTTTCTGCTCTTCAGGAGTTAATTCCGCTAAATTCAGGAGACTGTCATTGTCTTGGATTCTCTCAAAATGAAAAACATATTGATCAAGAGACTCTTTTTGACTTGTGATTTGTATCGCTATTGGATCACTCTCATTAATGTAGGAAAGCGCAGAATCCAGGTAGTATTTGGTGGCTCTGTAATCTTTGAATTCAGATAAATTGATATCTGCGAGCTTTTGATAAATATATCCTTTCACACGGGGGTTACTTCCGGGTTCTTTAGCTGCCTGATGAAGTAAATCAAGAGTAAGCTCTGTGTCCCCTTGCTTTTCTTCAAAAAGCGCCTTTTCATATATGACTACATCTTTTAGGTCCTTGTTTTTAGGATCTTCGTATAGGTCATCGTAGTATCTGCGTACTTTTCTAAGATCCTTTGAGGCATTTAGTTCAGCCACTTGTTGTGCATACAATTGTGCATAAAAACTACGCTCATAAGGAGGGTTTCCAGCTAGTGATTTTTCGTAATATTCATGGGCCAAGGCATCAAAACCTTCCCGTTGGTAGCGTTGGGCTAGTATAAAGTTGATTCGAGAGGCCTCTTTTTTGTCCTTCGAATATTCTATTGCTTTATCCAATGCCCCGATTACGCCACTCTTATCGCCTCTTTTCTCATAGTAATAGGCCAAGGTTCGATAAAGCTCATATCTGTTTACTTCTGAAATATCAGTTTCCTTGGAGAGGTAATCAATAGTGAAATTCGCATTTTCAACTTCCCCTTGATCTACATACAGCCGTAGCAAAGTGATTAGAGTCTGATGGCGCAAATCATCACTTTTTGAATTTACATTGATGTACTTGAACGTGTTCTGTGCATCGTCAAAATGCGATTGATAATAGTCAAGCTTGCCAAGAATGTAATAGCTATCATCTACCCAATTGCTGATTTTATGCCATTCTATGGCTTTTGATGCGAGTTCTCTGGATGATTGAAGCTTCTCGGCATTTGCTTGAATAGTTGCTGAATCAAGAGGAATAAAGACAGGGAGAATCTGGGTATAGTCTTCTTTATAATTTTTAAAAACTTCAGATTCTACCTCTTTCAGCCTAACATCAGCTAGGTAATAAGCATTAAAATGAGCAGTGACATTATGAAATGTCCTGTTTGTAAAGGTGTTGCGCTCGGATGAGCATGCCCCACTAAAAAGTAAAATGATTAATGCTAGCTTGGAAAATCTCCTCATGAGTTGTTTTGCCCAATTAAAGTAGCAAAATAGGTCTTTTGATTTACTTAGTGAACGAAATCGCTGTTCTATTATTTTTGGATTTTATATTGGCAGGCTATTCGCATCAATTTTTTAATAGTTTTAAGGAATAAATCAGATAATAGATGAGTGAACAGTCTAAAAAGAATGAAGGAAATAATACACCAGTTTATGTTAAGTATATTGGTCTTTCATTTCAGCTTTTTGGAGTTATCGGTGGCGGAACTTGGCTGGGTTGGTGGCTTCAGCAGAAGAGTAATATGAAATTTCCTTTATGGTTACTGCTTTTTTGTTTTGCCTCGATTGGGGTAGCTTTTTATCAGTTGTGGAATTCGATTCGATCGGATAAGTAGTCAGACAAAAGAAAATTTGGGATAAATTTGTAAGAAATTAATACCCATGCTGTTGAAATCTAACTATCATCTGAAATTTTTCCTGCTCACTGGAATAATAAGTCTGCTGATCCTTTTACTGGGATGGTTGCTTCCTTCCACCATACATGCGGACATCTGGAAAATTCTGTCTTTTCTGGCAATATCGTCCTATTTGGTGGGTGTAATGAGTCTTTGGCTGCTAAAAGGTTCTTCAGAAAACCTACTTCAAATAAAAATGTTGGGAATGATACTCAGGATAATTGCCTCCTTATCCTTCATCGGAATCATGGTTTTTATGGGGACAGAGAATATTCTTTTGTTTGTGGTGGATTTCTTTATTCTGTTTTTGTTCTATCTGGTTTTTGATATCTACACGTTTCTGGCTAACTTGCGCCCGATTTCGAAGTAGCCCTCAAAAAAAGAGTAGATGACGCGCAAATTTCTTTCCCTAAGTATTTTATTGTCAGCGTTTTGCTGAGTTTCTCCAGTGTGTCTTTTGCTTCTGGAGCAGATTCTGAAGATGGAGGTGAAGATCCTACGGGCTTCATCATGCATCACATCAAGGACTCGCACGAGTGGCATTTTTTCAATGTAGGCCATACTCACATAACGCTTTCTCTTCCTGTAATCGTGTATTCTGGAGATAGAGGTTTAGAGATTTTTAGCTCTAAGGACTTTCAGGATCATGAAACACACGCCTTTGGTGAGGAGTATGCACATGAAGGATATTATATAGATTCTCATGACCATATGGGTAGAGTGGATGGTGCTAGTTTCACTGATTTGTCCATTACTAAAAATGTTGTGATGATGTTTCTGGTGATTGCAGTTGTCTTGATTTATCTCTTCTGCTGCTGGTCACTATAAGAAGCATGGTGCTATTGCGCCAAAGGGAGCTGCGGCAATCGTAGAGCCTATAGTTATATTTGTTAGAGACGAGATCGCTCATAAAGCGATCGGTCCTAAGTATAAGAAGTTCGTACCTTACTTACTTACACTTTTCTTTTTCATCTGGATTGGTAACCTGATCGGTTTGCTTCCAGGTGCGGCTAACCTGACTGGTAACATCGCTGTTACTGCCACTTTAGCGGTATTGACATTTATCATTGTAAATGTCAATGGCAATAAATTACTGGAAACACGTCTTCATGACTCCCGGTGTTCCTATTCCATTGCTATTGGTAATTGTTCCGGTAGAGATTATCGGCTTGTTTACTAAGCCTTTTGCATTGATGGTTCGTCTTTTTGTAGCCATCACAGCAGGTCACATTGTAATCTTGGCTTTCATAGCTTTGGTCTTCATATTTGAGTCATACACCATTGGAGTGGTTAGTACGCTGATGGTGACATTTATCAATATGATCGAGCTATTGGTGGCGACGATTCAGGCTTATGTATTTACCCTGTTTACGGCGATGTACATCGGTTCTGCAGTAGCGGAGCATGCACACGACGAGGCACATTAATTAGGAATTTCTTTGTTCAATTTATTAAATAAAAACGTATGTTAACTTCAATCTTATTAACAGCTGGAATGGCACTTATGGGTGCTGGTATCGGTGCAGGTATTGTTGCGATTGGCGCAGGACTTGGTATCGGTAGAATTGGTGGACAAGCTATGGAATCTATTGCTCGTCAGCCTGAGGCTGCTGGTAAAATCCAGACTGCTATGTTGATCATTGCAGCTTTGATCGAGGTGGTTTCCCTGTTTGCAGTAGTAGTTTGTCTACTTATTGCTTTGAATGCAGGCGGTATCGCTTTCTAAGAACAAATGAATCGGGATTGGTCGTTAGGGCCAATCCCTCTTTTTGAACAATAACGAAATTATATATATCTAATGGATCTGATTTTACCTAGTTCCGGACTGATCTTCTGGCAGTTGTTTGGCTTTTTAGCACTCTTGTTTATCCTAATCAAGTTTGCCTGGAAGCCTATGCTTGCGGCAATTGAAGAGAGAGAAACCAGTATCAACAATGCATTGAAAGCTGCTGAGACTGCCAGAAATGAAATGGCAAACCTAAAGGCGGAGAATGAAAAACTTCTTGCTGAAGCCAGACTGGAAAGAGATACTATTCTTAAAAAAGCTCAAGATGCTTCTGTTAAAATGATCGATGATGCTAAGGCTGAAGCTGTAAAAGCTGGAGCTTTGATGATCGAGAATGCTAAGGCGGTGATTGAAACTGAGAAAAAAGCTGCTTTGGCAGATGTGAAGTCTCAGGTTGCTTCACTTTCTTTGGACATAACAGAGAAATTATTGAGAGCAAATCTTTCTGATGACAAGTCTCAAAAGGATTTGGTAGAAGGATTCATCAAAGAACTTAAGCTTAACTAATACACCTCCATGTCAAACCAGAGAGTAGCATCCCGCTATGCCAAGTCAATCATGGAACTTTCTTTGGAAAAAGGAAGACTAGAGGAGGTGCATACAGATTTTCTTAGGCTGACTGCTTTGGCAGAAAGCAATCATGAATTGAATTTGGTGTTGAAAAACCCAATAGTAGGTTCTGATAAGAAATTGAATGTGCTAAAAGCACTGTTTGCCAAAAGTGTTGATCCGCTTACTATGACATTCTTTGAGATTATTTCTCGAAAGAATAGAGAAGAAATCCTTCTTGATGTAGCAAAGGAATTTGAAAACCAGTACAATCTTCATATGTCAATTCAGGTGGCTGAAGTGACTACTACTTTTCCTCTCGATGATACACTTCGCAAGGAGTTTGCTGAGGTTGTGAAAGAAGTATCTGGAAAGAAATCAGTACAATTGGTTGAGAAAATAAATCCAGACCTAATCGGTGGATATATTTTGAAAGTAAATGACCGCCAGATAGACGAGTCATTGAGTAGCAAACTGAGACAATTGAAAACTCAGTTTATCACAAATCATTACGAAAGTAAAATCTAACAAAAAGCATTAATCTATATATCATGGCAGAAGTAAGACCTGATGAAGTTTCGGCAATTTTAAGAGAACAACTCTCTGGTGCAAGAACCGAAGCTGAACTCGAAGAAGTGGGTACAGTCCTTCAAGTGGGGGATGGTGCAGCTCGTATCTATGGACTTTCTAAGGCACAGTCCGGTGAATTGCTAGAATTCGACAATGGTCTGAAAGCAATGGTACTGAACCTGGAAGAAGACAACGTCGGAGCAGTACTTTTCGGTGACTCCAAATCTGTAAAAGAAGGAGATACCGTAGAAAAGAACTAAAAGAATTGCTTCTATCCAAGTAGGTGAAGGAATGCTAGGCCGGGTTGTGGATACTTTAGGTAATCCAATTGACGGTAAAGGACCTATTACTGGAGACTTGTACGAAATGCCTTTGGAACGTAAAGCTCCAGGTGTAATCTACCGTCAGCCAGTTACTGAGCCGCTTCAGACAGGTATCAAATCTATCGATGCGATGATTCCAATCGGTAGAGGTCAAAGAGAATTAGTTATTGGTGACCGTCAGACTGGTAAGACAGCGGTAGTTATCGATGCGATCTTGAACCAAAAAGAATTTTACGATAAAGGAGAGCCAGTTTTCTGTATCTACGTTGCAATCGGTCAGAAAGCTTCTACCGTTGCTGGTGTAGTTGCAGCCCTTGAAAAAGGTGGTGCTCTTCCATATACAGTTGTAGTAGCAGCTCCTGCTTCTGATCCAGCTCCAATGCAGTTCTTTGCTCCATTTACTGGTGCATCGATCGGTGAGTTCTTCAGAGATACAGGTCGTCCTGCTTTGGTGGTTTACGATGATCTTTCTAAGCAAGCAGTAGCTTACCGAGAAGTTTCCCTTCTATTGAGAAGACCTCCGGGACGTGAAGCATATCCAGGTGACGTATTCTACCTTCACTCAAGATTGCTTGAGAGAGCTGCGAAAATCAACAAATCTGATAAAATCGCTCAGGAAATGAACGATTTGCCGGATTCTATCAAGCACTTGGTAAAAGGTGGCGGGTCATTGACTGCACTTCCGATTATCGAAACTCAAGCTGGTGACGTTTCTGCCTATATCCCGACTAACGTAATCTCTATTACAGATGGTCAGATCTTCTTGGAGACTAACCTTTTCAACTCTGGTATCCGTCCTGCGATTAACGTAGGTATCTCAGTATCCCGAGTAGGTGGTAACGCGCAGATCAAATCAATGAAGAAAATCGCCGGTACCTTGAAATTGGATCAGGCAGCTTTCCGTGAATTGGAAGCATTCTCTAAGTTTGGTTCTGATCTAGATGCGACTACTAAGCGTACGATCGAAAGAGGTAGAGAGAAACGCAGGAAATCTTGAAGCAAGCGCAGTACTCTCCAGTTTCTGTAGCGCATCAGGTAGCTATTATCTATGCTTCTACTAAAGGCTTGATGGATACAGTTCCAGTAGAAAACGCCAGAGCTTTTGAGAAAGAATTCTATACACTATTGGATACGTCTTATCCAGAAGCACTTGACTTCATCCTAAAAGGAAAAGTTGATGAGGCTGGAAAAGTTCTTTCTAAGGCAGCAGCAGAATTAGCTCCTAAATATTCAAAATAATTGATTTGAACACCGGAAGGCGAGAGTCTTCCGGTTATCTATACCCTAGCACAACGCAACCAAGATGGCTAATCTTAAGGAAGTAAAGGAACGGATAACCTCAGTAGTCTCTACCCAGCAGATTACTAAGGCCATGAAAATGGTTTCCGCCGCTAAACTTAGAAGAGCGCAGGACAAAATCACTCAGATGCGTCCGTACTCTCAGAAGTTGACTCAAATCCTGAATAACGTATCAGCTGCTTCTGAAAGGAGCTGCAGATATTATTTTTGCTGAAAAGCGTGAAGTAAAAAATGTACTGATCATTCCTGTTACTTCAGACAAAGGACTTTGTGGTGCTTTCAATACAAATATCATCAAGGCGGTAAATTTGGCCATTGCAGGACAATTTGCCGGAAAGAATATAACTATTCTTCCTATTGGTAAAAAAGCTTTTGAAGCTTTCAAAAAGCGTGATTTCAATATGGTTTCTAAGTATTCTCAGTTATTTCAAGACCTCAGCTTTGAGAATGCTAGAGAGCGCAGCAGAATTTGCGATGAATGCTTTTGTAGCTGGAGAATTTGACGAAGTTGCTTTGGTTTATAATGAGTTCAAGAATGTAGCTACGCAGGAAGTTCATGTAGAACAGTTTTTGCCTATGGCAAAAGATGATTCTGCTGAAGAGAAAACTGCTGATACGGATTACATCTTGGAACCATCAAGAGCTTATATTATCGAAGAGTTGGTTCCAACGTCTTTGAAAATCCAGTTCTACAAAGCTGTACTAGAAAGCAATGCTTCTGAGCATGGCGCTAGAATGACTGCGATGGATAAGGCAACAGATAACGCTGGTGAATTGCTGAAAGAGCTTAGATTGATGTACAACAGAACTCGTCAGGCTGCCATTACCAATGAAATACTTGAAACTGTCTCTGGTGCCAACGCACTTGGAGGTAAATAATAAACGATAGACCTACTTTCCAAAACCACAGCTCGCAAGGGTTGTGGTTTTTTTGTTTTATTAAAACGACTTTTGCTGTAAGCATATAGCGCTTAATTAGGTACCTTTCATTAGCCTGTTTATACTCTTCTTAAAGGCTGAAAGTAGGATTTTTTGCGTAGCTGCATTATTTTACTTTTATATATGGGTCATTCGCCCTAAATTCAACCATTCTATCCTAGATTTATACAAAATGAAGCTTTATTTCCACCTACTTGCGTATACATTTATCTCTTTGTCGGTAATATCCTGTGCCGAAAAGCCGAAGCAAGAATATAAAAAACCCAACATTATCGGTCATTCTAGCAGATGATTTGGGCTATGGGGATATTAAAGCATTTAATCCTGAAGGAAAAATCAAAACCCCTTTCATAGACGAACTGGCTTCTGAAGGGATGATTTTTACGGATTGCCCATACACCATCAGCTGTGTGTACTCCTACCCGCTATGGGTTTATGACAGGCAGGTACAATTGGAGAAGTACCCTGAAAAGCGGTGTGCTTACCGGGAATTCTACTGCTTTGATACCTGATGATAGAACAACGATTGCTTCTGTGCTCAAAGGTCAAGGCTATAATACCGCATTTATTGGCAAGTGGCACTTAGGTTGGGACTGGGCTACAGTAGATGGAGATTCCTTGAGAGCTGATGGCTGGGGTGCCAATGATTTTGATAATATAGATTTTACAAAGACTGTAACTCATACTCCAAATGATCTGGGTTTTGCACTACGCTTACGGTCATAATGGGTCGCTGGATATGGCTCCTTATGTGTATGTTGAGAATGGTCAAGTGACTGCGATTCCAGATACAGTAACTGTCAATAAAGGCAAATATTCTTGGTGGAGAGAAGGACCAACTTCTCCTGATTTTGATCACGAAAAAGTTACTCCAAATTTCTTTGAGCGATCTATCGCATCACATTTAAGAGCAGGCGAAAGAAGAAAAGCCATTTTTCCTTTACTTGGCACTACCTTCTCCGCATACTCCGATTTTGCCACCGGCTGAATGGCAAGGAAAAAGCGGTTTAGCTCCATTTGCGGATTTTATGATGATGATTGATGACTATGTGGGTCAGTTGAATGAAGCAATCAAAGAAGCAGGAACTGAAGAAAATACGTTAATCGTATTTACGAGCGACAATGGTGGTTCTCCGGCAGCAGGTCTGGATGTGATGCAGGCAGCGGGACACTACTCTAGCTACATCTACCGTGGGCACAAAGCAGATATTTTCGAAGGAGGACATCGAGTACCTTTTATTGCCAAGTGGCCAGCCAAAATCCAAAAAGGAACTTCCAGAAATGAAACAATCTGTTTGACTGATTTGATGGCAACTGGAGCAGAGCTTTCTGGCTATGCCCTCAAGGATAATGAAGGCGAGGATAGCTACAGTTTGGTGTCACTTTTTGATGCAACTAATCAAGTGGATCAATTCCGTGAAGCCACAGTAGCCCACTCCATTAATGGCAGTTTTGCAATTCGTCAAGGCGATTGGAAACTCATCATGGCTAAAGGTTCTGGTGGATGGAGTGCTCCTAAACCTAACACTAAAGCTGAGGAAGGTCTTCCGGAAGTTCAGTTGTACAATCTGGCTTCCGATCCTGGTGAGACTACAAATCTTCAAGCAGAAAATCCTGAGAAAGTAGCCGCCCTAAAAAGTCTCCTGAGCAAGTATATCATAGAGGGTAGAAGTACCCTGCGTGCTCCGCAGCAAAATGATAAAATCGAAGGGGAGTGGAAGCAGATTGGATTTGTGGAAGAGTGATAAAGAAGCTTATTCGAACAACAGGCTATCTATTGGCCGATTCGACAAGCTCGATCATGTCGGCTTGCACTGACTTTCGCTCTTTAAATCTCGCGTCGATCAGTTTGAGTAGTTCAGGATTTTCATCGTAAAATTCTTTTAGTAAATCTTTAAATTTATCGAGACTTCTCATTCCGGTAGTTAGGAATGCATAAGTGCCGTCATTCTTTTCTAGCGTATAAAAGGTGCCTAGCGGAGCCCCATTTTGATCGTAGGTCTGAAATTGAAACAGGCTGGATTTTTCTCCAAGAACTGTTGGCTGTAAAAACCTCAGCGTATTTTCAGTAAAAATAGGCTTTGAAAAAAGGCTGTAACTCTCTCCGTTATAGATAAACCCAAACCGTTAGATATCCTCGGGTTTAAATTTCTTCAAATCGTTATTGCTATCCTGTGCTTCTACTTTGAAAAGGAATTTGGAAAAGTCCACAGATCCAAAAACTGATTTTGGCATCTTGATTTGTGTAAGGACACTGTCATTGCTCAAGGAAATGTAGTAACCAGGGGCAGTTGTTTGAGCTAGTGAATACCCACCAAGAGTGAGCAACAGACAGGATAAAATTACGTGTTTCAGCATTGCGCTAAATGATTGTGTTAGCTGCTACCCTCTAATATTTTCTTAGGGTAAACATCGCGCTAGTTATTCATTTTGCAGCCATAATACAATACCTCTAAAAACTATATTTTTTTAGGAATTCAGTTGCTAAGTCACTCACCTTCAAATCCCTATTCGAGAGGTTTCTGGCTTTATTAAAATTGACACCTGAGATAGTATGAGGGTAAATAAAATATATAGTTAAAAACTAGGACTTAAACTGCCTCCACTAGTCCTGCCCCGTGGTCTACGCCTGCCTGTCCGATGGCGGTGTTTTGTGGAATTAGTTAAAAACCCTCCAGATTTTCGAAATCTACAGTGTTTAATTCTATTAGAAACCCAAGAGCTTATCTCTTTACCATTCCCTATCCTACTGATAGTCAGTGTTAAGAAACTTTTAATTGAGTATTGTATTTAAAACTAGTTTGTTTAAATTCATTTATAGTTTTTAATAATTGTTATTCATTTTTAAACAACCTACACTATGGAGAACCGCATTTCCATCTCCATCCCGCCCGCTGAACTACAGCAAGTTCGGGATGCATTCGCCACCATCACCACGATCATGGGGCCTTATTTCGCAGAGCTAAGCAAGGGCAAAGCGAAGCATCTCGCCCGGATGTCTGATGGCACTTTGCCTTTTGTACAGAAGGCTACAGAGTTTGCAGAGTCCAACCCGCAGTTTAACCCGCCCTTTTTGGATGTGGTCGAGATGCGCAAGGATCTGGAAGCTTACATTCAATTGAAGCCATTTTTTGTGGCAGCAGAGCAGTTGCAAGACGAATTTACGAATACCACTACACTTGCCGGAGCAGAAGCTTACGATCAGGCAAGGATATTCTACAATTCTGTCAAGTATGCTGCGAAAATGGGAATAGCAGGCGCACAAGCACTATATGAAGAGCTTCGCAAACGCTATGAAAGTCAGGGAGATCGTAAAGGTCCTGAGAAGTGAAGTAGCTTGAAAAGTTTAGAATCAATCATCCAGACCGAGTCTTTCTGACTCGGTCTTTTTTTGTGGGTGCATAGAATTGACACACTTCAAACCCTTTCTAGCCTAACTCTCTCCACAGCGAGACAGGCTATTATATTAACCCAGGTAAGGAACTAGTAGGCTGTTCTGATTTAAAAGTTGACAGCCGTCGGGTAAAACATCACTCGAGTCACCTAAAACATCACTCGAGTCAGCTTTTCAGGTCAAAATCAAATAAAAAAGGTCTGCAGTTAGGCAAAACATACGATGTGTCTACTTTAAGATAACTCGTGTCACCTTTTTAATCCAAAATGAGGTCAAAAAGGTAACCGTAGTCAGGTAAAATATCGGATGAGTCAGGTTTAAGGTGGGTTGGGTTAATTAGGATTGGCATGAAGAAACCTTTGTACTGGATTTCGAGTTCGACCGCCTTCGGGGTCGTGGTTCCTTTCGTCCTTTTTGTAAACCATGGGTTGCACCCATGGCTATTCATGGTTTGACCCCGTTCGGGGTCTTGCTTTCACTTTTAGATTCAAATGCACGACCACGAAGTGGTCCAACTTTAAATAACTGACATACTTAAAGTAAATTTCGGGAGTCGTGGATATCTATACTATCCAGTGATATGGAAATCCCAAAGAGGATTGAACTAAAAACCAAAACCCTCCAAATTTCTAAAAACTTGGAGGGTTTGTGACACCGGGCATCGGACATCCGACACCTAGTCCCTACAACCGTATCGCCCTTGCGACCACCTTCGCCATAATGCCCAATCCTTCGGTATTTGGATGTACGCCATCAGGTAGCAAATCCTCATGACCCATAAATGGCGTGTAAAGATCGATTAGCTCGGAGCCTGAGTCTAAGGCAATATCCATGATCATCATTCGCTGCTCGTTGTTCATCACCACAGGAGTGATTCCGAAGTTCTCACGGGTTACGGGCACCGGCATGATCACATAGACTTTGCCATCTGCAGGCATGGTTTTCTTAAACTCCGCAATCATATCCAGGTAATCCTGTCTGAATTCAGAGGCATACTTCCAGTTCTGAGGCTTGGAGTCATTTGTTCCCAACATGATGATAAGAATGTCTGCTCCGAAATCCTTGACTTGCTGAAACTGTGGTTCATTCCAATAAGGGTAGTCTCCTTTGCGGAGCAATGTTCTTCCGGAAACACCAAAATTTCCAACTTCATACGCGTCTCCGAGAATGGCCTGCATCTGCAGTGGCCAGCTATCTGGATTATCTCTTCCAGGACCTTGGGTGATGCTGTTGCCTACGCAGGCGATTTTGATAGGAGCTTGCGCAAAAGAAAAAGTAACGAAGGCAAGTAGGGCTACTAACAGTAAAGTGGATTTTTTCATGATTAAATAAATGATTTTAGGTTTATGGGTTTGAGAATTGATTCGTAAAATAAATAATATCCCTGAGCATCCGAGTACCAACTATGGACTTTTGCCCATTCACCCTATCTTTAAGCTGTGCATTTCCTCTTTAAATTTTATCAACGACTTACTTGGCTTTCCATCGATGTTGTGCTAGGTGCCATGGCTGGAATGCTTTTTTTTGAGCGAGCGCTGCGGGTCGAGTTGAATTGGCAGGAATATGCCTTATTAGGGATGGCGGTATGGTGTATTTATACCGCAGACCATTTGATGGATGCACGAAAACTGGCAGCAGATCGTGCAGCGGATAGGCATCATTTTCATTTAATTTACCAAAAACCATTACTGGCAATCCTTGGATTAGTTGGCTGTATTGGTCTGTATTGGGCAATTAAATTTTTCGGGTTTTCTAAAGAATTGTTTTTCGGAGCAGGGCTCGGGGTACTGATTTTGGGGATAATGCTTGCTGTGAGAAAATTGGCAGCAAAGCAAGTTCGACTAAAGGAACTCAGTTCGGCTATCTTCTATGTGATCGGGATTTCCTGGCTTCCTTGGTATGAAGCACCCGAAATAGATTACACTTGGACCGCTTTTGGCCTGACGATTTTATATATGGGATTGGCTTATTTAAACCTCATTATGCTTTCCAGTTTGGATAAGGAAAGCGACACGGAGTCAGGCTTTTCTTCCATAGCCACTTTAATACCTCAGGAGACACTAAATCCAGAATTCACCAGCTTGCAATCGGATTAATGCTAGCTGCATTGATTGGCTTGCTACTGGTAAATTCTCTTTTTAGGATCTTCCCGAGCTTATATCATTCATGTTACTTGTCCACTATCTGAGCTTTTTCAAATCGGAAGCTAGTCCTGAGCAAATCAGAATGCGGATGGAAGTTGCTTTCCTGATTCCCGCGATTTTACTGTTGCTTTAGACAAATGCGCTATGTCCGGTAATGGCTCGCCCTACGATCAGCGAATTGATTTCCTTGGTTCCTTCGTAGCTGTAAACTGCTTCCGCATCTGCCACAAATCTCGCAATATCATGGCGTAGCAAAATTCCATTTCCTCCGAAAAGCTCACGGGAATGATCCACAATTGATCGCATGCGAAGGGTACAAAATACTTTGGCTAAGGATGCATGCTCGTCTTTCAAAATGTCATCGTTCTGCATTTCCGAAAGTCTAAAAACCATCGTCTGCATGGCCGTCAGGTCACCTAGCATAGTCACCAAAAGATCTTGAACAAGCTGGAAAGAAGCGATTGGTCTGCCAAATTGCTTGCGTTCATTGGTGTATGCCAAGGCCAACGCATATGCTCCTTCTTGAGAACAACCTACGGCTTGCCATGCTACTCCAGCTCTAGTCATGCGAAAGGAATCTTTCCTGGAAGTGTCGCGGAAAGAATTTGCTTCTTGCAATCTGTCTGATTCCGGCACTTCACAATTTGTCAATGTGATTAAAGGCGTTCTGTACTTATTCTCAGCGCCATTTTGTCTTCCAGCTTTTCTGCTTTAAAGCCTGGATTATCTTTTGGCACAATAAAGCCTTTCACCTGCTGGTCATCAAGATCTCTCGCCGAGATCACAGTCATATCTGAGAACGTAGCATTTCCTATCCATTTTTTCTGTTCCATTTAGCACCCCAAACATCGCCTTCTCTTTTACAAGTAGTGGTCAAGCCCCCTGCTACTCCAGATCCAACCTCTGGCTCGGTCAAGCCAACTGACACCGATTTTCTCCAGTTTTTGCATGGAAGGAAGCCATTCCTGCTTTTGTGCTTCTGATCCACAGAGATAGATAGACCCCATTGCGAGTCCACTTTGCACTCCAAAAAAAGTGGAAATTGAAGTGTCTATTCTCGCCATTTCCATAGCCACGAAGCCTTCCAGCAATGCTGAATGTCCTGGGCAGCCATAGCCTTGATAGGTCAATCCAGCTATATCCAGTTCAGCCATTTTAGGGATAATCTGCATGGGGAATTCCCCGCGGTTCCAATAGTCATTGGCGATGGGCTTGATCTCCCGCTCCATAAATTCACGGACACGAAGTTGAATTTCCCTTTCGTGAGCAGGCAGACTTTTGCCTAACTCATAAAAATCTCCATTGATCGGCGGGATGGTTTTCGGCCGGCTTCCGCCTTTCATCATGCCCATCATTTTGGATAGATCTTCCTCGCTCATCTGGGAGACCAGTCCTACCATTTTGGAGATATCTACTTTTTGGGAAAGCTTTGAGATTTGATCCAGATCGACAGTGGATAAAAGTTGACGGAGTCCGCCGATGGTTTTGAATAGATTCTTCATAAAAAGGGTATTTTGGGAAATTAGTTCATTCCTTTAAACTAGTGAAAGATCAGTATAGTTTACTTGCTCCTTGGTATTCTTCTTTAGTGAGCTTCGTTTTTGGCCAAAAGCTGAAGGTGTCCAAACTTTGCTTTTTGGAAAACACGAAGTCAAAACGCGTCTTAATTATCGGGGGAGGAGATGGATTGGACTACGCTGAAATTGCGCCAGAGATTTCAGGGGAATATTGGGAATTGTCCAGCAGCATGCTGAAAACAGCAAAGAAAAATCTCCACTCAAGCCAGCTCAAATTTCATTTAGGGGAATTCAAGGCTGGGGAAAAGTTTGATGAGATATGGCTTCATTTTGTTCTAGATACCATGACTGACGAGGCAATTGGGTCCCTTTTGGAACAAATCAAGCTGGTACTAGAAATTGATGGAAGGATTCTGCTTGCAGATTTTTTTCATCCTAAAAGCTTCTGGCATCGAATCTTAACTAATGCTATGATCATTTTTTTCCAAGCAGTTGTCCGTCATCCTCGCAATGATCTCCCTAAGTACGAAATACTTTTCTCCAAGAAGGGTTTTTTGAAAACTGATGAGCGCCTCTTTATGGGAGGTTGGGTGAAAGCTCAGATTTGGAGTTTAAAAGTCTGTGTTATCTAGTTGTTTTCGGAATTGCTCAGGAGTCAGGTTCGTTTTTCTTTTTGAATAGGCGGCTGAAATACGAAGAGTCCTCAAATGCCAGCTCGTATGCAATTTCTGATATGTTCAAATCCGAGTGTGTCAAAAGTCGTTGTGCTTCCAGGATAACCCTGTCTAGAATAAGTTGAGAGCTGGTTTTTGAAACGGTGTTTTTACACAGTGAATTGAGTTGTTTCATGCTGAGGCTCATTTGATCTGCGTAAAAACTCGCTTCTCTATGTTTCTTAAAGTGATTGTCAATCAGTAATTCCAGCTGCTGGAATTGATTGTGAACCAGTTTTTCTTCGGGCGAAAAAGAAGTTTTGCTGCCTTTGTATCGATACAACAAAATAAGAAGTGTATCAATATAGTTTCTCAGCAAGTCCTTGGTGACGAGTTAGGACTTTTGGTTTTCCTGATCAATTTTTTCAAAAAAGAAAAGAACTTCTCTTGTCTCAGGTGTATCGATTTCCAGGTTGGGAAATTCCACTATTGAGTTGAAAAGTGAATAATCGTTTAACTTTTTTCGTGAGTAAGTGGAGGTATAAAAATCAGTACTGAAGAACAAAATGTGTCCATCTGTATCTGGAGAAAGCTCCCAAGAATGCACCTGCCCAGGACTTAAGAAAAACACTGAGCCTTGCTCTACCCGGTAGGTTTTGAAATCTATGGTGTGGCTTCCTCTCCCTTGAGTGAAAACTACAATGATGTAGAAATCATGCTTGTGTGGTTTCTGGATAAATTGGTGTGTCGCCAAGTGACTTTTCAGTCCAGAATAATAGAAATGCGATGAATCTATCGCGTCAGGCCCGAAATCTGGAATGTGAAATATAGGAAGTGGACTGCTGGGCATAGTTGGAATATCTTCGAAACTCAAGATATTCCAAATATACTTACTTCATAGAAATCAAGTCCTCAAGATGAACTTGGGAGGTCTTCGCCTTTGTAGGAAATAAAAATCGCAATCCAGATTGATCTGCTGATTCGGTAGATGAATGGCAGAAAAACAATGGCCGCTACACCCAGCAAAGAAAGTAGAAGAGACAAAGAATAGTCTGGTTTCAATATCGTCAAAGCCACCCAGGCAGTAATAAATAAGGCAGTGTTGATCGCATAGCTAACAAACATAGCCCCGAAGTAATAGCCAGGTTCTGGTTCAAAGGACTGCCCGCAATGCGAGCAGGATTTGTTCATCACAGAAAACTTGGTTGGATTCAATAATTTACCACGCAAAAACATATCCCCTTTATGGCAGCGAGGGCACTTGCATTGGTATATACTTTTCAGTGTGGAGAATCTCATGGCTTTTAAGTTTTGGCAAAAATAGCTCAAGGATTTTTGAGATAACTGGATAAAAACTACCTATATGAGGACTTTTCGGACCTTTAAGGGCTTGACTTCTTGATAATAGCCATCACCATTTCATCAAAATACTTTCCGTTACCAGGGCCATACCAGTTCATCTCGCGCACCTCGTGGAAGTTTTCGTCATAGAGTTCATCAGGAGTGATGTAGCCAATGTATCCACCGTTGAAAGTCGTGATGATCAGATTCAAACCTCTGCTTTGCGCCAGCTTCTCCCATTTTTCATAGAAAACTCCGGAAAGCTCTCCGCTGGAAGCAATCATAAGCATGTTACCAATCTGCGTAATGTCTAAATGAGCATTGGTCTCGCCTAGTAAATAATTGAACAGCCATGGGCGAAGGCGAAGATTGTCTGAAATACGAAGATGTGGTTCTCTCAATGAAATCGGCAGATAGCCAGTTTGGATTCGATGATTTTTGACAGTTGCGAAATAAGTCATCCTCAGATTCAGCGTAGAGTCTAATTGATGCGCATATCGCTCGACCATTTCAGGTGTGTTTCCCGGCCTCAAAGGTCTATGACTTCCTACCGTTCCTGCGGCATACATAGCAAAGTCAAAATCACCCTCTTCCAATTCTTTGGTCAGGTAAAAAGGATAATCACCAGACAGGCCCATAAACTTGGTGCTCATCGTGGTAGCATGTGCCGAATAGGTAAGGAACGTAGCTTTTTCATCTGTCTTTTTGGTGAAAATAAGTTGGCGGACAAAAGGGTCTGTCGGCCCATCTTTCACGAATCTATTGGCTACTAGCGCACCTGCGTCCGACTTGCGATAGGTGATAGAAACAGTGTCTTGAGTGGCGATGGCATTTTGCAAAGCAGAAAGACTACTCGACACAATCAAATCCACAATGTTTTGGTCGTATCCTCCGAAAGCCATTTCTCCCATCAGGACCAGGCATGTATCCGCCCATTCCAGAATGTGTATGAGTTGCTGTGAAAATCACCTGATCAATTGGTAGGTTTGCTTCTTTTATAGCTGTTTGAATTTGCGCTGCTAGATGTGGGTGAACGATCAGCAATTCATAATTAAGCCAGGCAATCTCTGTATTTCCATTAGAAAGAGCCAACGCTTTGACAAAGCTACTATCCTGCACGAATTCATATTTTCCACGAGGTGCATAGCCAACCAGATCAGCCGGTTCAGCGGGCGTCATATTCACGCTTGACCAACCTGCGATCCATGCTTCGCCTTGGGATTTTGAAAAAGTACTTTGATTTATTCGCTCCAAAGTCTCTTTATAAAAGGCTTGGTCCTCAATCGGAGAACGATCCACTTTGGTCAAAATGATCAAGCCGATTACCACCAAAACAACAAAAGTCCAACTTAGGACTTTTGTTGTTTTTAGTAATATGCTTTTCCCTTTCAATGCCATTTAAATATGGATGTTTACGATTTTATTTAATAAAGAGCAAAGTGACTTCATAAATGGTAAACACTAGCTTTTCCGGTACTTCGGCCTGGCCGCTGTGGCGGGTCTCCCGTCATCGGTCTTCTGACCGGCTGAGCAAGGAAAATACTGGTGCTGATATGATTTCGATTAAATAATAACTTAATATTCGAAAATGCCATGTGGGCTAGTAATCGTTACTTTTTTGCCTTGATGCGGTTCTACTCTACCGATGATCTGTGCCTCTACGCCATAAGACTCAGCAATGTCGATGATCTCCTCAGCATAGCGCTCGTTCAGGTAAACTTCCATTCTGTGACCCATGTTGAAAACTTTGTACATCTCTTTCCAGTCCGTACCGCTTTCTTCTTGGATGATTTGGAAAAGGGGAGGGGTTTCAAACAAATTGTCTTTGATCACATGCACGTCGTCCACGAAGTGAAGGACTTTGGTCTGCGCTCCACCGCTGCAGTGCACCAAGCCATGAATTCTTGGTCTCATGTAGTTCAACACATCCACCATGATTGGAGCGTAAGTTCTCGTAGGAGAAAGGACCAACTTACCGATGTTCACAGGTGCGCCTGGAGCTGGATCGGTTAGGTTATATTTTCCTGAGTAAACAAGATCTTCCGGGACAGATGGATCAAAACTCTCAGGATATTTTGTCTTTAGTACTTTATTGAACACATCATGACGGGCAGAGGTAAGGCCATTGCTTCCCATGCCACCGTTGTATGCTGTCTCGTATTTTGCCTGGCCAAAAGAAGCCAAACCTACGATCACATCGCCACCCTGAATCTGATCATTGGAGATGACTTCATCGCGTCGCATTCTACAAGTGACTGTGCTATCCACTATAATTGTGCGAACTAAGTCTCCCACATCAGCAGTTTCTCCGCCAGTAAGTACAGCGTTGACGCCATTGTCACGAAGCATCTGAAGAACCTCTTCGGTTCCTTCGATGATCGCGGAAATCACTTCTCCGGGAACAAGGTTTTTATTTCTACCAATCGTAGATGAAACGAGGATATTGTTGATTGCACCCACGCAAAGCAAATCATCCGTGTTCATGATGATCGCGTCCTGCGCGATACCTTTCCAAACACTCACATCGCCGGTTTCTTTCCAGTAGGAATATGCCAGAGAAGATTTGGTACCGGCACCATCAGCATGCATGATATTGCAGTATTCAGGATCGTTGCCAAGGGTGTCTTCCACGATCTTACAAAATGCCTTTGGGTAAAGCCCTTTGTCAAGTTTTGAAATGGCCTGATGCACATCTTCTTTGGAGGCGGAAACTCCGCGCTGCATGTATCGCTCGTTCATGGAGGCAAAGTTAATAGGTTATCCGCAAAATGGATGAATAAGAAGGGTAAAGTTAAGTTGCTTGTTGGGAGGATGATTTTAACCGCGGATTACACAAAGGTTGCGCAGAGGGCACAGTTTAGGATTAAGCTGCTTACTCTAGGTTCACTTATTCAATTGTTCAAAAAAAAACCAGCCCTTTAGTCTGGGCTGGGTTATTAAGGGCTTTTAGCCCTGATTGATTCAAATAGAGGACAACAGTAGTGCCCTCTGCGATATACTCCGCCCACTCGGCGGTTAAAGTCAATTAATTCAAGAATGCTCCAGCACCATTTCCTTCACACATTCTACCCAAGTGTTTTCGGAATTCAAGCTAGGAACCAAGTCCCATTCTTCTCCACCTCCTTCGAGGAATTTGTCCCGGTATTCGCCAGCTACCTCCACAGTAGTTTCAAGACAATCAGCTACAAATGCTGGGGAGAAGGCTAGTACCTTCTTCACTCCTTGCTTATTCAGCTCATCAATTACATCATCCGTGTAAGGTTTTACCCATGGATCTTTCCCTAATCTGGATTGAAAGCAATTCACTGTTTTCTCTTCTGGGATACCCAGTTTCTCGGCTATCAATCGAGTCGTTTTGAAGCATTGAGCACGATAGCAATAATGGTTTTTGGCCCCATATTTATTACAGCAAGCACCAAGCTGGCAGTAGCCATCTACAGAACCTTTGAGAATATGGCGCTCAGGGAGTCCATGGTAAGAAAAGAGGATTTTATCGTAATCTTTCCCTTCCAGCATAGCTCTGCCACGTTCAGCCCAAGCCTCTAGAAATAATGGTTGTTCTACGAAATTACTCGATAAATGAAATGTCAGGAATGATCTGCCAGGTTCTTGCTATCTCCATCACTTTGTCCTGCACAGAGCCTGTTGATGCCGAAGCATACTGAGGAAAAAGTGGAAGTACGATGATTTTGGTGACATGTGCTTTCCGCAATTCCTCTAATCCAGCTTCTATGGAAGGCGTTTGATAGCGCATTGCGATCGCTACTTTGTATTGCTTGGCGTCAAGTTTTTCAATCAATTTATCTCGGAGATCTTCTGTATGAAAGAGTAGGGGAGATCCGCGATCCGTCCATAGTTTTTTGTATTCATGAGCTGATTTTGGAGCTCGAAATGGTGCAATAATTAAATTGATTAGCATCCATCTGAAAACAACAGGTATATCTATTACACGACCATCCATCAGGAATTCGCGAAGGTATTTTCTTACGTCGCCGGTAGCGGTACTATCTGGTGTTCCCAGGTTCACCAGCAAAACGCCGATTTTTCCGGATTTATTCATGAGAGCTCTTTGTATGAGGATTTGCGATTCAGAACCCAAAAATACGTCCGATTGTTAGATTTAGCCAATTGATCCTAATAATCAACGATTGAAAAAAGCTTTTATATCTTGAGATTTCTCGCCCAGCCTATGAGCGGCCCAGCAGTCATGCTGGCAATAATCGCTAAAATCACCAGACCAATAAACAGTGGCTCAGTGACCAAGCCGTTTTCTAAAGCTATCAATCCCAGTACGATATCCATACTTCCTCTAGTGCTCATACCAAAGCCAGCGACAATGGATTCTTTGCGCGGAACCCCTGCAAGTCTTCCTCCGAAGTAAGCTCCATAATACTTTGTCACTAAGCCTACAATAATCACAACTCCGACTATTCCCGGATCAAATCCAGTGATGAAGTTTACCTTGAGTCCAATGGAAACAAAGAAGATAGGAGCAAAAATGTTATTGATAAACTGATGTAAAATCTCTTTGGCTTTTTCCGTCAAATACTCCGAATCTCCAAGTGCAACACCAATGATAAATGCGCCAAAAATAGCGTGAATACCAATGAATTCGGTGAATGATGCTGCTAAAAAGCAGAGCGCTAGGGAAAGCGAGAGTAAGCCTCCTGGCCAGGCCAGCTTCTTATTGATCCAGGGCAATACTCTGTTGATCAATCCCTTTCCAATAGTTAGCATTACTAAAGTAAATAGTAAGGTAAGACCAATTGTGGGCCATACTCCTAAACCATCGCTACCAGACTCAGACAGGGATAGAATCACCGAGAAGATCAGCCAGCCCAATACATCTACTATCATAGCTCCAGCTATAATAAGAAGACCAGAGGAGGTTTTGAAGAGATTCAAATCCATTAGAATCCTTGCTACAATAGCTAACCCAGTAATGGAAATAGCTAAACCAAAGAAGGTGGAAGCTACTATTCTGTCATTGATATTAACTCCTAAAAACTCCGGGAATGCGTATGCCACCACGAATCCTGCTATAATTGGAAGGATCATCGAGGCCACAGCTATGTAAAGCGCCTTTTTTCCCTGGCTCCAAACAATATGTAACTCCACCTCCAATCCTGCTATGAATAGCAAAAGTACTACTGAGATCTGTACAAAGCCATCAAAGGCTATGTTTGTCATCTCATGTGATGCGAATAAATATTCATGAGCTCCAGGAAAGAAATTTCCGAGAATGGTCGGTCCGAGTATGATCCCGGCAAAGATTTCACCTACCACGGCAGGTTGCTTGAACTTTCTTGCCAATTCAGCAAAGACTCTAGCCAATATAAGAATAGATGCGAGTTGGAGGAGTAAATTAATTACCTCCTTATGGCCTAACGTTTCCATGGAGGTTTAATTTTTTACGATTAATAAATTACAAGGCAAAGTGCTCAATAGGTCTTCCAAATCATGTGGGAAAATCCTGTCGAAAAAATTCAGTTTTTGATCATCACCCACTACCAGCAGGTCTGCTTCGATTTTTTCACAAAATCTAGCCAATTCAACTGCCCATCTTCCTCCAGTCACTTTAATATTTATCTTCAAATTTCCTTGATCTATTTGCTTTAAAATTCCCTCTACATATTCCACTTCATTCTGCACCAATTGCCGCCTGGTATTTGATGCTTCCTCTTCAGAGTCTTCACTGGCAGTGCCCATTTGGAGACCATACATTTTTATTTCATTCAAAATGTGAACTTGATCTGCCTTTACCGCCTTGGAGAAAATAATTCCACACTCGATCACATTAGCAGTGATTTCTAACTGAGTTCCGTTGAGCACTACTTTTTCAAAAACCGTAGATTGAACTTTCGGCTCAATCAAAGTCAAAACTGAGCAGGGAGATTTACGGATGATTTTTCTGCCCACTGATCCCATGTAATAGGTCAGAAATCCCTCACGCTTCAAAGCCCCAGCCACCAACAGGTCCGCATTTTCTTCCTTACAGGCCTCGATGATCATTTTGACTGGCTTTCCCTCTTTCCAGATTAGCTTGGTTTTGCTCTCATCCAAACCATTTTTTATCATGATTTCACCAAGTTTGGCCTCTAGTTCATCCGTTTTTTTGCCTATATGAATTAGGATCAGCTCGGAGCCGAAAAGCTGAACAAGTCGTTTTGTTTCTGAAATCAAAGCTTCCATCCTAGGGGAAAAAGCTATGGCAAGGGCTACTTTTTGATACATATTGAAAAAGCTAATGACCTTAAATAAGCGAATTTTCCCGATCTGTACAATACTTTTAATTCAACTCCATTTATCCTGATCCCAATCCATTCAAGTGTTATTTCGGCGTTCCGAATAAGGAAAAGGCTTTTTGTCCCGAAATTTTAGTAAAATTTAGGGTTAATCTTTTTCAGGATTACAATAATCAGAGAATTAAAACCCAAACGATTTATGAAGAAAACACTACTCAGTTGGTTGTTGATGGGAGGTATGGGGCTTTCAGGCGCTGCATTTGCGCAATCGGAGTACCCCACGCTTAATCAACTCAATCAGCGTTTGCAAAACGTAGCATCCAATGCTTCCGCCACGCTCACCTCACTCACCAAAACAGAAGGTGGCAAAGATATCTGGGTGCTTAAAGTGGGCACTGGTGAACTGAATCAAAAACCGGCCATCGCTGTAGTAGGCGGAGTGGAGGGCTACGAGGTGCTGAGCGTGGAGCTGGCTACACAATTTGCTGAAAAGCTGGTTTCAGATCATGCGGAAGCGCTTGAGACTACGACTTTTTACATTTTTCCCAACATGTCTCCAGACGCTTACGAGCAGTACTTCGCTTCATTGAAATATGAAAGAAGAGGCAATGCGGTGTCGATTGATCATGATCGGGATGGAACTCCGGGAGGAAGTGGATATACTGATCTGAATGGTGATGGTCTGATCACCATGATGCGAGTAGAAGATCCTATGGGAGATTACGTTCTTTCCAAAGAAGATGAGCGTGTATTAGTGAAAGTGGATAAATCCAAGGGAGAAGCTGGGAAATATTCACTTTATAAGGAATCAAAAGATGATGATAAAGATGGAGAGTTCGCTGAAGACCTAAAAGAAGGAATTGCTTTCAATAAGTCTTTAACCTATAAATTCCCTGTTTTTGAGCCATTGGCTGGTGATATGCCAGTGACCCAAAAGGAGTCTCGAGCGCTTCTTGACTATCTATTTGAGCAGTGGAA
This sequence comes from Algoriphagus sp. 10J20-15, assembly GCF_055809615.1. NCBI lineage: Bacteria > Pseudomonadati > Bacteroidota > Cytophagia > Cytophagales > Cyclobacteriaceae > Algoriphagus > Algoriphagus sp. 10J20-15. The sequence goes on from NZ_JBVVUG010000032.1 coordinate 90,727, forward strand.
TATTTTCGCCTTTGTTACTTTTTCTCCAGCCAACAACTTGTCTTCACCATTGAAGTACAATGCAGGAAATGCAAAGAAGAGGGTGGTCACTTCTATTTTGGAGAAAGATCAGGCTATAAACGCTATGATTTCTGATGTCTATAAAGAAACCGTTAAGCAGAAGGCTTACCAGCAGGATAATCAAGGCACTGATGGGGATTTCTTCCAATGGGCTTATTTCCACTTTGGAAGATTGAGTTTCAGCACACCGGGGTATTGGGTGCCTGAATTCAAAGATTCTACTGGCAAAGGCAAGTCAAATGCGGAAGCCAACTATTTGGCTTGGGCAGATTCACTAGCGATGAATGATGTTTTTGTTCCTTGGACTGAAGTTCAGCATCCGGATTTTCCAGGTAAAAAAGTTGAAGTGGGAGGCATCAAGCCTTTTGTGATGACTACTCCTTCTTATGAGAAAGTAGGTGAAATCGCAGATCAGCATACCGAATTCATTCTTAAGTTGGCGGATATGCAGCCAAAACTTGAACTGCATAATGTAAAATCAGAGTCACTTGGTAATGGATTGACACGAGTGACTATGGATCTGTTTAATAATTCTGCTATCCCAACCCACTCAGAGATGGGAGAGCAATCACGTTGGCTAAGACAAATTAGAATTGATATGAGTGCTGATCCCGATGACATAGTTTCAGGAAATAAGATCGAACTAATGGAGTCTTTGGGCGCATTTGAGAAGGCTAGTTTTAGCTGGATTATTCGTGGTTCAGGAAATGTGACTGTAAAAGCCGGTGCTTCTCATGCCGGATTCACTTCTACTTCTGTAAAACTATAAGCCATGAAAAAGATGAAAACAACAAAAATGCTCATTGCCTTGGCTGTTGGAGTACTTAGCCTAGGAAGTTATAAAGCAGATGCGCAGGAGAAATTTTTCCGCGCAGTCGGTACTCCACACAATCCAAAAGTAGATATCGCTTTCAATCGCTATTATACTTACGAGGGTTTGGTGGATAATATGAAGAAGATTGCGGCAGCGCATCCTAACCTTGCCAAATTGGAATCAATCGGTAAATCCTACGAGGGCAGGGACATGTGGACATTGACGATTACGGATTTTTCCACCGGAAAAGATACCGATAAACCAGGAATGTGGATCGATGGGAATATTCACTCCAATGAAATCCAGGGCGGAGAATTTTCTCTTTATGGTGCTTGGTACCTCACAGAGATGTTTGCTGATAATGAATTTATCCAGCAGCTCCTGAAGGACAAGGTGTTTTACATCACACCAACTATAAATCCAGATGCAAGGAATGACTTTTTCTTGGAGCCAAATACTGCAAATTCACCACGATCCGGGATGATGATCTTAGATAATGATGGAGATGGGGTAGCTGGGGAAGATGGAATGGATGATCTGGATGGCGATGGACACATCACAATGATGATTAGAAAATCTCCGACTGGTCGCTATATCAAAGACCCACAGGATCCACGCAAACTGATTATGGTAGGTGCGGATAAAATGGGAGAATATGAAATGTTGGGTCAGGAAGGCACGGATGGTGATGGTGATGGTCGCGTGAATGACGATGGCGTAGGCTATTATGATCCAAATAGAGACTGGGGTTGGAATTGGCAACCAGACTACATTCAGCGTGGCGCATTGAAGTATCCATTTACCTTGCCTGAAAACCGGTCGATAATGGAATTTGTAATGAAGCATCCGAATATCGCAGGAGCTCAAAGTTTCCACAATTCAGGCGGAATGATCCTCAGAGGTCCAGGTGCCGAAGAGGATGTAAGTACCTATAACAGAAACGATATTCGAATCTATGATGCGCTCGGGCAAAAGGGTGAAGAAATGATTCCAGGATATAGATATCTGACGGTATATAAAGATTTGTACTCTGTTTTCGGTGGAGAACTGGATTGGTTTTACGGAGTGAGAGGGGTATTTACCTTTTCCAATGAGCTGATGGTTCCGTATTTGTATTTCCACAAACAAGGCGGTGGGCAAAATGAAATGTTCGAAGTTGATGAATTCTTGACTATGGGCGATGCTTTTGTGATGTGGAAAGAATTTGAGCATCCACAATTTGGAACAGTGGAAATAGGAGGGTTTAAAAAGACTTTCGGGCGGGCTCATCCAGGTTTCTTGCTAGAGCAAGATGCACATAGAAATGTAGCTTTCACGATTTATCATGCCTATCACACGCCAAAGCTTTCCATCATGGAGGTTAAAGAAGAAGACCTTGGTGGAGGATTAAAAGCAATTACAGCAACGATCTATAACGAGCGCTTGATGCCAACTCACGCTAGTCAGGATCTCAAATACAAAATTGAGCGGCCAGACTATGTGACCATTTCAGGTGCTAAGGTAGTGGCTGGATTTGTGGTGGAAGATGAAGACTTCAACAAATTGTCGGAGCAAAAAAATAATCCTGAGAAAATACTGGTAGATAATGTGTCCTGGTATGACTGGAGTGAAAGTGAAGTGGATTGTTTCTTCAGGCTCTAATTATTCTATCACTGTTGATTCTGCCAAAGGTGGAAAGGCTAGTTGGAAGAAATAGTAAAAGTAAAGCCGCAGTGATCAGTATTCATTGATCAGTCGGTTTAATAATAAAGAAACGAATGCGGAGCAGAGATGCTTCGCATTTTTTTGGTTTAACCGCAATGTACACGGAGGTTAACGCAGAGTTCGCAAGTTTGTGTTCTATTGAATTCTATTGTGTAAAAATTGGATCGAAATATTTGATTTGAAGGCCTTGCGGCAGCTCAAGGAGGCTATTTTTTTCTTTTTGCACGTCCATTTAGGGAAAAACTATGGGTGGAAAGGAAAGTTGATGGTGCTATCTGCCGTGCCTTTAGGTACGGGGCTAATTTATTGTATAGATAAAATCCTGCTTCTGGAGAAGCAGGATAACATTAAATGTAGAATTACACAGAACGCAGATCCATTGGCTTCGAAATGGTGTTAAAGGCGGTGTAATTGGACTTCGGCTGCGCTCAGTCAGAAAATGGTAAAAGTTTTATCTATTGCCCCAGCATAAATTCATTTCTAAACTGCGCTCTCCGCGTTTATCTCTGTGATCACCGCGGTTAAGTCACCTTAAACAACAAAACCCCGCTTGATTGCTCAAGCGGGGTTAGTTTATATGAAGTTGGTTTAGCTTATAGGCTAGTTACATATCCTTCGAATCCTGATGCAGTTTTCACTTTAAAGTTGATACCTGCTCCACTTACTTTATCGAAAGAGTAAATTTTGTGAAGTCCTTGAGGATTGTCAATTTTCTCAGTGTGGATCAAATTGTCTCCGTCATAGATCATCACTTCGATGTCCTTCGCGTCAAGGTTGCTTACTAGCAATCTGTATTTGTTGTCTCCCATTGGAGAAACTCTTGAGAATACAGCTGGAGTCTCTGCCACAAAGTTGTTGAAAGAAGCAGTTCTCAATACGCCTGATTCGTCCGTTACTTCTACAGAGTAGTTTCCTTGAGGAAGAGCTTTCAAATCATATTTCTTAGCAAAAGCTTCATCCTTAGTGATTCTGTCTCTCAAGATCAAACGATCTTCAGAATCTGTGATTTTAACAATCACAGTTCCTTGTGGTGCTTCATTGAAGGATACCGCAACCTTAGTAGTTTCAGTTTGTCTAATTAAGACAGATGCACCTTCTGATTTGGCAAACGCTCCTGCAGCGATCCCCGCTACGAAAAGCAATGTGAATAATTTTTTCATTTTAATAATTGGTTTGAATAGGTTCTAATTTTTCAAATTAACCGCCTGACGGCTACTCCGTCTCAGGTGGGGAAATTTGGGCTGTAATTCAATTCGGTTACCGATTGGTTTGTTATTACGATTCAAAGGTACGACTGAAATTATCAATTGCAAATACTTCAATAAAAAAAGATCATTGTTAATGATTTGGTAATGAATCGCTTTAATATTTGCGGATTTAATAAAATGCTTTCGCAATCGATAGCGAAACTTGTTGTGTTCTGAAAATTGACCGATTTATAGAATATATATTTGTTTTTAATGATTTTACCAAATATTGTATTTATGCCCCAAAGAGATATCTATTCTTCACCAATGTATATTTTGTGAAAAAAAATTAAAAAAACTTTTGAAAAGGAGTTTTGATTGGGGTCAAATTCCACCTGATTTGATTTAAATCAACAACAAGTGTTGGTAAAAAATGCTTTTTATTTACCCTGCCTTTTAAATACAAACAAAAAAAACAGGTCTAGAGTCAATTTTCTAAACCTGTTTTTAAAATTATTGCAAAAATTGGAATCAATCCAATTCCGAAGTTTTGAGAGATATTAGTTTTTTCCTTTATAATTAGCAGCTCTTGCTACCAATTCTTGGTCAAATGATCCTTTGAGTTCTACCACAATTAAGTCTCCATCATCACCGCCTACGAGGACTACCAAGTCAGATATCTTATTTCCTCCTTTAGAATAGACCATCACTCCTCCTTTTTTGCCTTCAGACGCCTCCATTAAGAGATCGTACCTTTCTTTCTCAAGGCCTTTTTGTAATGTTTTATATTCTACTCTTCCTGTATCTGCATGATCGGGAAGGGTAAAGAAGTTTAATTTTTCGATTGACTTCGCCACAGTAGCCATGTCATTCTCATCAATGTCAATTTTGAAGCCTTCGGCAAAGTTCATGAAATTGCCTCCAAGCTCCATGTGGAAGAAGTCGTCTTCACTTTTGTATTTTTCATAAAGAGCCTTGACACTTTTGCTCTGTGCCTGAACGGATATCGCTGCTCCAATTAATGCTAGGGTTAAGAATAGCTTTTTCATGTGTTTATTATAAAGTGTGGTTTGTAGTTAATTATTTTCGAATTGTGAAACCTTCTTACTGTCTTTCAGTTTCGCCATAATTGATAATTGATAATTGATAATTGATAATTGATAATTGATAATTGATAATTGATAATTGATACTTATTTCACACCCTTCGGTCCTTTACTGCCTTTTCCATACATATCCATGCCTGGAATGTCCGTTTTCTCAGCAAGTAGGTTTAGGTCTTCATAGGTGAAGCTTCCAAGCATTGATAATAAGGTAAAGTCTCCCTTTTCTCCTGAAATCATCATGAGCTCTTTTACCAAACCGCCTTCTTCGCGCACCATAAACTTCAGGCTACTTCCTTTGTCTTCGACAATCATCAGGTCCTCGTATTTGTTTTTTGTAAGCGTCCCCATAGCTTCCTTGTAGAAAGTCATTCCATCCACTTCGTCAGAAGAAAGAATTCGAATCCCTTTTACCTTTTGAATCAATACACCTAAATCCTCTGAATCCTTGTCCGTACCGGCATTACTTTTCAGAAAGCCACCGGCCATTTGCATCATTTTTGGACTGATATACACTCTGGAGAAGCGGTCGTCATCCATGTATTTGGAGAAAAATCGTTGGATAGCATCATCCTGAGCTTGCGCTTTTATAATAAAGGCAAACAGCAAAATCGGAATTATTAGAATTTTCCTCATGGCTTATTTATTTATAGGGTTGCCAAATAATTGGTTTGTTGTATTCAGGTATCTCATTTCATTCATTACTCCCATTTCTTCTTGACCTTTGGATAGATTAGTTTGGATCAAAGCAAAAGCTTGCATGACTTCCATGTATGCCTCCTCTTCAGCTTGCTTCTGTTCATATACAGTCCATCCCCAGATAGAGCCCACTAGAATTGCTACTGATGCTGCCCAGTTCATCCAATTTCTGGATTTGATTGGAACTGTCTTGGTAGGCATTTTCAGCGTTGGTTCTTCCGAAGTGAGCTCATTAATTCCGGAGAATAAAATTTTCTCTTCTGTATATCCTTCTGCAGCTTGAAGTAATTCCTTCAATTCCTGCTCTTCGGCAAGGGTAGTCTCAGCTTCCCAGTACTTTTCGAGTAATTCGTCTATTCGCTGGTTCATTTGGTTGATTTTTGGTTGAGCATCCGCTCTCGAATGCTTTTTCTGGCTCGGTGAAGGTTAACTTTCACTTGTTCCAGGCTTATGTCTAGGTGCTCGGTAATTTCCTCGTAACTCAAGCCTTCTACTTCTCTCAGATGAAAAATCTCCTGCTGACGAAGTGGCAAACCTTTTACAAGTTTCATCACTTGTCGCACCGAGTCTTTTGTTTCCTCAGGCACTGATTCCTCAATTTCCAATTCCTCTAAGCCATCGAGAGATTCTAATTTCTTGGTCTGGCGAAAATGCATCAAAGCTTCATTTTTCAAACTTCTCACCAACCAAGCAGTTAAATTGGGATGAATCTGAAGTTCTTTTTCTCGTTCCAAGGTTTTTTCGAAGACATTCTGAAGCAAATCCTCCGTAAGGGATCTATCCCTCACCCAGAGATACCCCAGCCGATAGAGCCTGCCTCTTAGTGGCCAGATATGTGCTTCAAAAAATGACTTCATTTAATACGGTAATGCATGGGAAAGACGAATGTTACACTAGCAATAAAAAAAAGTAAAAGTTTTTCAAACATACTATCTAAAAGGATAGCTATAGATTCTCAACTGTTTAGGCTTTTGGCAGATAATTCTTACTAGACTAAATTGCTTCTAAATTAGAAATGGAAATAGTATGCATGCCTACTATTTGTTAAATTGCTTATCTCGTACCCAACCAATGATTCAGGATTCCCTAATAAACCAATAACGGCTATGGTATTTACAAAGAAGATAAAAAAGGAGTCGACTACTCTAAATTTATTTACAGCATATGTGACTGTGCGCTCCGTGCAAACTTTCTGCTCTTTGTGGATTAAAAAGCAAATAAAAAAAGCCATGAATTTCTTCATGGCTTGTGGTGATAAGTGGACTCGAACCACCGACTCACGGATTTTCAGTCCGATGCTCTACCAACTGAGCTATATCACCTTGTTGTAAAGTGATGCAAAGGTAGGTATTTGAGTATTTGAAGCAAGTCATTTTAGAAAAAAATATTGATTTAAACCCAAGAAACACGCTAATAACGTCACTATGAGCTTTTTACCGCAACTTATATTTTTGATCATTTTGAGCGCAGCTAGCTTCTTTTTGATCAAACGTGTCAAATTTCTCCGCAGAAACATATTTCTAGGGAAGGCTGAGACAAGAAATGATCATCCAGAGAAGCGTTGGCAAACGATGGCGCTGGTAGCTTTTGGTCAACAAAAAATGTTCAAACGTTTTCTTCCGGCATTTCTTCACCTCATGGTCTATGTTGGCTTTGTGGTGATCAATCTTGAGGTATTGGAATTTGTGCTGGACGGCATTTTAGGAACTCACCGACTATTCGCTCCGATTTTAGGAAGTGTATATGCGGTGGCTATGAATGTTTTTGAATTTCTAGCATTTGCTGTTCTGCTTGCTTGCGTCATCTTCTTAATTAGAAGAAATGTGGTTAAAGTTCCACGGTTCACCATGCCTGAAATAAAGGGCTGGCCAGCAATGGATGCGAATATTATTCTGGTAATTGAGATTGTATTAATGATCGCAATTCTTAAGATGAATGCAGCTGACCAGATTTTGGCGGCAAGAGGAGTAGATCATTACATACCTGTTGGAACGCTATTTTTCAGTGGTTTGCTTTCTCCGCTTCTAGAGAATTTCAGTTCTGAGTTTTTGATTTTCGTAGAGAGAGCTGCTTGGTGGTTCCATATTGTTGGGATTTTGGCCTTTGCTATTTATGTGACCTATTCTAAGCACTTGCATATATTCCTTGCTTTCCCTAATACTTGGTATTCGAACTTGAAGCCTAAAGGAGAGATGGCAAATATGCCAGCTGTCACCAATGAGGTTAATATGATGCTTGGAATTCCTACGGATGCACCTGCTGACCCCCCTGCAGAGATCGGGAGATTTGGAGCCAAAGACATCAATGACCTAAGCTGGATCAACGTGATGAATGCCTATTCATGTACCGAATGTGGTAGATGTACTTCAGAGTGCCCAGCTAATTTGACGGGTAAGAAACTTTCTCCGCGAAAAATCATGATGGATGTGCGGGATCGTGCAGAAGAAGTGGGTAAAAGTCTGGATGCTGGAGGAAAAGGTCTTGAAGACGGTAAGTCACTTTTGGGTGACTACATCACGAAAGAAGAATTGAATGCATGTACTAGCTGTAATGCCTGTGTGGAGGCTTGTCCGGTGAACATTGATCCACTTTCTATCATTTTGGAAATGCGTCGCTATGTAGCCATGGAGGAGTCAGGAACGCCAGCTCAGTGGAATGCAATGTTCCAAAACATGGAAACCAGCTTTGCTCCTTGGAAATTCAGTCCTCAGGATAGATTCAATTGGGCTGAGAAAGTGAAAGAGGAAGAAATTCCAGATTAACAATTGAAAAATTTAAAAATTGAAAAATTAGGTGTCTCAAATAGTTTGGCTCTTAATACCCTAATTATCATTAAAGAAAATATTATAAAATTCTGATTATGCTGGCATTGAGGCTACTTCGGTCACCCGTCATCGGTCTTCCAGCCAGTTAACCAAAGAGGAGAACTTACTGGCATAATCACAGATAAAGAAAACTAATAATCATGTCAACATATAAAGTACCAACCATGGCCGAGATGGCCGGCAAAGGAGAAAGTCCAGAAGTGCTATTCTGGGTAGGTTGTGCCGGATCTTTTGATGATAGATACAAAGCCGTTACACAGGCTTTTGTGAAAATTTTGAATAAAGTAGGTGTAAGCTTTGCCGTGCTCGGTCCAGAAGAAGCTTGTACAGGAGATCCTGCCAGACGGGCTGGGAATGAATTTCTTTTCCAGATGCAAGCCGTTGCCAACATTCAGGTAATGAATGGCTATAACATCAAAAAAGTAGTCACTGCTTGTCCTCATTGCTTCAACACCATTAAAAATGAATACCCAGCCTTGGGAGGAAATTATGAAGTGATTCACCATTCACAGTTTCTTCAGCAACTGATCAATGAAGGAAAAGTGGCGCTGAAAGGAGGGGGAGAATTCAAAGGAAAGAAAATCACTTTCCATGATTCCTGCTACTTAGGTAGAGCAAATAATGTCTATGAAGCACCACGAGAGGTGATCAAAGCTTTAGATGTGGAATTGGTGGAGATGAAGCGTTGCAAGACCAAAGGACTTTGCTGTGGAGCTGGAGACGCAGATGTTCAAAGAACCAGAACCAGGCAGAAAAGATATCAATGTGGAGCGGACAGAGGAAGCTTTAGCTACTGGAGCCAGTGCAATTGCTGTAGGTTGTCCATTCTGCTTGACGATGATGACAGATGGAGTGAAGAACAAGGAAAGAGAAGCTGATGTGAAAGTCTATGACTTGGCTGAGATGATCGCCAAGGATATGGGGATTTAACTATTTTCTCTGAATCAATTTGACCCTTTTTGCCGTTAGGTAGAAAGGGTTTTTCTTTGCTAATAAGTAATAAGCATTTATGTACGTAGAATTTAAAGATATTTCAGAAGATTCACGGGTTTGGGTTTACCAAGCGGCACGTCAATTTACTGAGCAGGAAAAGGAGTTGATTAGCAGAAAACTTTCGGCCTTTTGTGATGGTTGGAATACGCATGGTAATCGAATGCCTACCTCATTTCAGATTTTGGACAACCAAATTTTGGTGTTAGCAGTAGATGAGTCAGGCTTAGGGGCTAGCGGTTGCTCTATTGATAGTTCTGTGCGGACTTTGCGTGAGCTGGAGAGTGAAATTGAAAACAATATCACGGATCAAGGTAAGGTGACATTTAAATCCAATACGGGTGAAATCACCGTAGCTTCTGCTTTAGGGATCAAGTCAAAAGTCACTTCTGGAGAGATAGATACTCAAACCCTCGTGATTAACCCACAGGTTAAGAATAAAAAAGACTTGGAAAGTATATGGATTTTGGCTGGGAATAGCTGGCTGAACCGATACTTTCCAAATTAATTTAGTAATATTCAGAATAGATCGCCAATCACCTTTAAGATGAAATCGGACATGATTCAATCGCAACATTGTGAGAGGTTACCATGTGAGATTCCATATGCCCTTTGAAAGACAAATTATAAACAGATGAAAAACCATTTTTTTTGGATTTGCTTACTACTCTTCATTGGGGTAACCTCATGCAAGAGCCTTCAGGAAAAAGGAAATGACCAGTTTCTCTCTGGTCAATATCAATATGCTATTAATTCCTTTTCTCAAATCTTAGCAGATGACCCTGAAAACAAGGAGGCAAACCAAATTATAGCGGAGAGCTATAGACTGTCTAACCGAATTGAAGAGGCAGCTCCTTATTATGAGAAACTTGTGGAAGTGGATCCTACTTTTGATAGTTACTATCGCTTAGGTTTAAGTTTGAAAGCTCAGGATAAAGATGAAGAAGCTAAGGAAGCCTTCGAGAAAGCAAAGGGCTACACGCAGGATGAAACGTATTTGGCGGAGACTCAGCGTCAACTTGAAGCCATCAAATTGTCGGAGGGCATAGAAGGATTACTGGCCATATCATGAGTTGGTGAATTATAAAGACTTAAATACTGCCGGACCTGATTATGCGCCGGTTATCAGTGAGGATTTTATTTATTTCACATCAGGTCGTCAGGCAAGCGGACTCTATCCTGCAGATGGATCACCCTATACTAAATTATTTAGAGCAAGAGCAGATGGACTTCGTGTAGATGTAAGTGGAACTCAAGCTCTTCCAGAATTCAAAAATGAAGAGGGGTTGAACCAAGCTGCGATAGCGATCAGTCCTGATGGCAACACCATTATTTATGCTCGGGGTAATTCTACTTCGGACAAAGATCTTCCTGAAACTGCGCTTTTTGTTTCTTATTTCAGAGGTGGAGGCTTTACACAGCCAATCTGGATGCCTGTAAATGAAGATGAGTTTTGGTGGAATTCTACACCTGCTTTCTCCGAAGACGGCGAGGTATTGTACTTCGCCTCAAATAGACCTGGGGGTTATGGAGGGATAGATTTGTATAGCGCAACCAAATTGGCAAATGGTGACTTTGGAAATCCAAAGAATCTAGGACCAACCATTAATACGCCAGGAAACGAGCTTTTTCCAAGACCTATGGGAGATGGCAAGTTCTTCTTTTCATCTGATGGACATCCTGGATTTGGAAAACTGGATCTTTTTGTGGCAGAAAATGATGCATCAGGAAAGCAGGTTATCAAAAATCTCGGAGAAAACTTCAATAGTACTAATGATGATTTCTCGCTATTTTTTACAGAATATCCGAAAGCAGGCTTTATTTCTTCCAACAGAGATGGGGGAGTAGGAGATGATGATATCTATTTCTTTGAGGACAAAACTCCTAAGCCAAAAATCATCAATGTCTTGCTTAACGTTTATACCAAGCAACGAGTGGCTGGGAAAGATGACGAGGTTCTGGAGCAAGCAAGAGTGGTCCTTTACGATAGTTTGAATAAACAAGCAGGTGGAGATTTCTCTAACACGAACGGTAGAGTAAGATTTACTTTGACCCCGGATTCTGACTTTACAATCATTGCCTCGAAGAGTGGCTATTTCTCTAAATCAATACCATACACGACCACAGGAAAAACCCCGGATATTTCTACTCTGGTACAAGACGTAACCAATATTACGCTGGATACTACGATTGTGCTGGATCAACTGGTGCTGGATCGTTCTATTGTTCTTGAGAATATTTATTACGATTTGGATAAAGCAGATATTAGACCTGATGCCGCTGTCGAACTGGATAAATTGGTTCAGATACTTAAAGACAATCCAGCTATCAGAATCGAGTTGAGCTCGCACACCGATGATAGATCGTCGGATCAATACAATCAAGACCTATCTCAACGTAGAGCACAATCTGCGGTGGACTACATTGTTTCCCAAGGAATTTCTGCCGATAGGTTAGTCGCCAAAGGGTATGGAGAAAGTCAGTTGATTATCAAAAATGCAACTACTGAAGAAGAGCACCAGACAAACCGAAGAACAGAATTTAAGGTAATTGAGATAAAGGAATAAAAAGTAAGCTGTCCTAAAATAGAAGAGCCTGATCGAAGTGATTCGATCAGGCTATTTTGGTTTTAATCCCAACTTCTTACTTCTTACTTTTCACTTCTGATTTTTGCACTATATCCTTCACGATCATCCCAGCATGTACCACGCTGTTTTCGATGAAGAACTCACGTGTATTCAATCCGCCACAAACTACTCCCGCTAGGTAAACTCCAGAGATATTTGATTCATGAGTCAATTCATTGTACTCTGGCTGCCTTTTTTCATCCTCGCTCAATTTGACTCCCAATTGATTTAATAAACTGAAATTAGGCTTGTATCCGGTCATTGCCAGTACGAAATCATTCTCAATAGTCACATCTCCTTCAGGAGTAGCAATTACGACCTCATGTTCGCGGATTTCTTTAAGTCTTGATTTGGTGTATGCCTTAATAGATCCTTCTTTGATCCGGTTGACAATGTCAGGACGAACCCAATATTTCACCGCCTGATCCACTTCATCTTCAAGTAAAACCATACTCACTTCAGCGCCTTTTCTCCAGCATTCCAAGGCAGCGTCGACTGCAGAATTAGCTCCGCCGACTACGATGATTTTCTGGTTGATAAATGGCCAAGGTTCTTTATAGTAATGATGAACTTTAGGAAGATCCTCACCTGGAATATTCATCAGATTTGGCAAGTCATAGAAGCCGGTTGCCATTACGATATTCTTGGCGAGATACTCTCCTTTTGAAGTCTTTACTTGGAATAGCTCCTCTTGTTTCTCCATCGTTTTTACAGCTTCATAGAGCTTGACATTAAGATCGAAGTGAGAGAAAATTCTTCGGTAGTATTCCAGGGCTTCCGTACGATTTGGTTTGTTTCCAATGGACATAAAAGGAATTCCTGCCATCTCCAACCTATCTGAGGTGGAGAAAAAAGTCATGTTAATAGGGTAATTATAAATTGAATTTGTGAGTGCGCCTTTTTCGACGATAACATAATCCAACCCAGCTTTCTTTGCCTCCACACCGCAAGCAAGACCTATTGGTCCGCCTCCGACGATGAGCATGTCATATATTTTATCTGTCATTAGGTCTTAGGTTTGATCAAGTTGAAACTGAAAGCCAGTATCTTGATAAAGATCTGGATTCCATTGGAAACTTCGTTGTTTGAGCTTTACAAGCCCGGACTTATGTTGAACCACTGCTGCTGCCGAAACCGTTCCATAATTCCCCGACATTCTTATTAATTGCGCAGAGAGGGAAGTTTCCATTTCAAGTGGCACACCTGTGTTTGGTAATTTTTCTTGTGGAAATGTCTTTTTAGATTTTAGAATATTGAGTACATCAGTTGTGGAAAAAGCAGATTTTGATAGGCGAATCAATTGCTCTTTTGCCAGTTCTACTTTTGGCCATCGTTCATCGAGTAGCGCATTGCTCAAACCATAGATCCCGGGTTTTATTTCTTGGATCTGGGGAGAATAATTACTGAAATAGAATAGCTTTTTCCCATCGCTCACGAGCAGATTAAATCCATCATATTGGTCCTGATATTTTTGAATTCCTTCCAAATATTCTTCTGGTGCGATCGTACTTTCCAACCAAGCTTGAACTAGCTTGCCCCGACTGATCTTGGCATTTCGTGGGTTATTAAAATCCCGGTAATTCGTAAGTAATGACCAGCGCCCATTTGGGTGATATCCCATCCAGGTGCCACCACTTCTTAAATCTTTTCCAGCGTAAAAGCCAGCTTCCCAGACATGCAAGGCCTCGGAGGGTCGATTAAAGAACTCATCTCGGTTGGCACTAATGATTAATGGATATTCTGGATGGGTTTTCCAGGAAAAAGCTACTAGACACATAGGCTAAAAATAAAGAAAAGGCCGGATATTCCGGCCTTTAGGGTGATTACACAACTTAGGATTCCTTCATCGTAGGGTAATCGGTATAACCTTTTTCACCAGGTGTATAAAATGTATCCTTGTCTGGCTGAGCTAGATCGGCACCTGCCTCAAAGCGGGCCACTAAATCCGGATTTGAAATGTATAATGTCCCGTAAGCAACTGCATCAGCGTCTCCATCTTCGATTACTTTATTTCCCTTTTCTTGGTCAAAGCCAGCATTTATTACAAGCGTACCTTTATATAACGGTCTAAAATGCTTTGCAATATGGCTCACTAGGTATGGAATTTCTGAAACATCAGTGAATGGCTCAGAAAGGTGCAAATAGGCTAAATCGTAATCATTCAATTTCTTCACGATATACTCAAAAGTTGGAATCGTTTCCTCATCAGCTTGCATTCCAAACACACCATTAAGCGACGGGTTTAGTCTCAAACCGATTTTTTGCTCTGGCATTACTTCTTTCAATGCCTCGATGATCTCGAAAAGTATCTTGGCCCTGTTTTCTATTGACCCTCCATATTCATCTCTCCTGGTATTACTGGTAGCATTGAAGAATTGGTGTAGTAGATAGCCATTGGAACTGTGTATCTCAATGCCATCAAAACCGGCTTCCATTGCGTTTTTACCTGCATTTTTGAAATCTTGAACAGTCTGTTTGATTTCTGCCCGTGTCATTTCCTTGGGAGTCACTGTTTCTTTAAAACCTTCCGGAGTAAATGACTTTTCGTGCGGATTGATGGCTGAGGGAGCTACAGGCAATTCTCCGTTGTGGAAATCGGGGTGCGAGATTCTACCTACATGCCAAAGTTGAATGAAAATTTTACCACCTTCCTCGTGTACAGCTTTAGTTACTCCTTTCCAGCCTTCTACTTGTACATCAGAATATATTCCTGGGGTATTTATGTAGCCTACGGCTTGTTTGGAAACTTGTGAACCTTCCGTGATGATCAATCCTGCAGAAGCTCGTTGAGCATAATATTTTTCATGGATCTCAAACGGTTTATTTGAAGGATTGTCAGCACGGCTACGGGTCATTGGAGCCATCCAAACTCGGTTTTTTAATTCCAATCCGCCTGCAAGCGTGATAGGTTTGAGTAAAGGTTGATCGGTGTTCATGGTAAATGTTGGTTTGTTTTCAAAAATTCGGTGTCTATACAACTAATGTAGAGGCAATAAAGTTCAGGCTTTTGGGTAATGGTTTCTGTGGATTCCATTTTGTGCTATAACGGACAATAAAACCTTACCAAACTTCAGAAATGGACAATGGTTTGTGATCCTCTGTAATAGGAAAGGGGATGTTCCGCGCTAAAACCTAAGTATCATTCGTTTGCTTATAAATAGTACTAGTATTTGAATAACAGATTGTTAACACTTTTTAATACGATTATTTTCGTAGAATTTTGCTCTTACGATTTTCATCGTATATCTTTGGTACGAAAGTTATCGTATAATCAGCCATGAGCAAGCCAACAGAATCAGAATTAGAAATACTTTCCCTGTTATGGGAAATGAAGCAGGCAAGTGTACGCCAAGTCCACGAGCGTTTAGCTGAGACAAAGGATACTGGATACACGACCACCCTGAAGACTATGCAAAATATGCACGCCAAACAGATGGTCAGTCGGAACGAGTCGCAGCGAACACATATATACAGTCCTGCGACTAATCAAAAAGAAACACAAAAATCTCTGCTGAAAAATTTGGTAACCACAGCTTTTGGTGGTTCAGCTCAGAAATTGGTACTCCAGGCGTTGGGTGAAGAGAACCCGTCAAAGGAGGAGTTAGATGAAATTAGAGCATTTTTAGACCAACTAGAAAATAAAAAATAATGAATCTTTTGAACGACTGGATTCCCGAAAGTTTGCTGTATGCCATGGGTTGGACTCTTGTGCATTCACTTTGGCAACTTGTCCTAATAGGTGCAGGCCTTTGGTTGCTTTTGAAACTGTTTAGAAAGAAAAGCCCTGCTTTCAAATACACTATGGGTTTGGCAGCCCTGGGGTTGACGGTTGTGGCAGCCCTCGGAACGTTTATTTATGAGATTTCCAGCTTTACACCCACCCCTTTATTTGATCGAATGGCACTTATTGCAGGTGCCCCTCAGGCCATGCAATCTTCTTCTACATTTGGAATTGATGCTGTGATTGCGATGTCTGTCAATTGGATAGAACTTCAACTTCCGCTGTTGGTAAATTTCTGGTTTGTTGGTGCATTGCTCTTTCTTTTCCGGTTATTCAGTAGCTTGTCAGAAGTGCGAACATTAAGGAAATCCTCTTCGAAACCTCAGGATTTCCAGTTGGAAAAAATGCTTTATCGCCTAATGGGAAAAATGGATGTTTCGAAAAACGTAGAGATACGCTTGACTTCTTCTGGGGTATCGCCCATTACTTTTGGCTTTCTCAAACCTATTATACTTATTCCTGCAGGATTAATCTTCCAGCTTACCCCAGTGCAATTGGAAGCCATTATAGCACATGAGTTGGCCCATGTGAAGCGTAATGATTACCTCATTAATCTAATTCAATCGGCTCTCGAGGTGATGTTCTTTTACCATCCATGTTATTGGTGGATGAACCAAACGGTAAAAGAGCTGCGAGAAAATGCTGCAGATGATTTGGCTGTAAAGATTGGTGTCACACCCAAAGAGCTGGCTTATAGCCTGGCAGAAGTATTGAATTTTGCTAAACAAAATCCTCCCGAACTTGCCTTGGCAGCGGGGAAAAGAAGGAACCCTACCCTTCAAAGAATCAAAAGAATTCTGGGTCATCCGGCTCAGACATATCCGCAAAACCCTATTATCTCTATCCCTATGTTACTTACACTCTTATTAAGCGCTGGCCTAATGGCGACCGCACAACAGGACGCTTCGGTCTCTGTTGAGAAAATAAACCCTGTTACAGTTGACGTGAATTCGGAAATGCAAGCAATTGCTGAAGTTGAAAAAAACATCAATCTCAACGCCAATGTCAATTCAAACACCAATGTATCTCTGGATACCATAGTAGATAATGAAGTTGAAAAGGTTGTGATCACTGATGGTAAGCCAGCCTATGTAAACTCGAAAAATCAAATCGTAGAATATCAATACGCAAAGCCTGAGCATGTTCTCGTTAAAGGAGATACTATCATTACAAAAGGGGATACTGTTATCATAAAAAATAGCAAAAAAGCCTCTTACGTTTATAAGCAAAATGGTGATGTATTGATTTTAGAGGATTTGGCAGTATTAGACTTAAGTTCAATGCCTGTCTTCCCTGATCAAGCGATGGCTCCTTTGATGGATTTTGACATGGCACCTATGCCGCCGATGGAGTTTGAAATGGCTCCAGTTCCAGACTTCGATATGAGCGGAATGCCTTCAATGAACTTCGAAATGGGCGATCACCCAATGATTTTTGAATTTGATGGGAAAAATGGTCCTGGTGTTTTCTTTAATGCAGATACCATCAAAAATATGACTCCAGAGCAAAAAGAAAAATGGACGAAAGATATGGAGCGTCGTTCTGCGGAGTGGGCAAAAGCGGCTGAATTAAAGGCTGTGGAATGGGAGGCTCATCAAGAGGAGTTTGAGGCTAAAATGCAAGAATGGCAGAAGGCGATGGAGCCAAAAATGAAGGAATTTGAGAAGAAAATGGCTGAGTGGCAAAAAGCATATGAGCCGAAGATGAAGGAATTCGAGGCAAAAATGGAAGCTTGGCAAAAAGCTAATGAGCCCAAAATGAAGGAGTATGAGGCGAAAATGAAAGCTTGGGAAAAGGAAATGCAACCAAAATTGGAGGAGTACCAACGCAAAATGGAAGTTTGGCAGAAAGAGAATGCAGCCAAAATTGAGGCTTACCAGAAAAAATTAGAAGAGCAGTTAAAGAAAAAAGACGATAACAAATAGAACTAACATTCTTAAGATATACCTGAAATGGTAATTGTGTGTTGATGCTTTGAAAAAGACTTGCCCCATGGACAGGTCTTTTTTCTCGTGCTCCTACTTTGAAATGTTCATTCAGGAATCAATGCCTTAAGGTCATCCAGCGTATTGGCATCCTCAATCTTTTTGTCCTGCCTCCAGCGAAGAATTCTGGGAAAGCGAACAGCAACCCCACTTTTATGACGATTGGAAAAAGCAATTCCTTCAAATGCCAATTCAAAAACTAGGGTAGGAGTAACACTTCGTACCGGTCCAAATCGCTCTAAAGTGGTCTTTTTGATGATGCTGTCTACTTTTGCAAACTCCTTGTCCGTCAGGCCTGAGTAGGCCTTTGCGAAAGTTACCAGCTCCAACTCACCAGCTTCATTTGGTTGCCAAAGGCCAAAAGTGTAATCAGTAAAAAGATTTGTTCTTCTACCATGACCGCGCATTGCATAGGTTAGCACCGCATCAATCGTAAGCGGATCCGTTTTCCACTTCCACCAATCGCCTTTTTTTCTCCCCACTTGATAAGAGGCTGATTTCTTTTTCAACATCAAACCCTCACTTCGCTTATCTCTGGAAAGCTCTCGTTCTGCAGTTACTTCTTCCCAGGAGGAGAATTGCATTTGTTCTGAAATATGTAAAGCTGGGTGATTTGTTTTCTGAACCAAATCTTCCAAGAGAGCTCTTCGCTCCACGTAGCTAAATGCTCTAATATCTTCTCCATTAGACTCCAAGAGGTCATAAGCTTTGAAAATCACCGGGACTTTTTGAAGGATACCCTTGCTTACATTTTTTCTACCTATACGGGTTTGCAAATCATTAAATAGCCCAATTTGTCCGTCGATGAAGGCTAGGATTTCCCCGTCAATTACAATTCCATCAGGAAGAAAATTTACCAATGCTGCGATTTCGGGATATTTGTCAGTGACAAGTTCTTCACCTCTGGACCACACGAATATTTCTCCTTTTCTTGCTATCACCTGCCCACGAATTCCATCCCATTTGTGCTCAGCAACCCATTCGGTAACATCGCCTAGTTCTTCAAGCTCATTTTCTAAGGCATAAGCGAGATAAAATGGATAGGGTTTGGATACATAGGCCTGTTCATTTCTTCCAAAAACCAATTCGTCAAAAGTAGTGGTCCCTGGTTCCCAATCCCCCATTAACCGGTAGGCCAGTTCATCTTGAGGCACGGAAGTAACCTGCGAAAGAGCCTTGGTCATTAGCTTTTGACTTATTCCAATCCGAAAGGATCCGGTCAGAAATTTTGTAAAGACAAATCGGGAATAATAATCCAACTGCATCCACATATCCTGCACATACTTTTTCTTCTCGAGGTCAGTTTTAGGTTTTAATAAAACGAGCTCGTCTAGAATGGTACTCAGGGATTTATCACTCGAATGAATATCATTTGGCACAACCAATGCTATTGACTCAGCAAGATCGCCCACGATGTGATAGCTTTCTTCAAAAAGCCAAAGTGGGATTTCTGCTAATTCGGCAGCATAGCTGCGAAGTAAGGTAGTGTTTACAGGTCGGGGAGGTCTTCTGTGAGAAAGGATGGCCATAGTCCAGAGTTTATCCTCCTCATTCGCTTCCGCAAAGTAAGAAGCCAAAGCGGCCACTTTCTGATTGGTCTTGTTAGTTGAGTCCAGCTTCTCTATCAATTGGGCAAATTGTTTCATGCCGATTGAATGGTTTCAGTGACAGATGTGTCCTCTTTTTCACCTTCATAATCGGTGTTTTCAATACTTGCATCATACCCGATTTCCCGTAGATACTTGCTGAATATATCGGTATATCCATGTGTACAAATAACCCGAGTCGCTTCACTTTCCTTAATGCTTTGCAAAAGTCCCTGCCAATCACAATGGTCCGATAGGACAAAACCTTTATCGGTTGCCCTCCGCGCTCTTGCTCCGCGAAAAGCCATCCATCCACTGCAGGTTCCGGTTTCAAAAGGGACCATTTTTCTCATCCATGGCGTGCCATGAGCACTCGGTGGTGCGATTACCACATTTCCCAAAATTTCTTTAGAAGAAGTTTCTCTAGTAATTAGATGTGTTTCGGGCATGTTCAATTGGGGACGGAGAACTTCCGTCATATTCTCAACCGCTCCATGGGTGAAGATTTTTCCTATTGATGGATCAAGATGCATAAGGATCCTTTGTGCTTTACCCAGTGTGTATCCGAATAATACAGAAGTTTTACCTTCATCTTTGTTGCTTTGCCACCATTCATTGATCTCTTCGAATACGTCAGCCTGAGGTTTCCATTTGAAAGCAGGTAGTCCAAATGTGCACTCAGTAATCATCGTGTTGCATTTGATGGGTTCATAAGGAGAGCAAACTCCATCATCTTCGGTTTTGTAGTCTCCTGTAAAGACCCAAACTTCACCTTTGTGCTCTACTCTTACTTGTGATGATCCTATAATGTGTCCGGCAGGGTGAAGGCTAAAAGTGACACCATTTATGTGAAATGGTTCATTCCATTCAATTCCCCGAACATTAATTTCTCCTAGTCTATGGAGAATAATGGGGATGTTACTGTGATGAGTCAAGTAATTCTTATGTCCAAATCGCGCATGATCAGAGTGGCCATGGGTGATAATGGCATTTTTCACTGGTCTCCATGGGTCAATGTAAATCTGAGCTTTTGGACAGTAAATTCCTTTTGAATTAAAAATTAAAAGGTCTGAGTGCTTCATTTGCAAGGGTTAAACTAAGTTAGTATAGAATAATTTCAATCATCATTCCATAGACACCAATACAATGATGGGTTATTAGGGAATTGGCCTCTTAACTTATTTGGAGAGAAAAAGTATACGGAATCTAGGAACTTACTGAATTCAATTGAAAGAAATGATTTTTTAAGCTTCAGCTTCTACTAATAATATCCTCATTTTCTGAATCTGATTCCCCAATTTGAAGAACAAAGTCTTAGCCGGAAAGCTGGTTTTAAACGATAAGGCCGTTTATTGCTGTTTAAAGCTAAACTAGTTAAGTGGCATTAAATATGGTTTATACTCAATACAATTAATGAAAACTATAACCACTAAACTCAACAATTATGAGCGCATTTGAAGATAAAGTAAAAGGAAACTGGAACGAGATCAAAGGTAAGTTGAAGCAAGAATACGGTGATTTGACTGACGATGATCTTATGTATGATGAAGGTAAATCTGATGAACTTCTTGGTAAGATTCAGAAGAAAACCGGTAAGTCTAAAGAAGAAGTTAAATCATTTATCGATAGTATTTAATCTCGAAAATGTAAGTATTCTTTTAGAAGTGCTCTCCATGCGAGAGCGCTTTTTTTATGTCTGGACGTTTTGAGTTCTTTGAATTCATGCGTTTTAATACCTAGTAGCTATTTTTGATTCATGAGTTGCTAGATCCTGAAGTGGGTAGGTGAAGGGTTTAAATAGTAAGGTTGGAATTTCTCATCAGTGGGTTTTTTCCCCACTTTGTTCCTTATTATTGAAAAATCCCGGGAAATTCCCCCACTTTTCTTTTTATATCAGCTGAGCTCCAGCCATTATAGACTTTTTAGCTTAAGAAAAACCTCCAATCCGCTTTGTTTTGCCTCATTTTGGGGAATCTCTAACGGCTTTCTAATCAATACAATACCTCCAAAAAAATCCTTGAATTTTTCAATTAATAATTGGGATGGAATAAAGAAATCCCTACTTTTAAGTCAAAGTGGGAATTTGTGGAGTAAAGTGGTAGAAAGTGGAGAGCATTTTGTTACTTTTGTCTTTACTACATACTCATCATTCTAAAGAGTTCAAAAATTTATGTTCAACAGTCAATACGATTGCAAGCTAGATCCCAAAGGGCGTCTGGTTTTGCCGGCCAAGATCAAGGCGGCAATTCCGGAGGCAAATGGGAGTGCGCTTATGCTTCGAATGGCTGAAGATAGGTGTTTGGCGCTCTACACTATGGTGGAATATAAAAAATTAGAGAATCAAATAAAGTCTCTGAATATCAATAATCCTGAACAGCGCTTGCTGCAGAGGTCTTTTTTCAATTCAGTCACTGACGTAGAATTGGATAGCGCGGGCAGGTTGTTGATTCCAAAGCATTTTCAGCTTTATGCTGGACTGGAAAAAGAAGTAATGGTGGCAGGGAACGGTACTAGAATAGAAATCTGGAATTCTGAAAACTACCTAAATAATATTATCAAAGATCCGGCGGACTTGTCTAGCCTGATGGAAAAGCATCTCTCTTAATCTCATGACGGAGTCTATTTACCATATCCCAGTGATGCTAGCCGAATGCACTGAAGGCTTGTCTATTGATCCCAATGGGATTTATGTAGACGTGACTTTTGGTGGAGGTGGGCATTCACGTGAGATTTTGAAGCATCTGGACAAGGGGCATCTCTATGCCTTCGATCAAGACGTGGATGCTGAGGCAAATATTCCTGCGTCTGACAACTTCACCTTTATCGCTGCGAATTTCCGGGATTTAAAAAAATACCTGAGACTACATGGCGTGAAGAAGGTCGATGGGGTATTGGCGGACCTTGGCATTTCATCCCATCAGATCGATGAGCCTAGCAGAGGTTTTTCTACCAGATTCAGCGGAACTCTGGATATGCGCATGAATCAGTCGGCTGATGTCTCAGCCAAGGAAGTTTTGAATACCTACGACGAGGGAAAGCTTCACAAGATTCTTGGAATGTATGGAGAGGTGAAAAACGCAAAGACCTTGGCGCAAGCAATTGTCTCCGAAAGAGCTTCTCAGCCATTCGAAACGACAGAGGGGTTTACAGCCTTTTTGAAACGATATGCCCCAAAGGGAAAAGACTTTAAATACTATGCTCAGGTCTTTCAGGCTTTGAGAATAGAAGTTAATGACGAAATGGGTGCTTTGGAAGATATGCTGCTCGAGGCGGTAGAAGTGCTTAAGCCGCAAGGGCGATTGGTAGTGATGAGCTATCACAGTCTGGAAGATCGTCTGGTGAAAAATCTGATGATCAAAGGCAAATTTCAAGGTGAGGTGGAGAAGGATTTCTATGGGAATCTAATTCGGCCTCTGGAGCCAGTGAGCAGAGGGGCTGTAGTGGCGAATGCTGAAGAAATCGCGTCCAACCCAAGAGCAAGAAGTGCAAAACTCAGAATAGCGAAGAAGACGGAGGTATGAGCAATAATACATTCAGAAAGAAATTGAAGTCAGGCAACAAACCAAAAGGTGGTCCTCGCAAATCCATTTTCACATGGATAGAGGAGAAGCTGGATGTCACTGGTGTGTTGGGAGAAGGAGTGCCTGTCCAATTGGTTCCGCCGGTTGGATTTGTGGCTTTATTGGCTTTGATCTACATCTGGAGTAATCACCGCGCTGATAACATGGTGCGGAAAATAGAAAAAGCGCAGCAGGAAGTAGAAGATCTTCGTGCGGATGTGACTACGCTCGAAGCAGAATACATGCTGAGTAGCATGCAGTCCGAAGTAGCGAAGCGAGTAGCTGAGCAAGGCATATTTGAATTGAATCAACCACCGATAAAAATCGAGGTAGAGAAGTGAATTTCAAAAAATCCATATTGATCCGAGTGCGGGTGGTGTTTATCCTGATAGCGTTATGCTCAGCGGCCATCCCGTACAAAGTCGCCAAACTTCAAATGGCGGAGGGAGACGTATGGCGTGAAAAAGCTGAAACGATCAATTTCCAATACCGGGAAGTGCCCGCAACTCGCGGTAATATCTATGCTGCTGACGGAAGTTTGCTTGCAACTAGCCTTCCTTTTTATAGAGTGGCTCTAGATCCGACTATTGCTAAGTCTGATCGGTATAAAGCTGGGATTGATTCCTTGGCTAAAATGCTTTCCGGCTTTTACAAGGATAAATCAGCATCCTCCTACAAAAGAATGATCAATGATGCCAGATTGGACAACAAGCGCTATTTGGTTTTGAACAGAAAGCAGATCGGGTATCAAGGCATGCAGGAAATGTCCAACTGGCCAATTTTCAGAGAAGGAAGACTGGGAGGTGGAGTTATTTTCGAGAAAGTAGAAAAAAGATATAGACCGTTTAATTCCCTTGCCAGCCGAACAGTTGGCTTTTTGAATGAAGACGAATATGGTGCTGGAATCGAATACAGCTTCAATAATTACCTGCAAGGTCAGGATGGAAAAGCGCTTTTCCAGCGCTTAGCCGGAGGAAGTTGGAAGCCGGTTTTTGATGCGGAAGATGTGAAGCCTGAGAATGGATACGATGTCACTACTACGCTTGATGTGAATATTCAGGATGTGGCAGAAACTGCCTTGAGACGTCAGTTGACAGATCGAGATGCGGAATTTGGATCAGTGATCGTGATGGAAGTAAAGACTGGAAAGATCAAGGCAATAACCAATTTGCAGCGTAATACCAGTGGCAATGGATATGGTGAAAACTACAATTACGCCATTGGAGATCAGGGGAATACTGAGCCAGGATCTACGTTCAAGTTGCTTTCCATGTTGGCGCTTTTGGAAGAAAATAAAATCACACTGGAAGAAACGATAGAAACTGGCAACGGTGCTCATAAATTTTACAATCGTACGATGCGTGATGCCAAGAATGGTGGTTATGGTACGTTGACCATACGTGAGGCTTTTGAGAAATCTTCCAACGTCGCAGTGTCCAAATTGGTTGATGAGCATTTTGGCGCCAGCCCATCCAAGTTTATGGCTTATGTAGATAAAGTTGGACTTCGCGAGCCTTTTGGCTTTCAGTTAATAGGCGAAGGCAAACCTTATTTTAATAAACCTGGAGAGAAAGGCTGGTCAGGTGTATCGCTTCCTTGGATTTCTATAGGATATGAAGTGAAGCTGAATCCTCTACATACGCTTGCATTATATAATGCTGTAGCTAACGGAGGCAAAATGATGAAGCCATATATCGTTCAGTCGGTTTCCAAAGGAAATATCATAGAAGAGCAATATCAACCTGAAGTCATCAGGAAGCAGATCGCTTCTGAGAAAAACATCAAACTTCTTCAAGGACTTTTGGAAGGAGTTGTAGAGAATGGAACAGCGAAAAATATCGCCAACGCCGATTACAAAATCGCAGGTAAAACAGGTACTGCTCAAAAGCTGATCAACGGACAGTATTCCAGAATTTACTATACAAGTTTCGCAGGCTATTTCCCTGCTGACAATCCAAAATATTCAATGATTGTGGTGATCGATAGTCCAAAAGGCTTTGCTGCATACGGGGGAGATGTGTCTGCGCCGGTTTTTAAAGAAATCGCAGACAAAATCTATGCACTTGACATTGAATTAAACCCAGACAATCAGCAAGAAATATTCAGGGCTGAAGCAGATGGAACGCAATTGCCATACGTGAAAGCAGGCAAAGCGGAAGAGCTTCAAGGCATTTTCCAGCAACTTGGATTGAAGGCATCTGCTGCTAATCCTGAGGAATGGGTGAAGACAGTCGCCCAGGATGCAAGTGTTCAGATGAGCGTCAATGATACAGACAAGTCGACTGTACCTGATGTGTCAGGACTTCCGCTTCGAGATGCGCTTTTCATTCTTGAGAATAAAGGATTGAAAGTCAATTACACTGGGAAAGGCAGAGTAAAAGCGCAGTCTATTTCCGCTGGGACCGAATTAAGACCCAACGCAACCATAAATCTGGTATTAGGATAAATGAAAGTACTAAAAGACATATTATATAAAGTATCGCTTACCTCTACTACCGGAGACATGGAGTTGGGAGTGAAGGATATTGTCTTTGATAGCCGTCAGGTCACGGAAGGAAGTGCTTTCGTAGCGATCAAAGGTACACAGGTAGACGGCCATGAGTTTATTGAAAAAGCAATTGGTTTAGGTGCTCAGAGCATCGTTTGTGAGCAATTGCCAGAGAAACTAGTAGAAGGAATAAGCTACGTGGAAGTGGTGAATTCTGCCCGCGCGCTTGGTGTCATGGCAAGTAACTATTTTGACAATCCTTCTGAGAGTATCAAGGTAGTGGCGATCACAGGTACTAATGGAAAGACCACCACAGCCACTCTTTTGCATCAACTTTTCATGCGAATGGGCTACAGCACAGGCTTGCTTTCTACTGTAGAAAATAAAATTAATGAAACTGTTATCCACGCTACTCATACTACGCCAGACGCGGTGAGTGTGCAGGCTTTGCTTCGCAAAATGGTGAAGGAAGGCTGTACGCATTGCTTTATGGAAGCGAGTTCGCATGCCATTGTGCAAGAGCGAATAGCTGGGTTGAAATTAGCCGGAGCAGTTTTCACAAATATCAGCCATGACCATTTGGATTATCATGGCACGTTTGACGAGTACATCAAGGCAAAAAAGAAGTTGTTTGATGAGCTTCCAAAAGAGGCTTTTGCACTGGTAAATGGTGATGATAAACGAGGATCTGTGATGTTGCAGAATTGCAAAGCTTCACATCAGTTTTTTGCGCTGAAGTCTCCTGCGGAATTCAAAGCCAAAATCATTTCCAATACACTCGAAGGACTGGAGCTAGACATCAACGGTAAGTTGATCTGGTTCAGGATGATCGGGGCATTCAATGCCTACAATCTTCTGGCGGTTCTGGGAGTCACTGTCCTTCTGGGCGAAGAGGAGGACGAAGTTCTTCGTGAGCTTTCAGGGATCCGCGGAGCTAAAGGGCGTTTCGATAGAATTTCCATTGCTGGAATCACTGCTATCGTGGATTATGCGCATACGCCAGATGCTTTGGATAATGTCCTTAAAACAATCAACGGTGCTAGAACGGGTGGGGAACAACTGATCACAGTAGTGGGCTGTGGAGGAAATCGTGACAAAACCAAGCGTCCCATCATGGCAAAAATTGCTGTTCAGGAAAGTGATAAAGCAATTCTTACTTCTGACAACCCTCGATTTGAAGTGCCGGAAGAAATACTAAAAGATATGCAGGCTGGGGTAGGTCCGTCTGAAATCAGAAAAACATTAAACATTGTGGATCGCAGAGAGGCAATTAAGACGGCTTGTATGCTTTCACAAAAAGGAGATATCATTCTTATCGCCGGCAAAGGCCATGAGGATTATCAGGAAATCAAAGGAGTGAAGCATCACTTCGATGATACCGAAGTAGTAACCGAGTTTTTACAACAATTGACACAGAGCTGAGATGTTATATCCACTTTTTGATTATTTGGACAAAGTGCTTGATATCCCCGGAACAGGGGTGTTTAGATTTATCTCATTCCGAGCTGGAATGGCAGCGCTTTTTTCTTTGATCATCACCATCTCTTTTGGTCACAAAATCATTGCTTGGATCAGAAATAAGCAGATCGGGGAGACAGTAAGAGATCTAGGTTTAGAAGGCGAAAAGCAGAAAAAAGGCACACCGACGATGGGGGGCTTGATGATCATGGCTGCGATATTGATTCCGACTTTGCTTTTCGCAGATCTGAATAACATCTACATCATTCTTTTGCTGATCACTACGGTCTGGTTGGGAGCAATTGGCTTTGTAGATGATTACATCAAGGTTTTCAAGAAAAACAAAGAAGGTCTCGCCGGTAGATTTAAGATCATCGGTCAGATTGGCATCGGGATTATCGTGGGTTCCACACTTTATTTCAATGAAAGCGTAGTAATCCGTGAGTTTACCAACCCGGTTTCCATAGAAGAAGGTGTAGTAGAAACGCCAACGTACAGAGATGTGAAAGTGGCTAAAACCACCATTCCTTTTACCAAAAACAATGAGCTGAATTACGAGACTTTGCTTGGCTTCATGGGTGAGGCAATGACTCCGATTCTGTACATTTTCGTCGTGACTTTCATCATTACCGCGGTTTCCAACGGTGCTAATATCACAGATGGTATCGATGGATTGGCAGCAGGAACCTCCGCTATTATCGGATTGACGATTGCGATTTTCGCCTACCTAAGTGGTAATGCGATTTTCTCATCCTACCTCAATATCATGTACATCCCCAATTCAGGTGAGCTGGTGATTTTTGCCTCGGCATTCATCGGAGCTTGTGTGGGTTTCCTATGGTACAATGCTTATCCGGCTCAGGTTTTCATGGGCGACACTGGCAGCTTGATGTTAGGTGGAGTAATTGCTGTTTTGGCGTTGACCCTTCGCAAGGAATTGCTGATTCCAGTAATGTGCGGAGTCTTCGTAATCGAAAATGTAAGTGTGATGCTCCAAGTGGGCTATTTCAAATACACGAAGAAAAAATTTGGGGAAGGGAGAAGAATCTTTTTGATGTCTCCGCTACACCATCATTACCAAAAGAAAAATATCCCAGAGGCCAAAATCGTAACCCGATTCTGGATTGTGGGGATTCTTTTGGCGGTAATCACTTTGGCAACATTGAAACTTAGATAATAGAAATGCAACGATTAGTCATTCTGGGTGCAGGAGAAAGCGGATTGGGAGCAGCAATGCTAGCCAAGCGGGAAGGCTATGTCGTGTTTGTATCTGATGCAGGCAAAATTTCAGAAGCTAGAAAAGCTGAAATGCAGCGTTTAGAAATTCCATTTGAGGAAGGAATGCATACGGAAGAAGAAATTCTATCTGCTGATCTGATTATCAAAAGTTCAGGTATTCCTACAAAAGTTGCAATCGTTCAAAATGCGCTAAAGGCCAAGATTCAGGTAATAGATGAATTGGAGTTTGCCAGCAGATATAGTAAGGGCAAGGTGATCGCGATCACTGGAACGAATGGTAAAACCACTACAACTTTGCTCACCTACCACTTGATGAAAGAAGCAGGTTTGGATGTGGGATTAGCTGGTAATGTAGGGAGAAGCTGGGGCATCTCAGTTATTAGAAGGAGACCGTGAATGGTGGGTGATCGAATGCAGTAGCTTCCAGATTGATGGATTTGTAGACTTCAAGCCTTCTGTAGCCATTCTTACCAACATCACTCCAGATCACTTAGATCGATACGAGTATCAGATTGATAAATACATAGATTCCAAATTTGGAATCTTCAAGAATATGAGTGCAAATGATCAGGCAATTCTCTTTGCTGAGGATTTCTTGACTATGGAAGGATTGAAAAATAATCCTATTCAGCCGACTCAAAACTGGATTTCACTAGAAAGTGCCCAATCAAGTGGGGGGTATTTCAATGGGTCTTCCCTGGAAATAAATGTAGTTGGACATTCAGCAACAATTCCGCTGAATGTTCTTCCTATACAAGGCAAGCATAACATGCTGAATGCACTTTGTGCTGGTTCGGCAGCCTTAATCGCTGGATTGGATGAGGTGGCTATTATAGCTGGGATTCAGACTTTCAAAAATGCGCCACACCGAATGGAGCAAATCCGCGAAATAGATGGAGTGAAGTTTATCAACGACAGTAAAGGCACCAACGTGGAAGCTACGGCTTATGCTTTGGCTAGTTACGACAACCCATTGATCTGGATCGCTGGGGGTGTTGACAAAGGGAATAATTACGCAGTCATTTCACCAGTAGTGGCTGAAAAGGTAAAGTCTCTGA
This sequence comes from Algoriphagus sp. 10J20-15, assembly GCF_055809615.1. Lineage (NCBI taxonomy): Bacteria > Pseudomonadati > Bacteroidota > Cytophagia > Cytophagales > Cyclobacteriaceae > Algoriphagus > Algoriphagus sp. 10J20-15. The sequence continues at coordinate 119,890 of NZ_JBVVUG010000032.1, forward strand.
TTTGCCTTGGAAAGGATAATGAGAAGCTGAAAACAGCTTTTGGCTCGACAGTGCCTGATGTCCGTGAGACCCAGGATATTTCTGAAGCAGTGAAGTGGGGACAAGTGCTTGGTGAGCCGGGAGATATCGTATTGCTTTCACCTGCTTGTGCAAGTTTCGACTTGTTCAAAAATTATGAAGACCGCGGCAATCAATTCCGCGCGGCAGTAGAAAACCTTAAACCAAAAGCCATCGCATGAGTGAGTTTAAAGCATGGATAGATAGAAATTTCAAAGGCGACCCAATTATTTGGGGCATTGTCATTCTATTGTCGCTTTTCAGCATTCTCGTTGTGTATTCTGCTACGGGCTCTTTGGCTTATAAGTATGCTGGTGGAAACACTGAGTATCTTGATCAGACATTCCATGTTGATTTTTGTGTCACTTGTAGTGATGTGGTTTGCTCATAAAGTTCCTTATAGAAAGTATGCAGTCTATGCTCGATTGGGAGTGATTATCTCCATTCCTCTTTTGTTGGTGACGTACTTGTTTGGATCGAATATCAACGAGGCAAATCGCTGGATAACTATTCCGGTAATAAATCAGGCATTTCAGCCATCGGATTTGGCAAAACTAGCCTTGATAGCTTCCATCGCTGGAATGCTGGCAAGACGTCAAAACAATATCAAAGACTTTAAGAGCACATTTGTTCCTATCATTATTGCGATAGGATTGATCAGTGGATTGATCGCTATGGCAAATTTCTCCACTGCAATTCTACTCTTGATTACCTGTTTGCTAATCATGTTCATTGGAAGAGTTCCTGTGAAATATTTGGCGATGGTTTTAATGGTGGGAGCATTGGGATTGACAGCTGCTGGCTTCATAGGACAAAGAGGAGCGACGCTTGTTTCCAGAGTTCAGGACTTTATGAACGAGGACGAAATTCCATTTCAGGCTGAGCAATCATATATAGCAATCGCCACTGGAGGGATCGGCGGGAAAGGCCCAGGAAATTCTGAGCAGAGAAACTCACTCCCTCATCCTTATTCGGATTTTATCTACGCCATCATCATTGAGGAGTATGGATTGATCGGAGGATTTTCCGTGCTCTTCCTATACCTCGCGCTGCTTTATAGAGGCATGCGTATCGTGGCAAATTCTAATAAAGCATTTGGTGGATTGCTATCTGCGGGATTGAGTTTCGCATTGGTGATTCAGGCATTGGTAAATATGGCAGTGGCCGTCGGGTTGGGGCCGATTACAGGTTTGCCACTTCCTCTGCTAAGCATGGGAGGAACATCCTTGGTGTTCACTGGTATTTCGCTAGGGATTATCCTTTCGGTAAGCCGTGGTGATCATCAAGACGAATCCCAGACTAGCTCAGCCACTGGAAATAGAACAAGACTTAAAACAGCATAATTATTAACGCACAACGCACATATCGCATTTTGATCAGTGGTGGAGGTACCGGAGGACATATCTATCCGGCGATCGCTATTGCACATGCCTGGATGGAAAAATATCCTGCCAGCGAGATCTTATTTGTGGGTGCATTGGGCAAAATGGAAATGCAGAAAGTCCCTGAGGCTGGATACAAAATCAAAGGACTTCCAGTGGCTGGTTTGCAAAGAAGCTTGTCTCTGGAGAACCTGAAGTTTCCTTTCAAACTATTGAAAAGTCTGACTCAAGCTTCCAAGATCATTGCCGATTTTAATCCTGATGCAGTAGTAGGAGTAGGTGGCTACGCAAGTGGGCCGGTGCTTTATGCTGCGCAAAGAAAGGGTATTCCTACGCTGGTACAGGAGCAAAACTCTTATGCTGGTTTGACTAATAAAATTTTGGCTAAACGAGCCAAAAAGATCTGTGTCGCTTATCCTGAAATGGATCGCTTTTTCCCAGCTGACAGAATTGCCTACACAGGAAACCCTGTTCGCAAGGACATTCTTGATCTATCAGGAAAAAGAGAAAAAGCGCTTGCTCATTTCGGGTTAGACCCTGCCAAGAAAACACTTCTCGTTTTGGGTGGCTCACTTGGAGCTAGAACGCTAAATAATGCAGTGTTAGCAGATATGCAAAAACTGGAAGAAGAAGGCTATCAGGTGCTTTGGCAATGTGGCAAATTCTATTTCCAGGAAATGAAAACGAAGCTGGCCGATTCTGGACTGGCGACTATTCACTTGAATGAATTTATCCGCGAGATGGATTTGGCGTATGCCGCTGCGGATGTGATCGTGTCTAGAGCTGGCGCATTGTCGGTTTCAGAACTTTCCCTAGTAGGCAAACCAGTGATTTTCATCCCGTCTCCAAATGTGGCCGAAGACCATCAGACCAAAAATGCAATGGCTTATGTAAGCCACGATGCAGCCTTGCTTTTGAAGGATTCAGAGGCTGTAGGCGCTTTGGAACAAGAAGTAACCAAACTGATGAAGGACAGCGCGCTGTCTGAAGCATTAGGGAATAATATTAAGAATCTGGCTAAGCCGAATGCGGCAAATGCCATAGTGGAAGAAGTAGAACAATTGATTGCATGAGTTTCGAAGGAATAAATAGCGTCCATTTGATCGGTATAGGTGGCATAGGCATGAGTGCTTTGGCTCGCTGGTTCCGCCATGAAGGATATGCTGTGTCCGGCTATGACCGTACGCCTTCCCCGCTTACGGATGAATTGGTCGTCGAAGGAATGCAAATTTCTTTCGAAGACAAACTAGAGACTATCCCTGGTCTTCGTGCTCGGGAATCCTGAGAAATCCCTGATTATTTGGACCCCAGCAATGCCGAAGGAAAGTGTTCAGTTGAATTACTTCAGAGATAATGGCTTCCAATTGAAGAAGAGATCCGAAGTGCTTGGCATGGTGACTAGATCGTATTATGCGATTGCGGTAGCTGGCACACACGGCAAAACAACCACTTCTTCTATGATCGCTCACATGCTGAAATCCGCCAAGAAACCTGTAGTTGCGTTTCTTGGGGGAATCACTCAGAACTATCAAAGCAACCTGATTTTAGGAGGGAAAAAGTCTAAGGAACCAACCTTGGTAGTTGTGGAGGCAGATGAGTTTGATAGATCTTTTCTCAGACTTCATCCGAATGAGATTGTATTAACGAGTGCTGATTCAGATCATTTGGATATCTATGGAGATGAGCAGCACATCTTGGATGGATTCTTAGAGTTTGTCAATCTGCTAGATAAAAAAGGTAGACTTTACATTCAGCAGCAAGCTGGGCAGAGACTTGGAGAAGGAAAACTTCCTAAAGTTGCTACTCGAGAATATGGGTTGAGATCTTCAGGAATAAGTGCAGAAAATATTCAAGCTAGGCCGGGGTCATTTGTCTTTGACTATGTTGATGGCAAGCAGGAGATAAAAGGCTTGGAGTTATTCATTCCAGGTTTTCACAATGTGGAAAATGCTTTGGCAGCTATTGCAATTGCGCTCGATCATCAAATCTCTGAAGAGCAAATCAGAAAAGGAATCAGCTCCTTCAAAGGAGTAAAACGAAGATTTGAGATTCATGTGAATGAAGGAAATCATGTCTTCATAGATGACTATGCACATCATCCTGAAGAGATCAGGGCATGTCTAAGTTCTGTGAGGGCAATGTTTCCTACTAAGAAGTTGACCGTGGTTTTCCAACCGCATTTGTTCACTAGAACTAGAGATTTTGCCGAAGGCTTTGCAGAAAGTCTATCCTTGGCAGACTCGGTGATTTTGTTGGATATATATCCGGCTAGGGAGCTCCCTATTGAGGGGATTACCTCTGCAATGCTACTTGAAGGCATTAATACAGGTCATAAAGAATTGGTGTCCAAGGAGAATTTAATGAGTCATTTAGATCAAGCTTCTCCGGAAGTTTTGGTGACACTTGGGGCTGGCGATATTGATCGTCTAGTGCCAGGAATTGCAGCTTGGATGAAAGAAAGGCTTAATCGATACGCGATATGAAGAGAGCCAACATAAAGAAAATCGTAGCCTTTGTGGTGCTCAGTCTGGTGCTGGTGGGTTTTATAGGGTTTGTGGAAAAGCAGACTCTGTATAAAACTTTCCAAGGTACTGAGCTTGACATCAAAGGCGTGAGTGGTGTCTATTTCGTGGAGGATGCTGAAATCACAAAAATCCTTAATGAAGCCTTTCCTCAATTGAAAGCAGGGTTGATGTTGGAAGAAGTACCGATGAAGGCGATTGAAGCGAGGTTGCTAGGGCATCCATTTGTCAAGTCTGCAGAAGCGATGCTGGGTCAGAAGGGAATTTTGAATTTGAAGATCAGCCAGCATCAGCCAATTGCCAGAATTGCGCAGCCAATGGGAGCGGATGGCTACATCACTACTGAGGGCAAAGTGATTCCTACTTCCACTTCATACACCAGTAGAGTGTTGATTTTGGAAGGCGATTATGCAGAAATGCTGATGGATAAGGGAGAAATCACAACGGATATGCCTGAGTTGATGGATTTGATCACATTCATTACGGAAGATGAGTTTTGGAATGCTCAGATCACCGAATTGGAATTGAATTCGAGAGATGATATCCGCCTGTATCAGCAGGTAGGAAGGCAGATCATCGAGTTTGGTGATGCACATGATATAGAGAATAAGTTTGACCGGATATCGGTTTTTTATAAGGAAATATTGCCCCGCAAGGGGTGGAACGCTTACAACCGTGTTAGCGTGAAGTTTAAGGATCAAATAGTCTGTGAATAATAGCTTGGATATGGAAAACAAAGAATTAATAGTAGGACTGGACATTGGGACAACCAAGATCTGTGTCATCGTAGGTCGCAAGAATGAGTATGGCAAACTCGAAGTTTTAGGCATGGGCAAAGCCGTTTCTGACGGAGTTGATCGTGGTGTAGTGACCAATATTGACAAGACTGTCCATGCGATTGAGAAAGCGGTTGAAGAAGCTTCTGAAATGGCGAATGTTGATATCGCGGATGTCATTGTTGGGATTGCAGGTCAACATATTCAAAGCAAGATTCAGAGTGGTAGCATTATGCGTCAGCCGACGGATGATGAGATCACCATAGAGGATGTGCGCAGACTTTCCAGTGAGATGGAAAACATCCTTATTCCTCCTGAAAATACAATTATACACGTGATGCCACAGGATTATACTGTGGATTACGAAGGTGGTATCAAAGATCCTGTAGGAATGTCCGGTACTCGTTTGGAAGCTGATTTCCATATAATCACTGCCCAGACTACCGCGATAAATAACATTAACAGATGTGTACGTAGAGCAGATTTAGTTTCCAAGCAACTAATTCTGGAGCCGTTGGCAAGTTCACTTTCTGTGTTGAGTGATGATGAGAAAGAAGCAGGCGTTTGCCTGGGAGATATAGGAGGCGGAACTACAGACATCGCCATTTTCTACGAAAATATTATCCGTCACACGGCTGTGATTCCTTTGGGTGGAAATATCATTACTAAGGATATCAAAGAAGGCTGCATGGTGATGCAAAATCAGGCTGAGCTGTTGAAAACAAAATTTGGCAAAGCCATCACAGAAGAGGCAAATCCAAACGAAATCGTCTCGATACCTGGCTTGAGAAATAGAGCTCCAAAAGAGATCTCTATCCGAAATCTAGCTTCCATCATTCAGGCAAGAATGGAGGAAATCATAGAGATCGTGCAGAATGAGATCATGCAAAGTGGACACTACAAGAAACTGGCTGGAGGAATTGTCCTTACAGGTGGTGGCTCTCAATTACAATTTATCAGTCAGCTATTCGAATACATGACTGGCCTTGATACTAGAATCGGCTATCCAAATGAGCATTTGGGTAAATCAGTAATTGAGGAAGTGAAGAGTCCAATGTATGCTACTTCAGTAGGACTTGTGCTTGCTGGTTTCAAAGCACTGGATGATAGAGATCAAGGCTACACTAACCGCACAGCAAACGGAAAACACATAAAGAGACCAAAAACAATGGACATCAGTCCAAAAGATATTTTCGATAAAATCGCGGGAAGACTGAAAGGAATTCTAAGCGATGATATCGGCGACGATATTAACTACTAGGGCTTATGATTGGGGGAGATTGCTGGTGCTGCCGACAATTTCCCTATTTAAAAAACCACTAATACAACCATAGAAAATTCACCAATAAATATAAATATGTCAGATAACATGAAAGATTACAGATTTGATTTACACAAAAACCCAAAGTCAATTATAAAAGTAATTGGCGTAGGTGGAGGCGGTTCTAATGCCGTAAACCACATGTTTGGCCTAGGGATTAAGGACGTTGAGTTTGTGGTAGTCAATACCGATGCTCAGGCGCTTAAGTCTAGCCCGGTTCCGCTTAGATTGCAATTAGGTGCCAATTTGACCGAAGGTCTAGGTGCGGGTGCAAATCCTGAGCAAGGAAAAAATGCAGCAATAGAATCAGAGGATGAGATCCGTGAGCTATTGGCTGACAATACCAAAATGGTATTTATCACAGCTGGAATGGGTGGAGGCACCGGTACTGGTGCGGCACCTGTAGTAGCTAGAATTGCAAAAGAATTGAATATCCTGACTGTGGGTATTGTTACCGCACCATTCATGTTCGAAGGAAAGAAGAAAATGAATGTAGCTCAGGCAGGTATCGAAGCGCTTCGCGAGAATTGTGATACTGTACTGGTTATTTTGAATGATAAACTGAGAGAGATCTATGGTAATCTTGCCATCAGAACTGCTTTCAGCAAAGCGGATGATATACTTTCTACCGCTGCAAGATCTATCGCTGAGATTATCACTGTTCATCAGGATGTCAACGTGGATTTTGAAGATGTGAAGACAGTAATGAAAGACGCTGGTGCTGCGGTGATGGGATCTTCTACCGAGGAAGGTGAAGGACGTGCAATCCGTGCAGCCGGTGCTGCCATTTCTTCTCCATTGTTGAACAACGTGGACATCAAAGGAGCTGAGAAAATCTTGCTTTCTATCATGTCCGGTGAAGATGAGGAATTGTCAATGGACGAATTGAGCGAAATCACTGAATACATCCAAGAGAAAGCTGGCGACAATGCTGAGGTGATCTTCGGTCAAGGTATTGATCCGGAATTGGGCAAAGCTATCCGTGTGACTGTAATTGCTACAGGTTTCCAAATGGACAGATTGGCTGGTACGAAAAGAGAAGAAACTGCTAAGGCTATTGCTGCACCATCTCCTGCTCCTGCTCCTGCTCCAGTTGCAAAAACTCAGGTAGAAGAAATCGAAGAAGAGAAAACAGTAATCAATTTAGATTCAGGAAAATCTGAGAAAGTTAAGGAAGAGCCAGTTGCTAACGGATCTACTTTTGTGTTCTCTATGCCAAAAACTCCTGCTCCTACACCAACTCCAGCGCCGGAAGTGAAGCCAGTTGCTGAAACTCCAAAGAGAGAAGAGCCAGTTGAAGCGCCTAAGCCAGCTCCAAAGAAAGAAAGCTTATTTTCTTTTATGAAAAAGGAGGAAGTGAAAGCTGAAGCTCCAAAGCCTGCGCAGGAGAAAATCGTCCATGATCTTTTCGAAGAAGAAGACGAGAAAAATACTGTACAAGAGCCTAAGAAAGAGGAGCCTGCTACTCCAGCTTTTGCAAATGATTACTATGAGCAAATGAAGCAGAAGGCGATTCAGAGAGCTCACGAGCGTTTTGAAAAGCTAAAAGGTAACCGTGCATTCAATCCAACTCCGGAAGAATTGAAGGAAAAAATGGAAGTGCCTGCTTATCAGCGTAAAAATGTAGTATTGAATGAGCCTCAGCATAGCTCAGAGCCAAGCATCAGTAAGTACAACTTGAGCGATGACAATGAGATTCTAGGAAATAATAGATTCCTGCACGATAATGTGGACTAAGTCCTAAAATTCAAGCAGCATGTCTGCCCGGGTTTGCAGCAAGTCCAAGTACAACCTGTTGGTGAGCAGGTTATCTGACATATTTTGCTCTATTTTAGCGAGTTTCGGCTTAAGAGCAAGGACATGCATACCCAGATAATGGAAGATGTCGGTAAGGTGGCTCATTGCGATGCCACCGCCGCCTATTCCAGATGAAATACCCACCAAAGCACACTTTTTATTCCTAAATGTATTAGGGTAGGTCATCCCGTCGATAAAGGTTTTTAGGATTCCCGGAAAAGAACCGTTGTATTCAGGAACGATGAACACAAACTTTTTCCCACCCACTAGCTGATCGTGGAATTCATTATACAAGTCATGCTTCCCGTTGTTTTCATACAATGCATTCTCAATAAAATCTCCAGGTAAGTTTTCCAATTCAAGAATTTCCGATTGCTCTCCTCTTTCTTTTAAAATAGCTTGATAAAGCTCAGCGATGGTTTTTGAAACAGAATTCTTGCGGTTGGTTCCTACGATTATCTTGATCATTGCATGTTTTTTATGAAAGCAATACACTCTTGCCCCTGCAAAAGTTCGAAGCTGAGCCGTAATTTCTATATTTAGGGCTGGCAAAATATACCATATGAACTACCTAAATCAAATATCCGAAGCAGCATCTTTTATCCAATCACAGTATTCTCAGGAAGTATCTATTGCAATAATTCTAGGAACAGGACTTGGACATTTGGGTGATCAAATTAACGTGGAAAAAGAAATCGACTATGCTGATATCCCTAATTTCCCGCTGTCTACAGTGGAAAGTCATTCTGGGAAATTGATTTTTGGAGAGCTTTCTGGGAAAAAAGTAATGGCAATGAAAGGGCGTTTTCATTACTATGAAGGCTATTCCATGCAGGAGGTTACTTTTCCAGTGAGAGTGATGAAAAAGCTAGGGATAAAAACACTTTTAGTTTCAAATGCCAGTGGAGGACTTAATCCAGAGCAGGAAGTAGGGGATGTAATGCTGATTCGAGATCACATTGATTTGTTTCCGGAGAGCCCACTTCGTGGAAAGCATTATGATGAATTTGGCCCAAGATTTCCGGATATGAGTGATGCCTATTCACAGAATTTGACTGCTATTGCATTGGGTTTTTCCAAAGCAAATAAATTTCGGGTTCACACGGGTGTGTATGTCGGAGTGCAAGGTCCAAACTTGGAAACTCCTGCAGAATACAAATACCTCAGAGGATTGGGCGCAGATGCGGTGGGAATGAGTACGGTGCCCGAGGTGATCGTAGCTCGACAGGCTGGAATTGAAGTTTTTGGAATTTCTGCGATTACAGATCTAGGAGTAGAGGGAAAAATCAAGAAAATCACACTCGCCGAAGTACTTGCTGCTGCTTCGATTGCAGAGCCCGTGATGGCGGAGATCATCAAAGAAGTGGTGAGGCAGATGGATTGAGGTATCCGTTGTCCTGCTTCTCCAGAAGCTGGACCGTATGGTTTTAGTTAAGTGCTATTTCGCTCTTTCAGAGCTTGTGGAAATAGCTAATTTTCAACATTACCCAGCTCTATAGGCTGGGCTAGGTTGTTTAGGGCTTTCAGCCCTTTTTTCCTTAGCTAAATAATATGTCCACTGTGCACTTCTAGGTGGACCAAGGTTAATTTTTCATTTAAAAAAAATGTGCCTCTGGGTCTTGTCGGGAGGACTCACAGCAATAAAACCTTCGAGGTTCAAAAAAAACCTCAAAGGTTTACCACTCTAAGGCCGTGCCGCCCCGAGAGTTAACTACCAACTTGTCGGCTTATAATCTTTCAAGAACTTCCCGTTCCAATGCTTCCCCGTATTGATGCCATCAAATAGCGGATCCATCACTCTTGCCGCACCATCGACGATGTCCAACGGAGGCTGGAAGTCATGTAAATCTTGCTTTCGCTTCGCCAATTCAGCCGGATCCTCATCTGTTACCCAACCAGTGTCTACGGCGTTGGTGTAGATCCCAAATTTCGGTAGCTCAGCGGCAGAAGTTAGTGTCATCATATTCAAGGCAGCCTTTGCCATATTGGTGTGAGGATGTCGGGCTTCCTTGTGGAATTGGTGGAATTTCCCTTCCATCGCCGATACATTGATGATATGTTTTTTACCCGTATTATCCTTCTTCATGATATTTACCAGGCGATTGCATAGCACAAACGGAGCAACAGAATTTACGAGCTGAACTTCTAGCATTTCGTTCGTGTGGATTTCTCCCAACTTCAATCTCCAGCTGTTTGTCTTTCGCAAATCCACTTGCTGCAAATCAGCGTCAAGCTTCCCAATTGGGAAAATCTCCTCAGAACTTAAGGAATCATCTATGCTGTATGGGATTTGTGTCAGCTGAGCAGAGGAAGTTAAGCCAATTCCTAGTTGTTTTCCATGCCAGGAAACAGGCAGATTTTTGTTTTCTCCATCTGCAAATTTCTGACTGAGAATGCGAATCTCTTGCAAACATGCATGATGATCGGAAAGTAGCTTTTGCGAAGCTGAAGAAAGATCCGTCCAAGGCAAAGACTCGTTCTCCATCAAATGCTGGTAAAAGCCTGATGGTCGGCGCACGGTCTGAGCGGCATTGTTGATCAGCACATCCAAGCGATCATATTTCTGCTCTATGTAATTACAAAAAATCTCCACACTAGGAATATGTCTCAAATCCAAGCCATGAATGTGAAGCCTGTCTCCCCATTCCTTAAAATCAGGTTCTTTGGCAAAACGTAAAGCTGAGTCCACCGGAAACCGAGTTGTGGCAATGACAGTTGCTCCCGCTCTCAGCATCATCAGCGTAATGTGGTAGCCGATTTTCAATCGAGATCCAGTCACCAGTGCAACTTGGCCTTTCAGATCTGCCGTTTGAAAACGCTTGGCATAATTGAAATCCCCGCAACTTGAGCACATGGTATCGTAGAAATGATGCAATCTGTCAAAGGATTCCTTGCAGACGTAGCATTCCCGAGGTGATTCAAGAATAATAGCTTCTTCTGCTTCTTTGCCAGTCAAATCTAACATGGTTGGTGCTATGAAAATCGAAGCTTCACGGGCAGAACGGATACCAGTGGTCTTTCTGGCAGATTTGTCTTTGTCTGCAATTTTCTTTCGTTGAATCTTCTTTGCTCCTTTTTTTCGCTCAGCAAGTTCCTCTTTGCTTGGTCTGGAAAATCGTCCTGCAGCCATTAAGAGCGCAAGTCTAGTTTCCGCTGGAATATCAAAAATCTGGTCCGTATCTGCATTCAACCCTTCCAGCACTGCAATGGCTTGTGTGATTTGTTCTGGTGTGATTTTCACTGAGGTTACAGATGCTGGTTCTTTTTCCATGATAGTTAAATACAAGGGCGCAAAAGTAAAGATTTTAAAAATGGAAATTGGTGTGGCAAAGGGAGTGGGGTATTTAATGAAATGGAGATGTCCCACTTTCATTTTTGATTTGGTTTTGAAGTCGGACCCTGAATCTAGATGATCGCGCCTCTGTTGCCTCCGCAAGTGAGTTTCATTGAAGGTTGCTAAAAAAGCCCATGTACTTACCAAAGGGTAACATAGGTTAATCCTTTGCCGCTCCGCTGCGAGAGAAAACAGCTATTTCAAGAAAACTTCTGACCTCACTAAGGGTAAATCCCCAAACCCTTGTCATAGAATCAAACTAAACCAATTAGTATGAATTCGTTTACAAAGATTCTTTGGGTATTATTTTTCATGGGAATCAATCCCCTTCAAGCTCAGCAGCTCACCCAAACTATTCGTGGCACGGTGATCGATCAAATCACAAAAGCTCCCATGCCTGGCGCTACGGTCATGGTTTTGGGTTCAGACCCAGTGATCGGAACTACCACGGATGTGGCTGGGGATTTCAAAATTTCTAATCTTCCATTAGGTGCATATTCGCTTAAAATCAGTTTTATAGGTTTCAAAGAAATTGTCTTCCCGAACGTGCAACTGAACTCAGGCAAGGAAGTCGTCCTGACAATTCCTTTGGAAGAAGATATCACCCAAATCGATGAATTTGTTATTACCGCAACTGATAAAGACCGAACCATCAATGATATGATTCAGGTAAGTGGACGGACATTTTCTGTGGAAGAGGCCAGGAAGTTTGCTGCTGCGGTAAATGACCCAGGGCGAATGGCTTTATCTTTTTCGGGCGTTACAAGTACGGATGATGGCAATAATAATATTTCTATCCGTGGAAATAGTCCCAACGGTTTGCTTTGGAGAATGGAAGGCATAGAAATTCCAAATCCCAATCACTTTGTCAACCCAGGCACTTCAGGTGGTGGGGTATCTATTTTGAGTTCTCAGCTTTTAGCTAATTCAGATTTCCTGACTGGAGCTTTTCCAGCGGAATATGGGAATGCGCTTTCAGGTGTTTTTGATCTGAGCTTGCGCAAAGGGAATAATGAAAATCAGGAATTCACACTACAGGCAGGGTTTCTGGGCTTAGATGTGGCAGCAGAAGGTCCAATAGCCAAAAACTACAAAGGTTCTTATCTGATTAATTATAGATATTCCACGCTCTCTCTGCTTTCAAAGATAGGGCTTCCGCTGGGCGACTTTGTTACCAATTTTCAGGATTTATCTTTCAATGTTTATTTGCCAACTGGACCAAAAAGTACCATCACATTGTTTGGTTTCGGAGGGCTAAGTGATCAGGATGGTGATGCCTTGACTGATTCACTGGAATGGCAATCTGAAGGTGATCGCTATGGTAGTACTTTCTTTTCGAACACAGGAGCAGTAGGAATCAAGCATTCATATATCTTGAATGAGGCAAACTTCTTGCAAACCACGGTTCTCGCTTCAGGAAATGCTTTGGGTACTACAGAGCATAGGCTGGATGATAATCTGCAGTTTCAGGATCGTTTTTATGAAAACTACAGCAATTCAAAAATCACTTTGAGCTCTGTTTTGAACACCAAATTTTCTGCAAAAGCGAATTTGAGAAGTGGGTTTTATGTGAACCAGCTATATTACAATCTTCGGGAAGATAATTATGAGGAAGAAACCCAAAGTTTAGAAACCAACATCAATTCAAAAGGAAATACCCAGAGTGTTCAGGCTTTTTCCCAATTGAATTATCGCGCCAGTGAGCGATTGACTTTCAATGTAGGCTTACATTATTTGCAGCTTTTATTGAACAACTCCAGTTCAGTTGAGCCTAGATTGAGTGCTTCTTATGCCTTGGACGAAAAGCAGCGATTGAGCTTTGGGTATGGATTGCATTCGCAGGTACAGCCACTTGGGACATACTTTGCGGAGCAAGAGGTAAATGGCCAAATTATCCTTCCAAACAAAGATCTAGGACTGAGCAAATCACATCATTTTGTGCTGGGCTATGATCGCTCCTTGACACCATACTTGCGAATGAAAGCGGAAACTTATTACCAGCATCTTTTCAATATTCCTATCAAAAGCGGAGCTGATGAGACCTATTCCATCATCAATCAGCAATGGACTTTTGCCACAGATCCGCTGGTAAATGAGGGTTTTGGAAGAAACTATGGTGTGGAGCTAACTCTAGAGCAGTTTACCCATAAGGATTTGTATTTTCTTCTTTCTACTTCTGTCTACAGCTCAAAGTATAAAACGAATGAGGATGTTTGGAGAAATACAGCATACAATGGCAATTTCAATGTGACGTTCACTGCAGGTAAGGAATATAAACTTAAAAAGGAGCGAGTGCTTGGGCTGAATGTCCGTGCTATTTATTCCGGTGGACTGCGCACCACACCTTTAAATTTGGAAGAATCCATAGAAAAAGGCGAGGGGGTTTATGATGATAATTTAGCCTATTCGTCACAAAATCCATCTTATTTCCGAACAGACTTAAGACTAAGCCTTAAGAAAAATAAGCCTAACTCTACGCGAACTTGGGCACTGGATATTCAAAATGCTACTAATCGCCAGAATGTCTATGGTAGCTATTTCGAGCCGATGAGCAACGAGATCGAAATCTCGTATCAAGCTCCACTGATTCCTATTCTTAGTTATAGAGTAGAATTTTAAATATTGAAACTGAAGTTTGCAAAAGCTTCGGGTTTTCCCTCAATGCCTACTATTCCTGGGAGCACAGTTAAAAAAAAATAGCAGTTTTAATTCGCCTAGTTATAAAATTGGTTTAGGATTTGAGAAGGTGTTTTTCCCAACTTAAAAAAAACACCTATCCTCAATGAAACTACGTTACTCTTTGTTTTTAGCCAGTTTTATACTTTTTAGCCTTACTGCGTGCAGCTCTGATGAAGAACCTCTATTTCAAGATAAGTACACATCTGAAGATTTAATCCAATTGCATGGAGTTGACCAGAAAAATTGGAGAATTGAAGCTTATTATGATAACTACAATCAGAAAGTACTTAGTGCAAAAAACGCATGCTTTGTTGATGATATTTTTGTGTTCCAGAAAGGGACGAAAACAGTACAGGTTGTTCCGGGAGAAATCAGCTGTAGTGAAGTGGAGCCTGAGAATGAAATCACTACAGTTTCCTATGAATTTTACGAACAGGAAGGACTCATCTTTATTTCGATCAGCAAAGCTTCTTTAGTTAATGGAGTTATTAAAAACAACTTTTTCAGTTTGCAACTGGTAGAATTGTCAAACTCAAAAATGATTTTTGCTAGCGGTGAAAAAGGAAACTATGAGGTGGCGATAGTTTTTTCAGCCAGCTAATTTATCTGATCATCAAGGTTAGAATAGGGAAATCCAGATTATTCTGTTCTATCTGTATAATTATTTGCATTTTTGACCATAGTAATCATCAACTACTTTTAGGTGAAAAAACAATTACTTTTTATAATACTGCTGTTATGTCTGCACCCTAGTGTTGGCACAAAGTTCGCAAAATGGCAAAGTAGAAAAGCAAGACTCTACTGTGCAGAAAAAGGTTGATTTCAATGTCATGCCTTACCTCAGTTACAATAGAAACTTGAAGTTTATGATTGGGGCAATTCCCATGGCGATGTATCGATTGAATCAGGCTGATACTATTTCTCCCAAATCACTTTCTGGATTAGCAGCAGTTTATACCACCAATGGATCTTATTTTATCTCGATTTTTAACCGTTGGTATTTGGCTGAGGATACCTGGAGGATCAAACTTTTTGCGGTGAACGGAGACCACAATTCCCAGTTTTACATGGATGATTTGGACGCTCCCGGATTTTATGATTACGGGACCAATACTACGCTTGTGAGCGTTGGAGCTCAGCGAAAGATTGCCAAAAAACTTTTCGTAGGTGTGACATACACCTATGCCAACTACCATACCACGTATGAGGATGGTGTGCAGCCCGAATCGACTACCCAAACGAATGGGCTAGAGCTCAATCTTATGCTTGATACCCGAGATGCTGTCTACTATCCTATGACCGGTGTGAATAGCAAATTGCGGTTTATCGCTTATCCGGAGTGGTTTGGGAATGATGTATCGGCCAATAAAATTCTGACCGAGTACAATCGCTATTTCCCGATGAAAAACGGTAAAGATGTGCTTGCCGCGAGATTTTCAGGCACTTTTGGCTTGGGTGATATTGCCTTCGAGCAGCAGGTAACATTGGGAGGAAAAGATATTAGAGGCTATTCTGAAGGGAAATATAGAGCTGATGGGCAAATGGCGATTCAAGGAGAATACCGCTATAATTTTGGCGAGAAAATGGGCATAGTTGGTTTCGCTGGACTTGCCACGATTTACGGCTCCGATACGGAGTCTTTCAACTGGAAAATGTACCCAGGACTTGGAGTAGGCTATCGCTATAGAGCTTTCAAAACTGTAAAATTCAACATCGGTCTTGATGCAGCTGTAGGCAAAGATGACTGGGGAATTTATTTCAGAATCGGAGAGGCTTTTTAAGTCAGTTGGCAGGCATTAAGTTTTGGTTATTTACCATCAGCTAGCATCGCTTCTCCTTTGATTAGATTCTTCTTGAAGAGCTCAAAATCACGATGTCTTGGTTCAGCTCCCAGTTCCACAGCTTTTTTAAAGAGAGGTACAGCTTCTTCCACTCTTCCTAAAGCCACAAGGCCTTCCCCCATTGAGTCATAGACATTCGGAGAATCAGGATGGTTTTCAAGATTTTGCTGGAAAAGTGATAAAGCCTGCTTGTATTTATCGAAGCGCATTAGGCTATATCCTAACATGTTGATATTTTCTTCGGTGAGTAATGAACCAGGCATATAGGAGAAAAGATCGGAAATAAATGTATCAAACTCTTCTGGGCTGAGCTTATGCGCTGCATTCATGATTTTTTTATTTGGATCAGCATAGAGCACTTGGCGGACGGATTGAGCGATTTGTGTAGGTTCTTGAATAAGAAGTGAATTCATAGATCCTGAAGAGAGAAGCACAGAATATTCAGGGTGGAGAGTTGTGTATTCGTCTAGAAATTTCTTTTTGGACTCAATCAATAAATTGAAAAATTCACCAGAATTCTCTGAAAGCGAACCCATCATTGGGAATGCGTTAAACCTGCTTCCTAGAATCACTAATGAGCTGACCTCTGGAACAGCCTGCGAAGACCAGATTAGCTTATTTTCCTCCAGTATCGTCAAAAACAATTCAGCTTCTTGCGTATTTCCTTTAGAGCGGTTTGTCATGCTCAGGTTTTGAAAATCCATGTATTCTGATACTAACTGCTCACCATCCAAGCCATTCTCGCTTAGGTATGCGCTGAGTTGAGTGGTGTTTTCAATATCTAGGATAGGATCTACATAGATCATTCCTTCTACCTCACTTGGATGGTTTTCGGCAAATTCCCGGATCAGAAGATTTCCCCAGGTGTTCCCTGCCAGAATATAGGGCGGCTGGATTTTCATTTCTGCCAAAAGTGCTTCGAGATCTTTGACACGTGTTTCTAGGGTAGGATTTTCTTCAGATGCTGTAGACTTTCCAAGTCCAAGTCGATCGTAAGAAAGAACAGGTGAAAAATCAGCGATTTGATCAAAAACCCTATTCCATATCTCAAGACTTTCGCCACTTCCTGCTTCCAGAATTACGATGGGTTGATGTGCTTTTCGCTGCTCCAAGCCCGAGGTTTTAATCCGTATTTCTTTTCCATCTATGGGAATTATTTCGGTTTTTGATTGGGCAAAAACCTGAGTGGAAAGTAAGAAAACAGGTAGAAATCCGAGTAAATATGCCTTCTTCATTTGATGAGAAATTAGTTAGAACTAAAAGTTAATTAAAAAATACGAATTGGGAGGCTCTGACTGGCAGTTCTTTACAAAAATTAACTGAGGGTATTTTTAGAAAGAAATTTTCAATCCCCTCGAGAAGTTTGCACTTCATTATTTTTTATACCCCATCCAATCCACTTCTAGCTCAAAGGGTAATTGAGGCTTCTCGAAAGAATTTGGATGGCCCGCGACAGACCAGTCCTGCGTGTGCCAAAAGTTCATTCTATACTTGGAAGCATGTTGGGGAATTCCAAGTTGCGAACCTTGATAGTCCCAGAGCACAACAGTATCCGCAGTCTCAGGATGGAGCATCCACCAGCGCACTTTATCACTTTCCCAATCAAATCCATAAGTATAAAACTTTTCCGAAGCATCGTAATCTTCAATGGCTTGGATACTTTCTGGCATATTTTGCAAACCGGTTAGTGGAGTTGGAGTCCCGTCATAATTCACCTTTGAGATCGTCTCGATGATTTTGCCCTCAGCCAGATTGATGATTCTTCCGATGCGCTGAAGCTTGCCATGCTCACCGGTCCAAGTCCCAACGTAGATGATTCTTGGATCAGCAATCAGCCATTCAAAGTCAATCTCACTCAGACCTAAATCTTTGTCTTCGTGATAAGTGAAATACCCGACTACAGCTCCCACATTCGGTTGCTTATCGCTGACATCTGGTACTTTTAACCTTGCAGAGTAGCTTCCAAAATGGGTGAAATTCTTAGAAATGATCTCAGGACCTTTGCCGGGGCCTGCTTTTTCGTCTGGGTTTAGCTTAAAAGAAAGAATCGTGGTTTCTGGTTCCGAGGGAGATGAGACTCCCATTTTATATTTGAAATCGGCAGGTGTTCCTGTGGAACCGTAGCGGAAATTTTTTGACTTTGAGGAAGAAAAGTCTTCAAAGAAAGATTTCTGCTTTTTATAGGGATCGACTGGAAATAGGCTGAGTGCAACAAGAAACAGGAATATAAGCAGATGCTTCATACGTTGAAGTTAAGGTTGACACAGGTGATTTCCTAAGTCTAGGAATTAGGTGTAGAAGGTGCGAGATTGCTCAAGTAGGGCAGATTTGAGGTTCCCATTTCTTACTTCTTAAGTCAAATGTCTTGAAACTCTAAAACTCAACATCTACAATCCTTCATCATATTTTTGATTCCTTTACGGGTAGAAATTCGAACTGCTTTAAAAAGTGAAGGGGAATTTAAATCGATTGTTTCTCCATCACCTATAGGAATTGGAAATCCTCCCAGGATGGTTTCAATGGAATTTTCAGAAATAATATTTCCTGTTGCAGTTTCCTTCATTGCAATCCGTAGATTACTTTTTACCTGCGTATCAGTATCCCAATAGCTTGGAGAATTAAAGTCGGAGGGATAGACTTTTTCCCAATTGCCTGTCCAAGCTAATTCGCCCAAACTTATCCCGATGAGATAGGATATTCCCAGCTCTAGATGAAGTTGAGCAAGTTGATCAGGGTCATTAATATCTTTGATTCCTGCATTTAGCAGTTCATATTCCATATTATCATAGATGTCCACCTTGGTAAAACCCTCCTCTTGAAAAATTCTGACAATCATTTCTTCCAGATACCTATGATCGCCAGGAGTAAGCTGACTGAAGCCTTCCTGCCAATTGAGTGGTAAAAGCAAAATTCCATCTTCTTGTGCTAGGCAAATATGACAGCTAATTCGCGGATAAATTTTGGTAGAAGAGCAGGCAGAAAAAACTATAAGGGTAAATAGCAGCAGGCAAATGTTTTTCATCATGCACTTATTCAATACGTTAAACCTCACTTAGGGTACGATAGGCTGCCCATTTGCTTACCAATCCAATGATTGAAATGAAATGAATAAGCATTGCTGAGCCTAGAATTAAATCAGTATTTGGTTTACCGTTAATTTTAAAATATGCTCCGAAAAGCATCATACTAACACTAATAAGCAACAGCCGAAACATGAGTTTCTGACGTTTGGTGAGGTTGTTTAGGCGAAGGGAAAGTTTGTAGATGAAATTGGTCATGCGGGTAATTTAGTTGAATACTTGAATTAAATGAGGGGCCACCTGAAAAAATGTAGTTTTCATTCCTGCCAAGTTACTTGGTACCTTGTACTTAGTACACAAAACTATTTTCTCGGATGGAAATCTGTCAGCACTTGCCTTAAGTAATCACGGTCCAAATGCGTGTAAATTTCTGTAGTTGTAATGCTTTCATGCCCAAGCATTTCCTGCACAGCGCGAAGATCAGCTCCACCTTCGATGAGATGCGTAGCAAAAGAATGTCGGAATGTATGAGGAGAAATATTCTTTTCAATTCCAGCCATTTCAGCTGTCTTTTTGATAATTAGGAAAATCATCACTCGAGTTAGTTTCTTACCCCGCCGGTTAAGGAAGACAAATTCCTCATGTCCTTTGGCAATGGTCTGATGTCTCCGAACTTCATTTTTATAAATATTCAGGTATTTCAAAGCATCTTTTCCGATGGGAACCAAGCGCTCTTTGTTACCTTTTCCTGTCACTCTCAGAAACCCAACATCTTCGAAAACCTGTCCTTTTTTCAGTTCTGTCAATTCAGAAACCCGAAGTCCTGAGCTATAAAGCATCTCAAGCATTGCGCGATTGCGATGGCCCTCAGGTTCACCAAGAGGAATTGCTTCTAAAAGCTGTACAATCTCCTGATAACTCAACGTGTCTGGTAGTTTTCGGCCAAGTTTCGGAGCTTCTAAAAGTTGAGCTGGATCTTTAGTGATTCTATCTTCATACATTAGGTATTTGTAGAAAGCTTTGATCCCCGAAATAATTCTAGCGTGTGTATAATCTGATATTTCCAGTTTGGCTAGGTCATTTACAAACTTCCTTAAGTGCTCCAATTCCAACTCTAATGGGCTTTTTTCAGGGAAAGTCACCTCAGAATATGCCGCCAATTTCTCTACATCTCGGGTATAAGCTTCAATGGAATTTTCGCTTAAAGACCGCTCCAGCTTGAGGTAGTGACGGAATTGCTTGATGTGATTTTGCCAGATTTTTTGCATGCAGGTTGGAAGGTTGTAAGGTGATAAAGTTAGAAGGTTTCGTACTTTCCAACCTTACAACTTTACTACTTTACCACTTTATAACCTGAAAATCCTTTTAACTTTGGCTCATCAACTATCAAACCGAATTTTGTTTTGAAAATAATGATTATTAACGGCCCAAATCTTAACCTCCTGGGTAAAAGAGAGCCGGAAGTCTATGGAAGCACTTCTTTCGAAGAATATTTTGAGGGTTTGAAAAAAGCTTTTCAGGATGTTGAACTGCATTATTATCAAAGTAATGTGGAAGGTGAATTGATCAATAAGATCCACGAAGTCGGGTTTTCCTTTGATGCAATCTTGCTGAATGCAGGAGGCTATACGCATACTTCGGTAGCTATTTCAGATGCCATTGCTGGAGTAACCACGCCAACGCTGGAAATACACATTTCGAATATTTATAAGCGGGAGGAATTCCGCCACAAAAGCATTATTTCCAAATCCTGTGTCGGTATGATCTCAGGTCTTGGCCTGAAAGGATACGCCCTAGGAATTCTCTATTTTCAATAACCTATTAACCTATGCTTACATTTGCTCCCGGGCCATCTAAAGTTTATGATGCCCTTCCTACTTATCTGCAAGATGGATACACTGAAGGAATTCTGAGTGCCAATCACCGTAGTAGCGCTTTCATGAACTTGTATCAGGCAACTGAACAATTGATGCGTGAAAAGCTCCATATGCCGGAGGATTACAAGTTGCTTTTTACTTCAAGTGCTACTGAAAACTGGGAGATTATTACTCAGTCTATCGTGCAGCAAGCGAGTTTTCATATCTATTCTGGCTCTTTCGGGAAAAAGTGGATTGGCTTTGCGAAGCATATCAATCCGGCAACTGACGGACTAAAAATCGAAGCAAATCAAGCGCTCGATGTAGCAAACTTGGAGATTTCTGAAGATTTTGATCTGATCGCGCTGACCCAAAATGAGACTGCCAATGCGACGCAGGTTCCGATGTCTGTAATCGAAGAGATCAAGGAGAAATATCCTGAGAAAATGATCGCTGTTGATACTACATCTTCTATAGCAGGAATCGAGTTTGACTTCACTTTGGCGGATATTTGGTATGGTTCAGTTCAAAAGTGTTTTGGACTTCCAGCAGGTTTGGGGATTTTGATCCTTTCTCCAAAAGCTATAGAAAAGTGTGAAAGCAAAGGCGAGAATGGACGCTATAATTCTTTGAGTTTTATCCTTGAAAATGCAGCTGGCTATCAGACGCACTACACACCAAATGTGTTGGGGATCTACTTGCTCAACCGAGTTTTGAAAGATTTGGAAGAAATCCAGCACATCGATGCAAATCTTCGCGAACGTATGCAGAAGTTGGAAAATGCCGTGGCTCAGTCTAAGTCCCTTCGAATGCTAGTGGATAATGCAGAGACAAGAAGTACTACGGTATTAGCGGTAACTGGTCCTGAGGAATTGATTTCAGCAGTGAAAAAGGATGCGGAAAAAGAGGGAATGCAGTTGGGCTCTGGCTATGGTCCGCACAAGCCAACCAGCTTCCGAATCGCCAATTTCCCTGCGATCACCAATCCAGAGATGGATAAGTTGATTGGGTTTTTGGGGAAATATTAAAGAAATTCAGAAAGCTGAAGTCAGAAATTTGAAAGTAAAATCTATGGTTCAAGTTTAAAAACTTGGACCATTTTTATTTTTACCGCCGAGACGCAAAGTTCGCGAAGAATATCACAAAGAATTTTTCTTCACATTATTTTAACCTAAAAACCTTCGAGGTCTTGTAGACCTCAAAGGTTAAATTCCCTACTTTCGCGGCATGTTTGATTTGAAGGAAATTTTATCGGTGTCTTTGATCCTTTTCTCGGTGATTGATATCCTAGGCTCCATTCCGATTATCGTCAACTTGAGGCAGAAAGTTGGCCATATTCAATCCGAAAAAGCAACGCTTGCTGCAGGGGTTTTGATGATTTTGTTCTTGCTTGCAGGAAAGTCTATTTTGGGACTTTTCGGAATTGGAGTGGAGGACTTTGCCATTGCCGGAGCACTGATCATTTTTGCGATTGGTGCTGAGATGATCTTGGGGATTGAGTTGTTTAAGTCTGATCCTGACGCCAAAGACAGTGCTTCCATCGTGCCTATTGCTTTTCCTCTAATTGCTGGAGCAGGTACCTTGACTACTATTTTGACTCTCAAAGCTGAATTTGCACAGATAAATATTGGGATAGGAATTCTTCTTAATCTGATCTTGGTTTATATCGTTTTGAAAAGTACAGGTTGGCTGGAGCGCAAAATCGGTAAGACTGGTCTGGATGTCCTTAGAAGGATTTTTGGTATTATTTTGCTTTCTATCGCTGTGAAGATTTTCAAGACGAATGCCTTCCCAATCGGCGTGGATTCTGGGATTTAATCTTTTTCTCTCCTTCATTTTGACTTTCTTTGCGACATGATTACCATTTACACTGATGGCGCTGCCAAAGGCAATCCCGGTCCGGGAGGCTATGGCGCCGTTTTGAAATTCGGAAAACACCGCAAAGAGCTATCTGAAGGCTTTCGATTGACGACCAATAACCGCATGGAGTTGCTGGCTGTTATCCGTGCCTTACAGGCTATCAACACCACTGAATTTCCTGTTCAGATTTATTCAGACAGCAAATATGTGGTGGATGCTATTGAAAAAGGCTGGCTTTGGGGATGGCAGAAAAAAGGCTTCAAGGACAAGAAAAACCCAGATCTCTGGTTACGCTATATTCCACTTCACCTGAAATACAAACCGAAATTCATCTGGGTAAAAGGTCATGCAGGCAACATCGAGAATGAGCGCTGTGATGTGCTAGCGGTACAGGCCGCAGAGGGATTTGATCTGAAAGCAGATACTGGATACGAAGAAAGCCAGAAGTAAAATCTAAAATCTAAATTCGAGAAGTCTGAAAATGTAACACAGACTTCAGATTTCAGATTTTATAATTTCTCCATTGAGATTAAGGGAATATCAGCTCTATTCATTTCTGAAAGAGGTTTGTATGCTGACTCAGGATATTGCCAGCCATCTTCTCCTAATTCATAAAGCAAAGGAGCGAGGTTTTGAACAGCAGCTTTACAGCCTTGGACGATTGCTCCCATATTCCCAGTTTGTTTGGAGAGAACTGCTTCATTTTCAATTTCAAAAGGGCCAGAGAACTGACGTTCCTTTAGAATATTTACAAAAGCTCTCCAATCCATAGAATCGCCTAATCCAAAGCCTGGTAGGGTAGCTTCGTAGTGATGTCTATCCCAAGGATTGGTGCTGGAAGGAATGCCAGCTTTTTCTGCCCATTCAGATCGAACTTCCTGCATGGGATACATATTCCCCCAGAATGGATCCGAGTTATTTCGGGTGGATTTCACATGAATTCTCTTCAGGCGATTCATGTCGGTGTTTTTGATCACTTCGACAGGATCAGTATGCTGCCAAACGTCGTGAGAAGGATCATAGATTTCCCCATGATTGGACTCGGGGATTAAATCATACATGATTTTCCGTGCAGCCAAAACCCCCGTCAAGTTATTGAATGTGCCGTAATGTCCTGAACTTCTCCATCCTTCCATGGGGCAGTTTTCATAGAGAACTGTCACTCCAAGGCTATTAGCATAGCGGATTATTGGACCAAAAATTCGCTGATATTCCAACAGATTTTTCTCAAACCCACCTTCTTGATTTCCGAGTTCGTGATCGTAACCGACGAATGTTCCCACTTTCACGTCGTTCTCATCCCCGCCAAGCAGGTAAGCCATTCGAATCAATCTTAATAGATGGTTTTGATTCTTAACTCGCTCCGCAGGATCTCCACCGATTAGATTATCAAAAGCGCCAATAGAAAGGCGAAGTTTCGCTGCATTGAATCTTTCAATCAGTTTATTGGCTTCTTCAGGTCCAAAATTCTCATAATCTAAGTGAGTAGCGACGAAATCATCACGTGTTCCATCTTTTCTGAAAACGCATAAGTCAAGGCCTTGTACGCCTATTTCTGTTGCTTTTTCTATCGTCTGATCTAAGTTGAGTTGATCAAAAGCAGAAGTCATGATCCAGATTGGATTTGCCATTTTGGGAGTGTTTTGAGAGGCTTAAAAAAAGGAAATAACCGAAGCTTTGGAAAAGAGCAGGGTTATTTCCTTAAGGTAAGTAGTGATTTGATAAGCAGTAGTTTAATGAACAAATGTCACCACCAATTTTTGAGTAATTCCTGAAAGTGAAACATTTTGGGAAACCACAAGCTCATTTGCTGATACGCTTTCTACTATCATATTCCCTTCGGCGCCAGGTACTTCAATGATCTCAGTATCGACTAGTAGAATTTTAGTGGATTCGTTATAATCCCATATAAAATTCACCGTTTGCGGCTCCGTTTGACTGCACTTGGTAGGACCTGCATCTAATACGCCAAGTTTGACGGCGGTTTCATAATTAAAAGTTACCTCGTTGTCTTGCAGGCAGGGGTCTATTTGAGAGATTACATTAAAGCTACCTACTTTGGCAGTGCTCAGTTTCCAGGAAATTCCAGAGCCGATAAGCTCAGCATCGGATTTTGAGGGATTGGGATCATCATCACTGCAAGATATTAGAGTTGCCAAAATGGCTAATGGTAGTAGAAAATTGAATTTGACTAGTGACTTCATAAGGAAAAATTAATAGAAAGAGAAAGTCTAAAAGTAAGAAAAAATACCTTTTATAAGCCTAATCCGTGATTAATAGGCTTATTCGTTCGATGAATATTGTTTTCTTATCACCACTTTTTGCTGTTGTCTCACCCAAAGTGCTTTTGCTAAATCTGTCGCCACTTCATCTGGTTCTGATTCATGAAGAATTCTTTTGAGCTTTTCCTCTCCCAAATCAACTCTGTAACAAATCTGAATTAAACGCTCAAATTCCCGGTCGAGCATGTAGGAAATCACCTTGGATAGTATGCTAATGGCTTTTTCCTCATCTAATGCCTCAGCTTTCTCTGGAAAGTCAAAATCTTTGCGAAGCAATAAAAAGGTTTCTTGGGATAAGGATTCGCTCATGATAGTGCCAAAAAAGCCCCGAGGTGAATCGGGGCTGTAATATTATTCTTTAGATTTTTGGTTAGCCTTAGCCTTAGGTTTTTCCTCTTTAGCTTTTTCCTTCACTTCAGGAGCTTTTTCAACCGTTTCTTCTGCTTTTACCAAAACTTCCGGTGCTTGTGTTCGGAGTAATTTGTACCAAGTGATCAATTTCTTGATATCAGAAGTATATACTCTCGCTTCGTCAACCTCTGGAAGGACATGCTTCATAAATGCTCTTAGCTCAGCATCATCAGGATTTGCATCCAAACCAAGATCGCCTTGGAATTCAGCTTCTATCTTCTGCATCACAGATTCTAGCGGCTCAGCGCCCTCTTCTGTCAAGGTATAAATAGAAATATCGCTTAGAATAGATACACGCTGGGACATGCCGGCAACGAGTTTAGTTTTCTTCGCATCCATACTTTCCAGGATCACTCCTGTGCGTGAAGGCTTCAACACTTTGAACAAACCGGGTTTACCGGCTACGGTGGCAAGATCTTTAAAATTCATTTGGTTAATTTTTTCGAGGCTGCAAATATAGGATTATCAATTAAATGATTCACCTAGCTTCATATTCTGTTACTAGTTCTTCCATAAACTTTGTCAGTTCAACTTTGCCGGTGCTAGCTTCTGCACTGGTGACAAAGTAGTCTGGATTCTCACCGAACATCTCTCTGGTTTTCTTCAAAAACTTCTGGATGTTTTGATCAGTTTTTGACTTGGACTGCTTGTCTGCTTTAGTGAAAACCAGGGCAGTTGGCACTTCCTGTGTGCCGCACCAAAGCAAAAACTCCAAATCAATCTGCTGAGGTGCAAGGCGGCTATCAATTAGGACAAAAACGCCACAAAGATTTTCTCTTTTTGTAAGGTAGGTAGTAATCATACTTTCCCATCCCTGCTTCACTTTCAGGTTCACTTTGGCGAAGCCATAGCCTGGAAGATCGACAAGGTACCACTTATCATTGATCATGAAGTGGTTGATGAGCTGGGTTTTCCCTGGTTTTTGTGAGGTTTTTGCCAGTCCTTTTTGGTTGACGAGCATGTTGATCAGTGAGCTTTTGCCCACATTGGATCTTCCGATAAAAGCAATCTCCGCTCGGTCAGGCTTTGGACAATTACCGGGATTCGAATTACTGATTACAAAGGTGGCTTTCTGGATCATCTGCAAGTATTTGAGTGCAAAAGTACGACAATATCCGAAAAGGGCAGGATGAAAGCGAAGTGGAACAATTTTCCTTTCCTCGTGTTTCTTGCCTATTATTGTCCTTTCAAAGATAGAATTCAGATGGCCGTAGTACCTTATAAAGACAAGCAAGATTCCAAAAAAGATCAGGTAGCTGAGATGTTCAATAACATTTCTGGCAAATATGATTTGCTCAATCACGTGCTCAGCATGGGAATTGATATCACTTGGAGAAAAAAAGCAATTAAATATCTGAAAGATGATCAGCCCAAGTTAATCTTGGATATTGCTACTGGGACTGGAGATTTTGCGATTGAAGCACTCTCTTTGAACCCTGATAAGATCATCGGAGTGGATATTTCCGAAGGTATGCTTGAGGAAGGACGCAAAAAAATGAAGAAAAAAGGGCTAGAGGATAAGATTGAGCTTCAGCTCGGCGATTCCGAAGGGTTACTTTTTGAAGATAATAAGTTTGATGCAGTCATCGTTTCTTTTGGAGTTAGGAACTTTGAGAATTTGGAGAAAGGTCTTGCAGACATGTATCGTGTCCTGAAGCCTGGCGGCAAAGTGGTGATTTTGGAATTTAGCAAGCCAACCAAAGCACCGATGAAGCAGGCTTACGCATTTTATTCCAAAGCTATCCTTCCACAGATTGGCAAGATTGTATCCAAAGACAATTCTGCTTATACTTATCTTCCTGAGTCAGTACAGGCCTTTCCGGACGGAATGGATTTCCTGAGAATTATGAATAACGTTGGATTCACAAGTAACCTATGCAAACCACTCACATTTGGAATAAGCTCAATCTACGTAGGCACAAAGTAGTCCTACTGGGTTTTGTTTTTTTCTTCGCGGCGATTCCAACGTTTGGGCAAGGTATGTTTGGCTTGACTTCGGCTTCGAGCTCAGACAACAGGCCACTTTCTTACGGATTCTTTTTGGCAGCTCATAATAGCACGCTTCAAATCAAGTATACAGATGAATTTATGAATGCCTCTTCTACCGATCCTATGTCTGGTGTTAGAAGTATTCAAACTAAGTTTTCCCAGGGTTCTCCCTTGGATTTATAGGGATTTTAAGATTTCATGATCAGGTTTCATTGATGTTTACCCCGAAAGTTGGCTTCTATGAATACAAAACTGCAGTGACCTATTTCAATGACCAGATCGATACTGAATTAATCGGAGGAGATGTGGTACTTAGTGAAGAAAATCTTGGGAAAGTCATAGAATATAGCTCAGAAGCGACAATGGTCGAACTGCCACTTTTGTTTAAATATAGATCGGTCAGATGGAATAACACGAGGATGTATTGGCTAGGTGGTGCGAGCTACCAGTTTCGCACCAAAGGTCAGGACGAAGCAAATGTGGACGATATCGTGATGACTGGCCAAGACTTTTCTATAGAGGCAGGGATGGGGTTTGAGATCTATTTCAAATACTTCAAATTCGCGCCGGAGATTCGTTTTTCACATGGGCTGATGAATGCCTATCAGGCTGAAAACACGCGTCCTGAACTTCGAAATGCAATTGAATCTATCAAAAGAAAGTCAATTACGCTCTATCTGAATTTTCAATAAGAGGGATTGTGAAATTTGAATATTCATAAATTGTAAGATTTGGCAATGCCTATTTGAAGTGAACCATTTGAGATTGGACATTGATCATTGAGAGTTGTCCATTGATTATTTTTTATCTTGCCTTCATGAAAAACAAAATTGCCTTAGTCACAGGAGCGACTTCCGGGATCGGCAAAGCCGCTGCTATCACCCTCGCGAAAATTGGCTTTAACATCATTGCGACAGGAAGACGAGGGAATCGCCTGGAAGAATTGAAATCAGAATTGCCTTCCGGAGTTGATTTTTTGCCTTTGGTTTTCGACGTGCGAGATAGGGAAAAAGTAAAGGAAATCCTTGACAACCTTCCTGAAAAGTGGAGAACTATCGATGTGCTGATCAACAATGCCGGAAATGCACATGGAATCGATCCAGTACAAACTGCCAACCTCGACGATTGGGATGCGATGATGGATATCAATGTGAAAGGACTTTTGTACGTTTCCAGAGCTATTATTCCAGGTATGACATCACGGAAATCAGGAATGATCATCAATATAGGGTCTATCGCTGGAAAGGAAGTTTATCCCAATGGCAGCGTCTATTGCGGCAGCAAACATGCTGTCGATGCGATCACCAAAGGGATGCGAATAGATTTGAATTCCTTCGGGATACGTGTAGTTGCGATTCACCCTGGTTTGGTGGAAACTGAGTTCTCCTTGGTGAGATTTAAAGGAAATGAAGACAAGGCAGACGCTGTCTATCAGGGAATAGAGCCACTGGTAGCTCAGGACATTGCAGATATAGTAGAATTTGCGGTAACTAGACCTCCGCATGTTACCATTGCTGATGTAGTAGTGCTCCCAACGGCTCAGGCTTCTGCTACCATTGTCAATAGAAAATAGAAATTTTGAGAAAAATTCACATACCTGTTTTACTGCTAATGCTAAGTTGTGGCACTTCCCAGAAGAGCGATCAGGAGATATTTTCCGAACAGCAACGGGAAGTATTAGATCCCATAAAGGAAGTAGATCTTGTAGAGGAAATGCCAGAGTTAGAAAAAACTCTTCGTGCACAAGGATTGGTTGAGTTGGAGGGATTTATTCCAGAGATTAAAGTAGAACTGAAATATTCCACGACCGACAATTTCTTCAAACAGGATGTCTATGGAGATTTAACCAAGGCCTTTCTTCAACCAGAAGTTGCTGAGCAATTGAAAAAAGCTCAGGAAATGCTCAAAGCTGAATATCCAGACTATACCTTGCTTGTATATGATGGCGTGCGTCCATCTTCGGTGCAGCAGATCCTGTGGGACAATCTGGATAAACCTGACAGCCTGAAGCCTTTGTATGTAGCCGATCCCAAAAAAGGTAGTTTACACAACTTTGGAGTTGCAGTGGATTTGACGATTTTCGACACGAAAGCAGACTCAACCTTGGATATGGGCACTGGCTATGATTACTTTGGCTATCCAGCATATCCTGATCGTGAAGATCAAATGCTAGCGGAAGGAAAAATAACCAAAGAACAAATCGCAAACCGGGAAATTCTCCGTAAAGTGATGACTTCAAACGGTTTTACAGGAGTCGGCTCTGAATGGTGGCATTTCAATGCTTTCTCTAGAAAAGAAGCTGGAGAAAAGTTTGAAATTATCAAGTGACAATGCCCAAATTTCAATGCTCAATTATCAAGTATCAATATTCAACAAAGCTATAACTTAACCCTATGACCTTAAAAAACACACTTTTAACCCTTACGCTGATTTTCAGTATTGCACTAGTATCTCATGCTCAGCAATTCAGAGCCTTAGTTTTTAGTAAGACTGCAGGATTCCGCCACCAGTCTATACCTGAAGCTGTAGCGGCTATTAAACAACTTGGGAAAACTCAAGGTTTCGCTGTTTATACTACAGAAGATGCAGGTGCTTTCAATGATGATAACCTTGCGAAATACGATGTCGTAATTTTAGCATCGACTACTGGTACGATCTTTAATGACGAACAAAAAGCAGCTTTCCAGAAGTATGTTCAAAGTGGAAAGGGCGTGGTAGGAATTCACTCTGCAACTGATACAGAATATGAGTGGCCTTGGTACAATAAGATGATAGGAGCATATTTCCTTACGCACCCTGCGCAACAGACACTACGATTAGAAGTGGTAGATCAGAACCACCCCGCGACTTGGCATTTACCAAAAAACTGGATGTGGTTTGACGAGCTATATGAATTTAGAGATATCAATCCTGATATCAAGGTCTTGATAAAAGCAGACGAAAGCACCTATAAGGTAGGAAAGGGTAACGGAGATAATCACCCTATGTCTTGGTATCATGAGTTTGATGGTGGGAGAGTGTTCTATACAGCTCTAGGGCATGTGGAATCTGCATGGGTAGAACCTGATTTCTTAAAGCATGTTTCTGGCGGCATATGGTATGCAGCCACTGGTCATCCGTTCAAATAGGTTGCACTAACGCGCCTACCGGTATTCTCTTTGAAGAAATTATGCGGTAAATTCTAAAGCCTGAAAATTTAAAGAGCAGGAAAAACTGTTTTTCTGGAACTTAATGCCAGCAAATCGGTTTGCTAAATAAAAATAAAGATCACCATGCTACAAGCACAAGCAAGACCTGTACACCTCTACATGGAGGCCAATCCAAACCCGAATTCCCTGAAATTTGTAGCCAACTTTATGTTGGTAGACGAGGGAGTAAGTTTTGATTTTCCTGATGCTGAAAGTGCCAAAATCAGTCCTTTAGCCCAAGAGCTTTTTAATTTTGCCGCAGTAGAGCGTGTTTTTATCGCTTCTAATTTTGTGACTGTCACTAAGTCTGAGTCAGTTGAATGGGCAGAGATCCAAGGAATCGTTCGTGATCATATCAAGCAATACCTAGAAGCAGGCAAAGCGCCAGTTCCAGTTGCTTTTGAAAAAGATCCGTTGTTCGATGAAAATGATTCTGAAGTGGTGAAAAAAATCAAAGGAATTCTGGATGAGTACATCCGTCCGGCAGTAGAGCAAGATGGTGGTGCGATTGTTTTCCATTCTTTCCATGAAGGTGTGGTGAAAGTGCAGCTGCAAGGCTCATGCTCAGGGTGTCCTTCAAGTACAGTGACCTTGAAAGCAGGAATTCAAAACCTTCTTACCAGAATGCTTCCAGAAGTGAAGGAAGTGGTAGCAGAAGGAGTTTAAGTTGGTTATTTATGGGAAAAAGAGATTGGTCCTGGGCGATTCTTGGAGTTATTGCTTTGGGGATTCGCTATTTGGCAGCTCAAAACCCTGAAGCAACTGACGATATTTACTCGAGAATATTCTTTCCGGGAATCCGGAATGTTATTGATTTGACGCTGGGAAGACTGCCTTTTCCCAGCGTTTATTTGTTTATAGTGTCCGTGATGCTGATTTTTGGCATTTACCTTTATAAGCTTCACAAAAAAATCGGTTGGAAAAACAGAGTTCTCTATTCCTTGCGTGCATTTGCAAATGGAATTGGCGCATTGATTTTCTTTTTTCTATTTCTCTGGGGTTTCAATTACCAACGTACTCCTATCGTAAAGCAACTCAACCTCAGTCCGCGTGCCATGAATTTGGACGAGTTGAAAAGCGAAGTGCTCATTACCCAGCGTCTAGCTCTGCAATACCGGAATGCGATCACTCGTGATACTACGGCAATTGAGGAGATTCTTGCCTATCCAGATTTGGAAAAGTTAGTGAGGGCAAACATAGCTGACAACCTAGACATGATGGGCTTGAATTTCACTGGTCGTCCACGGACAAAGCTGTTTCCACCACCTGGCTTTATGCGTAAGATGGGAATCTTGGGCATCTATTTTCCTTTTACCGGGGAAAGCTACATCGATCCAACCTTGCATGCCTTAGAGAAGCCTTTTACAGTAGCCCACGAGATGGCACACAGCTATGGCGTTACCGATGAAGGTGAGGCCAACTTTATTGCCTGGGTAATTTGTACCAATTCTGATGACCCACTGCTTGGCTATTCAGGCCAGCTCCGATTATTGAATTATCAGATTTCGGATTTCTACCGAATGGCTCCGGAAGAGTATAAAATCTGGGTGAAAACCTTGGATCCTGGAATCCGAAATGATATGATTTCCCTTCGAAAAGCAAGTGAAGCGATCAAAGCCTATTCTTTGGAGTTAAGCAGAAAAACGAATGATGTGTTTCTAAAAACTCAAGGCGTAAAAGCTGGAATCAACAGTTACCAGCAATTACCTAAGTTGGCATTTGCATGGCGGGAGCGGATGAAGTGAGGTAGCGGTGTACAAAACAAGCTTCGAACTTTTCTATCTTTAGTTTGAGACATCCTTATAAAAACACTATTTTAGGAACTGTATTATTTTAATAGTTTCAAATAGCTGTTTTTAAACTTTCTATCTATGCGCTCAATTGTATTCCTACTCATTGTATTGTTTTCCAGTCATACTACTTTCTCTCAAATCACCATAGAGACTGAGTGGAATAGCGATGGGGATATTGAGTTGTATGCGACTAATACCGAAAGATTACCATATACTGTTTTGATCGATGTGACTGGCCACAACAATGTGCTTCCTATTGGATCATCTGGTTTGGTCGTCGCTAGGTCTGGGAGATCCAAAGTGTCCACGTTGAAGCGGAGAACGGAAGGTCAGAGTACAAGTATTAGTTATACCTATTCCTTCATCAAGGGAGATTACTTTGCCAAATCGCGTTCTGAGCCAGTGTATCTCATTCCACTTCCCGAAGGTACGCTAGCTTCAGGTATTCGTATGACGCATATAGAAAATCATCTTCAGCCAGAGAAAGCCAACATGGACTATGTTGGGATATCGTTTAGGTTTGATTTGCCAACGGAGATTCTTGCACCACGGAAAGGGATCGTTTCAGCAGTTAGCATGGAGCAATACGACGAGAAGCAAAACCTGGATTATGACAGATCCGAGAATTTCATTGAGTTATTTCATGACGATGGATCATTGACTAAAATAATGGTTTTGCGTCCGGGAAGTCAAAAAGTGAAAGTTGGGCAAGAAGTGTTTCCTGGAGACGTGCTCGCTGAGTCGGCTGGGGAGGAGTATAATTCAGGTTTACATGTACGATTAGTCAATATGAAACCTATAAAAGATGAGGAGGGCAAGTTGAAGTACTTACTCGAGCCCATGAAATTCGTTTTTAAGGAAGGGCAGTCAGATTTTCCTGAAACGCAAAAAGTGGAGGTAGCTTATCCTGAAGAGATAGTCACTGCCGAAATGAATAAAAAAGAGAAGAAAACCTTTGCTGCGAAGGGTCAGGATTGAATTATTTTCTTTCTATTACCAAACCAAACTCCAATAATTACAGCTACGATACCGATGTAGTGTCCTAGAAGTAATACTTCTCCATCAAGTACTCCCCAGAAAATTGCCACAATTGGGATAATATATGTCACAGAAGCAGCGAAGACTGGGGTAGCTGTTTTTACCATCACATTGAAAATAATCAATGCGATAGCAGTACCCATCACTCCCAGTAAAGTCACATATCCCAGAGCTAGCATTGCACCTTCCATATTCACTACTTTGTAGGAAAACTGTGTGCCAGCCATCAAGTAAACTAATGCCATTGGCAAGACCATCAATAAGGATATTGCAGTGATCTCAATGGGTTTTAGCTTTACAAATTTGTACTTGATGATGTTCAGATTGAATCCATAGCAGACACAGGCCAAGAGTACGAAAAATGCGTAAGAGTTAATGTCGGTGAATGCTCCAAATCCAGAACCTTCCTTCACAGTAACTAGGATAAATACACCGATAAAAGCGATTGCAAGCCCAATTCCATTACGTCTCGTAATTTTGGAATTAAAGAATAAAGCTCCTATGACAACTACTGCGAGAGGCGTAAGTGCATTCAGAACGCCCGTAAGTGAGCTACTGAGTTGAGTCTGAGCTTTGGCAAAAAGGAACGCAGGAATGAAGCTGCCTACCAATCCCACAATTATGAGATTTTTGATTTGGCTTTTGTCCAGATTTTTAATCCTAGGAATGGAAAGTGGCAGGAGGAAAGTTGCCGCAGCCACAATTCTGTAAGCTCCAACCTCTCCCGGAGAGAAAACTTCCAATCCTCGCTTGATCAAGATAAATGAGCTGCCCCAGATTAGAGACAACAGAATAAGTAAACCCCAGTTTTTGAGATTGCTATCGTTGGTGGTAGTGGACATTGGCTATGGCGGATATTTGTCCGTTACACAAAGGAAGCAAAACCAAAGAATATTTGTTTCGAAAAATAGAGTCAGAGGGTAAAAAGTTTAAGAGACAAAAAATAGAAAAGTGGTAAGATTGAAGAGAACCTTTCAACCTTACCACTTTTCAACTTTCTCCTAAAAAACGTGATCTGCATAGACGTCAGAAACTTGATTTAGAATTTCGCACACATGTTCGTAAGTTTCTGCAGTAACCATTTCAGTACGATACTGTTTGAAGTTTGGCATTCCGCGGAAATAGTTGGTGTAATGTCTTCTCATTTCGAGAATCCCAAGTTTTGGGCCTTTCCACTCTACAGAGAAATCCAGATGCTTCTTTGCGACAGCAATTCTTTCGTCCAATCCAGGAGCAGCCAACTTTTCTCCAGTAGCTAAGAAATGCTTGATTTCATTGAAGATCCAGGGGTATCCAATAGATGCACGACCGATCATCATGCCGTCCACGTTGTATTTGTTTTTGTATTCCTGCGCTTTTTCAGGAGTGTCTATATCCCCATTTCCGAAAACAGGAATGTGAAGACGCGGGTTGTCTTTAACCAGATTCAAATAACTCCAATCTGCTTCGCCTTTATACATTTGAGCTCTGGTACGGGCGTGAATGCTGATTGCTTGAATTCCTACATCTTGGAGGCGTTCAGCCACTTCCACGATACGGATGGTGTTTTGATCCCAGCCGAGTCTAGTTTTCACTGTAACTGGAATGTTTACAGCTTTTACGATCTCCGCAGTCATCGAGACCATTTTGTCGATATCAAGAAGAATGCCCGCTCCAGCGCCTTTGCATGCAACTTTGTTTACTGGACAGCCATAATTGATATCTAGAATGTCTGGTTTTGCTTCTTCTACGATTGCTGCTGCTTCACGCATAGATTCGATCTCATTTCCAAAGATTTGAATGCCAATTGGCTTTTCATAATCGAAAATGTCCAGTTTGGCCACACTCTTTGCAGCATCGCGGATCAATCCTTCCGAGCTGATAAATTCCGTGTACATTAAGTCTGCACCGTTCTGTTTACAGACTGCTCTAAACGGCGGATCGCTCACATCTTCCATTGGTGCAAGCAACAATGGGAAGTCCCCTAACTCCAAGTTTCCTATCTTAACCACTTCTTATTTTAAATTTGCGCGTAAATTTACCTCAATTATGGAGATATACGAAACGGAATCAGAAATTGCCAAGAGGAAGAGTTGGCTTTTGTCCCTGGTAGTCATTGTTTTAGTGGGTTTGGGAGTATTAGTAGTGCTTCAAGTAATTGCTTTAGCTGTTGCGCCTTTTCTATTTAATATCACAATAGAAGAGATAATGGGGCTTATGACAGGTGATTATTCCGCTAATAATGGGCGGATGGCTATGTTTTTTGTTCAAGGAATTGGTTCTGGAATTGGTTTTTGGCTGGCAGCCTATGTGATTACTCATTTTATAGATAAAGCGGACCTGCATTGGGAAATTCAATTACCGAGATTTAATGCTAAAGGCGCGGGGTTGGTCTTTCTGATCGCAGTAGGAGGTATGCTTTTCAATGGGCTGTTAGTCTATTGGAACTCTCAATTGGTTCTTCCAGAGGCTTTTTCTGGCCTCGAGGTTTGGATGCAAGAAATGGAGACCCAGTTAATGGAGATGACTAAATACCTCACCGATTTTCAGACTATACCAGAGCTACTAATGGGTATTTTAGTCATTGGAATTCTAGCTGGAATAGGTGAAGAAATGTTTTTCAGAGGTCTTATCCAGCCAAAGATGCATTTATATACAGGGAATGGTCACGCTGGTGTATGGGTGACGGCTTTTATATTTTCAGCAATTCACCTTCAATTTTACGGGTTTCTTCCCCGTTTATTTTTAGGAGGTATGTTTGGTTACCTTTATTATTATTCCGGAAGTCTTACCTATCCTATTTTAGCCCATATTTTAAATAATACGGTGACTGTATTGATGGTATATGCGGCTAATCAAGGAATGATAGATTTTGATATGGAGTCAACAGACACAGTGTCATATCCTGCTGCTATGATAGGATTATTGGTTCTTGTGGCTGGAATCTATTACTTTAAGAAAATAAATAAACCCAATGGAAAACTGGATCAAGGTATTTGAAAGTGCTCAGCAAGTGAGAGCTGAAATCGTGAAAGGAGTATTGGAAGAGCACCAGATACAAGCTGTCGTATTGAATAAAAAGGAAACAGTATACCAGATTTTCGGCAATTATGAAGTTCATGTACAACGTGAAAATATGATAGCGGCGAATAACCTAATTCAGAATGAGATCACGTTTTAGTATTAATAATTACAGTAATCTAGGGCAAAGAGCCATTACTGGATTGTTTGGAGCATTGGTGATAGTGGGGGGATGCATCTATTCCGAATATACTTATTTCTTGGTGTTTGCAGGGATTCTTGGTTTTTCTCAAATGGAGTTTTATAAACTCAGTGGCCTAGATGGAATGCTGCCCTTGAAGAGTTTTGGGACATTTCTAGGCCTGATGATTTTTTGTTTAACCTTTTTGGTTGAGCAAGAGCATCTTTCCAGTAACTATTTCTTTCTGATCTTCCCTATTGTCTCACTCACCTTTTTTATAAAGCTTTATCGTAAAACTGACAAAAAGCCTTTCACTGGTGTAGCTTTTACTTTTTTAGGTCTTTTCTATGTGGCTGTACCGTTTTCTCTGCTAAATCTTGCAGTATTCTCAGTAGATGCTACCTATAATTATGAGATCATTATTGGCTGCCTATTGATTCTTTGGGCAAGTGATACGGGAGCATACTTTGCGGGAACAAAATTTGGTAAGACTAAGTTATTCGAACGTGTCTCACCGAAGAAGTCTTGGGAAGGATTTTTGGGTGGCGCATTTTCAGCAATAGGAGTCGCTTTCATCTTAACTCGGTATTTTCACGTTATTGAAGATTGGAAGTGGCTAGTCATAGCTGGGATTATCATTATTGCAGGCACCTATGGGGATCTGATTGAGTCGCTTTTCAAGCGATCAATAGAGATCAAGGACTCCGGAAAAGGGCTTCCTGGCCATGGGGGATTTATGGATCGTTTTGACGGATTGTTACTTTCGGCCCCATTTATCACTGCCTTTTTGAAAATCTTCTAATTTGAAGCCCTCTTGATTGAAAATCTGCTTAATATTGCACCGCATTTGAATAACTAAATCAAACCCGAATATGGCTTACATTGAACCGGCTCCGATTAAGGACAA
Source organism: Algoriphagus sp. 10J20-15 (assembly GCF_055809615.1). Classification (NCBI taxonomy): domain Bacteria; kingdom Pseudomonadati; phylum Bacteroidota; class Cytophagia; order Cytophagales; family Cyclobacteriaceae; genus Algoriphagus; species Algoriphagus sp. 10J20-15. The sequence continues at coordinate 157,124 of NZ_JBVVUG010000032.1, forward strand.
AGAAAATCCTCTGGAGTCAATGATGGAAAGATTCAACATTGCAGCTGAAAAGCTAGGCCTCTCTGACGAGGTGTACAATGTCCTGAAAAATCCAGCCAAACAAGTTATCGTATCCTTACCTATCACCATGGACAATGGGAAGATTCAGGTCTTCGAAGGGATACGAGTAATTCACTCAAATATTCTTGGCCCAGCAAAAGGCGGTATCCGCTTCGCTCCCGATGTACACATCGACGAGGTGCGTGCTTTAGCGGCTTGGATGACTTGGAAATGTGCCGTAGTGGACATTCCATACGGTGGAGGCAAAGGCGGTGTGAGATGTAATCCTAGAGAAATGTCTAAGGGTGAAATCGAACGTCTTGTCAGAGCTTATACCATGGCTATGATTGATGTTTTCGGTCCGGACAAGGATATTCCAGCACCGGATATGGGAACTGGTCCCCGAGAAATGGCTTGGCTAATGGATGAGTATTCCAAAGCAAAAGGGATGACAGTAAGTTCGGTTGTAACTGGTAAGCCTCTAGTTTTGGGAGGTTCATTGGGTAGAACTGAGGCGACAGGCCGTGGAGTGATGGTGACTGCTTTGGCAGCTATGCAAAAATTGAAAATTAATCCATTCCAAGCGACATGCGCTGTTCAAGGCTTTGGAAATGTGGGTTCTTGGGCAGCTAGACTGTTGGAAGAAAGAGGGTTGAAAATCGTAGCAATCTCTGACCATACAGGTGCTTTTTATAATGAAAATGGGATCAATATTGTAGAGGCCATCGCTTATCGCGATTCTAATAACAATAACCTGGAAGGCTTCAAAGGCGGGGAGAAAATGCTGGATGCCGGTGATTTGCTTACATTGGAAGTGGACGTGTTAGTTCCTGCTGCTGTAGAAGATGTGATCACTATTCACAATGTAAACGACATTAAAGCCAAGCTCATCGTAGAAGGTGCAAATGGTCCTACGTCGGCAAAAGCTGATGCAATCATTAATGAAAAAGGCATCATGGCAGTACCTGATATCTTGGCAAATGCCGGTGGGGTGACTGTTTCTTATTTCGAATGGGTTCAAAATAGATTGGGATACAAATGGACTGCTGACCGTGTAAACAGACGCTCAGACCGTATCATGAAGGATTCCTTTGAAATGGTCTATCAAGCTTCCCAGAAGTACGATGTACCAATGAGAATAGCTGCATATATCGTTGCAATCGATAAAGTAGCGAAGACATATACATTTAGAGGAGGATTCTAATACCCTTCTCTCAAAAGAATATTTTATCTTTGAGGCGTGGGGAGATTCCCCGCGCCTTTTAGTTTATAAGCATATGACCATACACCGCGAAGGACGAGTTTTGTTATTTTGGCTACTAATTATTTTAGTTGCCGGGAATTATTTGATCATCTACTTTATGCCAGATGCTCGAGTGCTTTCTAATGTTGCTGTTTTAGGAAGTATAGTGCTTTATCTAATTATCCTCCAGTTTTTCCGTAGCCCCATCATTCAATTGCCAACCGATGAAAGCCTGGTCTATGCTCCTGTTGATGGGAAAGTGGTAGTGATTGAAGAAGCATTTGAAGATGAATATTTGAAAGAGAATCGCAGACAGGTGTCGATCTTCATGTCTCCAATCAACGTGCATATCACCCGATCTCCGATTAAGGGTATTGTGGAGTTTTTCCAGTATCATCCGGGGAAATATCTCGTAGCTTGGCATCCAAAATCAAGCACTGAAAATGAGCGAACTTCTATGGTAGTGACTCATGAAGGTGGTACGAAGCTCATGGTAAGACAGGTAGCTGGAGCTCTAGCTAGAAGAATCAAATGGTATGTAAAGCCAGGTTCAGAACTTGCTTCAGGCGGAGAATTTGGGTTTATTAAATTTGGCTCACGAGTGGATATTTATCTTCCACTGGATGCTGAGATCTTAGTGGGATTAGAAGAGAAAACTAAAGGTGGAAGAACTCCGATTGCGAGATTGAAAGCTTAATCTTTTGAGAAACTTTTATTACCAAAAATGCTCCAATTAAGGAGCGTTTTTGGTTTTATGCCTTGATGACTTTTTTGTACACCACAAATCCAAGCCCTAGCGTAACCAAGAATAAAATCAGACTGATCCATTCAAAAGTTCTTTTTTCTGAGAGCTTTTCTTCGATTAATTTGTCTCTTTCTGCAACCGCTCTTTTTAACGCCTGCACATCCTTTTCCTGCTTGAAAGCAATTGCTTTGTAGTCTTCCCCTGTCTGAGTGGCTACTGTGGTTTCTATATCCCCGATCATTCTAAGTTCATCCATGATCAGGTTGTCCTTAGCGATAATGCGCTCCAGCCACTCGTTGGTTTCTATCATATCTTTTTTGGTGCGATTTCCAAAGATACCAGACTTCTTGCTTTCAGATTCCTTCCATTGGCGGGTTAGCGCATCGCGCTCTTGAACCATTTTTTCAAGCTTGGCTTTGCCAGCTTCAGTGAATTGCGGTGTTAGTATATTTAGAAAAGTCAGGAGAACTATGAGAATCATTTTTCTTGGGATATTAATGGACTTAAAAGTAAAGAATCAGGAAACTTGATATTCACTTTCGTACGAATATATAGGAAAGCGAATATGAGCATGCCAACGGAGAATATAAGAATAGCGGATTCATCTTGCCAAGAAGCAAATTGCAGGGTTTTTATTTCCTGAGTTTTCTGAGCCAATGCGTTTTTTAGCTTTTGAATATCTTTTTCTTGGGAAAGTGTAATCGCTTTGTAGTTTTCGTTTTCTGAAATAAGTGAAGCTTCGTCGATACGATTATTCAACTTCAGTTTTTGGATAATTGCATTATCTTTTTCGATGATCTGCATTGCTAGTGCATAATTTACCGTCTGATTTGTGGGGATTTCTAACCCAAATACGACTGAGCTTTCATTTGATTCTGCTTTTAACTGCTGAATCATGGACTCTCGCTCTGTCAATAATGTGGACGTAGCATTGCTAGCGTAGATCTGAATTGGTAATAAAAATAGCCAAGTAAAAATTGCAGTTTTCATAAGATAGAGTTAAGATAAGGTTGGTGGTTTATCTACTTTCTTTCCAAACAGCATTCCAGTTGGCCAACTTATTTTTTCCAGCCTCTCGTCATTTCCTTTTTACCAGGAGAAGGCCAGGAAGGGATTCAACTTCAAGTCCGAGTTCTTTCAGATCTCTCCTCAGTTGTCCTGTTGCACAGTAGGTAGTGAAGATTCCTCCAGGGTTTATGGTATCGCAAACCTTCCCTAACACCTCTTTTTGCCACATTTCAGGCTGTTTACTTGGTGCAAACGCATCGTAGAATACTACATCTGTAGGGTAAAGGACCACGTCATTAAGCGTAGTATTTTCTTTTTTCATATTGAAATACTCAGACATGATTACGCCTTTATCCCAATCTGCTTTGTGCAATCTTTGCAAATATGGCTTGTAGTGAAATATAGCATCGTCCATATCTCCATAATTAAGCTGGGAATAAATGTCCTCAGGTAGTGGAAATGGCTCAATGCTGTGATAGAGTACAGGTATCTGGTTTTGCTCAGCCCATACAAGTGTTAGCCAGGCATTCAGACCGGTGCCAAATCCTACCTCAAAAATGCGAAGTGGCTTTTTTCTAGGATGATTCATTACCCATGAATCCAACCCATAAAGCATAAAAACATGAATTGATTCTTTGAAGGCACCATGAAAACTATGGTAAGTTTCTTTTAACTCTTCATTGTAAAGAGAATGAGAGCCATCCTCCGTAGTGATGATTTTTAACTTGTTGCTCATACAGAGTAGATTAAAGCTGTACAGTACGCCGAAACTCCCTCTTGCCGACCTACAAAACCTAGCTTTTCGGTTGTAGTAGCTTTGATGGAAATGTCATTTTCTAAGACATTCATTACCTCAGCCAGACAAGTTTTCATAGTTGGTATATGGGGGTTGACCTTAGGAACTTGAAGACAGATCGTAGTGTCTAAATTCCCTACTTCAAAGCCAGCTTCCCGAATTAAAACCATAACTTCTGATAGCAAAATTTTGCTATCAATGCCTTTAAATTGCGGGTCTTGATCAGAAAAATGATGTCCTATGTCACGTAAGTTTGCAGCACCAAGAAGCGCATCACAAATCACATGGATCAATACATCCGCATCGGAATGTCCGACCGCACCTTTCTCGTGTTCTAGTTTTATTCCTCCCAGCCAAAAGTCGTAGCCTTCCTTTAGTTGATGGACATCGTAGCCGAAACCTATTCTGAATTTGTTCATGCAGGTACAGATTTATAATATAATACAGAAGAGTTTTCTTCACGGATTAAGCGATTTGCCCAAGTCATGATTTCCTCCCCTTTTATGTTTGATTTATTTTCGAATTCCTCGTAATACAGGTCTGGATTACCAAGCTGTGCATAATTAGCCAAGTTCATTGCCCGATTAAGAACTTGAATTGACTCGTATGTTTTCATTGCTTCACCTTGGTTCTTTACTTTTTGTAAGGCGTGTTCAGATATTTCAGAATTTAGAAATTTAGAAATCACTTCATCCAGCCCCTGTTCTGCTTCTTCGGCAGAAACTCCATTTTCCATTTTTCCGGAGAAAATAAGTAAGCCTGGGTCTACCGAACCTAAAATATAAGCGCCTACCGCCGCGAAAAGTTTTCCGTTTTTCACAAGAGTTTGCTCAAGGAGTGAAGACTTCCCAAAGCCAATAATGTCGGTAATCAAATCAGCTTCCAAATATCCTTGGGTAAGTTTAGCTGGCATTTTATAGGCTTTGTACAGTGCGTCAGTTGGGACGTCAGCTTCTACTAGTTTGGTTCTTTTGGCGAGCTGAGCAGGTTGCGACTGGTATCTGATGGTTTGCTTTGGAAAGATTAGGAATCGGTTCAAACCACTTCTTAGCCAAGCGCTCTACCTCCGCTTGAGTCACTGCTCCAGCGACGACTAGGACAGCATTGTCCGGTCTATAATTCGCCTGATAAAATTCCCAAACATCCTCTTGGGTGTAGTTGATGATATCGTTTAGATTTTGGCCAATGGTTGGCCATCTATAAGGGTGTGTTGTATAGGCAAGGTCTCGCAAATGGTGAAATACATCTCCATAAGGCTGATTGAGGTAGCGCTGCTTGTATTCCTCCATCACTACTTTCCGCTGAGTTTCGATTGTTTTTTCGCTCAGCGTCAATTGTAGCATACGGTCAGATTCCAGCCAAAAGGCTGTCTCCAGATTTGCGGCAGGAATCGTAATGTAGTAGTTCGTAATATCAGGACTGGTAAATGCATTACAGGCACCACCAACACGCTCGAGTTCACGATCGAATACAGGAACATTCGCAGAACTGCCGAACATTAAATGTTCGAAGAAATGAGCAAGGCCGGTTTTGCCGAGTTTTTCATTTCGGGATCCGACTTTATATAATAGGTTGAAAACAGCGATTTTGCTGCCGTGATCCTCGTGGACGATCACTTCTAATCCGTTTTCTAGGAAAAATCTTGTGTAGGGTAGCATAATTGTAGCTTGCAAAGCTAAGATAATTGGCAATTATGGCTAATCAGCTGGATAGATTTTAAGTAAACCTTAGCAATCAAGCTTGAGTTTAACCATAAACTATCCCTTTGGTGTAAGCATTCCTGATTTTTTCGAAAAAAAAACGAACTTTGGAATGATTGCTTAAGTTAGTTTTCCAATATAACCCTCAGCTCAATTCCCTTATGAAAAAACATTGCGTAGAACTTCACAAGACTGGACAGTTTTCACAATTTTTTTTGGATTATATCGGAGGGAAAAAAGAATTACAACCTTTTTATGCTCACGCTCCTAAGCTGGAGAGTTTCAAACAGGCTATTGAGCAAAAGACTTTTTCAGATGAAAATCGCAAAGTGCTGGTAGAAGCGCTGCATAGTCAATATGCAAATCAGGAAGTGAGTTACGCTGTTTCTTCCAACATTAAGGCATTGGCTTCAGAAGGTACATTCACGGTGACTACAGGTCATCAATTGAATTTATTCACCGGTCCACTTTACTTTATTTATAAGATTGTTTCTACAATTAATCTGGCCAAAAAATTAGCTGAAACATACCCGAACTACAAGTTTGTGCCTGTTTATTGGATGGCCACTGAGGACCACGATTTTGATGAGATCAATTATTTCAAACTTGATGGCAAGAAATATCAATGGAATTCTGATCAGACTGGTGCAGTTGGAGATTTTGAACTTGATAAAAGTTTTAAGGAATTTCTTAAATCAGTATCCTTTGCTCCGCAGGTATTTTTAGATGCATATTCTTCATCTAAAACGCTAGCAGAGGCAGTCCGCAAGTATGTGAATTCACTTTTTGGCGAGGAAGGTTTGCTGATTGTGGATGGAGATGATGCGAGTTTGAAACGGGAATTTACAGAGGTCATACTTTCTGATTTGTTCAAACATACTCCTTTTACAAAGGCAAATGAAGCGACTGAGGAATTGGAGGAATTGGGATATAGCAGTCAGATCTTCCCTCGGGAAGTTAATTTATTCTCCCTGGACAAAGGGATTAGGGAGCGGATTGAAAAGATGGATTCTGGATTTGGTGTGGTAAATACCGAATTGCGATTTTCCGATGAAGAAATGGAGGCTTTAGTAGAGTCAAATCCAGAGCGATTTAGTCCGAACGTAGTCTTGCGTCCACTTTATCAGGAAACCATTCTGCCTAATCTGGCTTATTTGGGAGGCCCAGCTGAAGTAGTTTATTGGCTGCAGCTGAAGAGTGTTTTCGATCATTTTAAAACTCCTTTCCCTGTCTTACTACCTCGGAATTTCGCTTTGCTCGCAAACGAAAAAGTACAGCGCAAAATGCAACAATTGAATTGGAGTGTTGAGGATTTATTTGTGGACGTGGAGCACTGGAAAAAGACTTTTGTGAAGGCTGAAGCTAGCATGGACATAGAGCTCACTAAGCAGAAAGAGGTGATTTCAGCACTATTCGATATGAAAGGTAAGGAAGCTGCACATTTGGAGAAGACCTTGGAAAATGCATTCGAAGCTGGGAAAATGAGATCATTGAAGATCATTGATCAAATGTCCAGAAAGCTGCGTAAAGCAGAGGAACGTCGTCTGCATACACAAATTGAGCGTGCCTGTTGTATTCAGGAGTTAGTGAAGCCAGGAGGTAGCCCACAGGAGCGGGTGGTAAATATGATGCAGTTTTATCTTGCTAACCCAGATCTGATCTCTGAGCTTCTGGATTGCTTCGATCCGCTGGATTTCAGAATGATGGTATTGACAAATGAGTCTTGATAAGCACCAGCTAAGAACTTTTTACAAAGAGCTTCGTGCGGCTTTGTCAAACGAAGAGATCGAACAGAAATCGCTTCAGATTTCTAACAATGTGATTGATTTTTTGAAAGAGCGAAAAGGCCTCAATCATTTTCACCTATTCTTTCCCATTCCAAAGCAACTGGAAGTGAATACCTATCCTATCAAGGAGCATATACAAGAGAGGGGTGGAACGGTTTATACTTCAAAGGTTGATCCAGGTTCATTGAAATTGCAGACTTTGCTTTTAAAGTCTGGCACAAACTTTCAGCTTGATAGTTGGGGAATTCCGATTCCAGAAGAGTATGAGTTCGCTTCGAATGAGATGATTCAGTTGGTTTTTGTGCCCTTGCTAGTTTATGATCAAAAAGGGAATAGAATTGGATTTGGCAAAGGGTATTATGATGTGTTTTTGGCCAGTTTGTATCCTTCAGTAATAAAGGTCGGATTGAGTTTTTTCTCTCCAGAACTGAGTATTCCATCTGAATTACATGATATCCCACTGGATTATTGTATTACGCCAGAAAATATTATTACTTTTTAAACTTGAATTAATGAGCTACTCTATGCGATTTACTTTACTCGTGGTTTTTGTTACGCTTTCTCTTTTGTTTTCAGCAGTAGTTGAATCCAAAGCGCAAATCCAAGATTACAATACCATGATTGGGATTACTGGCGGAACTAATATTGGCGGAACTATAAAACAATTTATTTCTTACAATGGCGCCGTTGACCTGCTTGTTTACAAGAGATGGAAAGGCTGGGTTGCAGCTGCATTATATGAGCACCATATGGACATTCGAGAATTCCGAGGGCTTGAGTGGTATTTTGGTGGCGGAGCTCATTACGGAATATGGAAAGATGGAAAAGGTGAGCCACCTTGGGTGTATAAGATTGATCAGGATTATAAGGTGTTCGGAATTGATGCAATTACCGGAGTGGAATACAACATTAATAAGAGTAATTTTTTTGTAGGGTTGTATTGGAAGCCTGCCTATAATTTCACCGACTTTACTAAGTTTTGGGAGGATGAAGTGGCATTTACGCTACGATATTCTTTGTAATGGAAAACTTTTTTTATTGAATGGTGAGACTTCTAATCCTAGGTTTAATATAGATAGTTGAGGAAGCTAAAATTTAAATGAGCAGCGCCAGATCGGCGCTGCTTTTTTTATTCAATTTATTTTATATCACTGATATTAAGTATATTAAAATATCATTTTTAATACATTACTCTTTTTAAAACTAGATTTTTATGTCGCAATCAACGGAGGTTTCTGAAACGCTTAAACCATTTAAATCCATTGGAGTCTGCTTTAGCGGCGGTGGCTACAGAGCTACAGCTTTCAGCTTGGGGGTTTTAGATTACCTGAATAGAATTGAGTTTGAAGGAAAACCGCTACTTGAAAACGTAATAGCGCTTAGCTCAGTAAGCGGAGGGACAATTACTGCAGGTTTATTTGCCGCGAGCAATGCCAAAGGGGAATCCTTCGAGGCTTTTTATTCAAAACTTTATTCTTTTTTAAAGGAAGATAAGCTGGTAGGGGAGGCTACGGCAAAGTTTATGGATAATGAATTTTGGCAGACCACGACTAGGAGTAGATCAGTGATTAATGGCTTTGCATTGACATATTATGAGAAGCTAGTTGCTGAAAGCTTTGAGGATTTAAAGCCGCAGAAAATACAAGGTCACTTGAAGTATGTCTGCTTTAATGCTACTGAATTTACATATGGGTTGACTTTTAGATTTCAGAACGTTAATAAGTTTGGGAATTATGAATTGAAATGTGATCAGCTTCAAGCTGTATTGAGCGACATACGGATTGCCGATGCAATTGCTTCTTCTTCATGTTTTCCCGTAGGGTTTGCGCCCATGATTTTCCCAAATGATTACTTAGAAAATCACGAAAGTCAAGAATATATTAACCTGATCACTGTTCCCAAATTTGCCAAGGGTGTAGGTATAATGGATGGAGGTATTGTGGATAATCAAGGGATTGGCAGCATGGTGAATTTTGATAAGAGTTCTCAGGAAGGTTTTCCTTTAGATCTACTTATTGTGAATGATGTAGATGGTTTTGTTATGCCACCTTGGAATCTTTATCAAGGCGAAAATTCAAGTGAGGGTAAAGAACCGTTCTCTTCCTATGTTGCAGGGTGGCTAGGGCACCTTCAATTGAAGCCTATTTATTGGATTGGCCTTTTGATAGGGATCTTTGGGTTAATTTTTTCAAGTGTTTTAGACGTATTTTTTGAGAAAACCTGGATTTTGCTTTATGGTATTTCAAGTGGGTTGATCGGCATATTTGCCGTATTAACTAGCTTGGGGCTTTTGGGTGATTACGTAGTGAAAAAAGCTAAGAATGAAGTGCAGGGAATGGTTAAAAATGTCTTGCCACATGCCTTGCTGGATGACGTGGAGAGATTCGCCAATTTGGAAGTAAATCAGGTAAAAGATATGGTGATCAATAGATGGACTTCAGCGCTACTAATGATTAATGAGATATTCCTCAGACAAATAAGAAGGTTGAATTTTGACTTGCTTTATACCACCCCAAAATTCGCTAATCGAAGAGTAACTTCAACAGTGTACCAACTGAACGGAAAGCAAAACACGATCAGTGATGAAAAACAAAAAGAAAAGGCGGATGATATCACTGTATCGAAAAAAATCAAAGAATCTGCGCTTCTCGCTTCGCAGATGCCTACCACATTGTGGTGGGATAGCGAGGACTTAAAAGTGCACCGTCAGGATAACCTTATCGCTTGCGGACAGTTTACTACTTGTTACAATCTAATAAAGTACATTCAGAAACTTCCTTCAGAATATCAAACGGATCAGGTGAAGAATCTCCATAAAGCCCTTTTGGAAGATTGGAAACAATTCACTGCCGACCCATTAATTTTTGTAAGGAAATAGTTATCACTTTTGCTGCTTTTTATCGAGTAGTAGGGGGAAATGAGGTGGTATTTGTACAATAAAATTAACTAGTAACAACGGTTTTCAATGAGTTTTATGAAATATAGATTCAAGAAGCTATTCTTTGGCTGAATTTTCCATACGTGTTGAATAGAATCAATTAGTATATTCGGAAAGGCAAATAAGCAATTTTTTATTATAGGATTAAGACCTTAGCTTTGGATTCTTCTTGAACAATTAACAATGGATAAGTTTTCTTATATCGCTAATGCTCACGTGTCTTATATCGATGAGCTATACTCTTCTTACAAGAGTGACCCAGAATCAATCGACCCAAGCTGGAAAGAGTTTTTTGACGGCTTTGACTTTGCACTAACCAACTACGGTGAAGAAGAGGTCGGAGCTTTGTCAAATGGAAAGTCTACTCCTCCTGCCAAAAATGGCGCACTTGCCACTCCAGGTACCATTATGGACATGGAGCAATTGCCTAAGGAAATTAAGGTGAGAGCATTGATTCATGCTTACAGATCTCGAGCTCACTTGAGATCAAAGACTAACCCTGTACGAGAGCGAAGAGATAGAAAAGCTTTGATCGACCCTCAGGACTTTGGGTTGGGGCAGGAAGACATGAATACCGAATTCCAAGCTGGTAACGAGATTGGTATCGGTTCTGCAAAACTTTCTAAGATTTTAGATTCTTTAAAGTCTATTTACGAAGGATCTGTAGGGTTTGAATACCTATATATACGCGATCCGGAAATGTTGGATTGGTTTAAGACTAAAGTGGAAAAAGAAGCTTTAGCATTTAATCCAACTCATGAGGAGAAAAAAAGAATCCTTTCGAAACTTAACCAAGCGGTAGTTTTCGAAAACTTTTTGCACACCAAATATCTTGGTCAAAAGCGTTTTTCACTGGAAGGTGGAGAAAGCACCATTCCATTCTTGGATGCTGTAATTAATACTTCTTCTCAGTTAGGCGTGAAGGAAGTGATGATAGGCATGGCTCACAGAGGTCGTTTGAATGTTTTGGCAAATATAATGGGCAAAACCTACGAGCAGATTTTCTCTGAATTCGAAGGAACAGCCAAGCCGGATTTAACAATGGGCGATGGGGATGTGAAATATCACATGGGTTATTCCAGTGATATTGTGACGCATTCGGAGAATAAGGTTCACCTGAAACTAGCGCCAAACCCTTCTCACCTAGAGGCTGTGGATCCAGTAGTGGAAGGTTTCCTACGTGCAAAGATCGATTCAGAATACAAAGGTGATTATACCAAAGCACTTCCAATTTTGATTCATGGAGATGCTGCTATCGCTGGTCAAGGAATCGTTTACGAGGTGACTCAGATGGAAGATCTGAAAGGTTATAATACGGGTGGTACGATCCACTTTGTAATCAATAATCAAGTTGGTTTTACTACCGATTTTGATGATGCCCGTTCTTCTATCTATTGTACTGACATTGCTAAAATCATTGACGCACCTGTCATTCACGTGAATGGTGATAATGCTGAGGCTGTAGTATTTGCAGCAAAACTTGCAGCGGAATTCAGACAAAAATTCAGCCGTGATATTTTTGTGGACATGGTCTGCTATAGACGTCATGGGCATAATGAGTCTGACGAACCGAAGTTCACTCAGCCAGAACTTTACAACATCATTTCTAAACACCCAAATCCAAGAGAGATCTACGTGAAGCGCCTCGCTGAACGTGGTGATGTGGAAGCTAAATTGGCTTCGCAAATGGATGAGGAATTCAGACAGTTGCTTCAGGATCGTTTGAATTTGGTAAAGGAAAAGCCTCTTCCATATCAGGCAACTCGATTCGAAGAAGAATGGAGTAACTTGAGAAGATCTAAGCCAGAGGATTTTGATCAATCCCCTCAGACTGGTGTAACTCAGGAGCAAATAGAAAAAGTTGCTGAAGCGCTTACTGTGATTCCTAAAGGATTTAAGCCGCTTAAGCAGATTGAAGCCCAGCTGAAGCAGCGTAAAGACATGTTTTTCCAGTCTAAATCATTAAACTGGGCAGCAGCAGAATTACTTGCTTACGGTTCCTTGACTTTGGAAGGAAAGACTGTTCGATTGACTGGCCAGGATGTGCAAAGAGGGACTTTCTCTCACCGTCATGCGGTCCTTCATGATGCCAATACAAATAAAGCCTACAATTCCCTAAAAGAAATGAAGGACAGAAAAGGTGAATTCTATATCTACAATTCACTTCTTTCTGAATACGCGGTTTTAGGTTTTGAATATGGTTATGCCATGGCAAACCCAAATTCCTTGACGATCTGGGAAGCACAATTTGGTGATTTCGCCAATGGCGCTCAAACCATGATTGACCAGTTTATTACCTCTGGTGAATCAAAATGGCAGAAAATGAACGGTTTGGTAATGTTGCTTCCACATGGCTATGAAGGTCAGGGACCAGAGCACTCCAATGCACGTCCGGAAAGATTCCTGCAGCTTGCTGCTGAATACAACACAGTTGTCGCTAACGTAACTGAGCCGTCTAACTTCTTCCACTTGCTGAGAAGACAGCTGGCTTGGGAATTTAGAAAGCCATGTATTGTCATGTCGCCTAAGTCTTTGCTTAGACATCCAAAAGTAGTTTCTCCACTTTTCGAATTTACTTCGGGTACTTTCAGAGAAGTCCTTCCAGACACTACGGTGAATGCTAAAGATGTGAAACGTGTTGTGCTTTGCTCAGGAAAGATCTATTACGACTTGGAAGAAGCTCGTGAGAAAGAGAAAGTAAAAGATGTGGCTATCGTTAGGATCGAGCAACTACACCCACTTCCTAAGAAGCAGATGCTGGATGCTTTGTCTGCTTATCCAGAAGCTGAATTAGTTTGGGTACAGGAAGAACCATCTAACATGGGCTATTGGAATTATATGTTAAGACTCCTTTATAAAGAATTACCTATGGAGGTGATCGCAAGAAAAGCAAGTGCTTCGCCTGCCACAGGATATAATAAAGTCCACGTGGAAGAGCAGAAAAATATTGTTGCTCAGGCACTTAAATTGAAATAATTACAGCTCTTTTTATAAAGACATCCAAAATAATCGTATCATTTTGTTCCTCTCTTTTTGACTAGAAAGAAAAAAAAGAAAAACTTATGAGCAAAGAAATTAAAGTCCCAGCGGTAGGAGATCCATCACGGAAGTAACTATCGGTCAATGGTTTAAAAAAGATGGAGAGGAGAGTTCAGATGGACGAAGTCCTTTGTGAACTGGAATCTGATAAAGCCACTTTTGAATTGCCGGCAGAAGCTGCTGGGCGTGCTTAGAATCAAAGCCCAAGAAGGTGATGTACTGGAAATAGGAGCTGTGATCTGTGAAATTGACGAAACTGGAACTCCAGGGTAAATCTGAGCCAGCTGCTGAAGCTGCACCCAAAGCAGAAGCAAAATCTTCTGAATCAAAAGCTACCGGAGAAGTGAAAGACATGGTAGTGCCTACTGTAGGTGAGTCTATCACGGAAGTTACTTTGGCTAACTGGCTAAAAGGTGATGGAGATTATGTGAAGTTGGATGAAATCATCGCTGAGGTAGATTCTGATAAGGCTACTTTTGAATTGCCAGCTGAGGCATCAGGAATTCTTCGCCACGTGGCGCAAGAAGGCGATGTGCTTGAGATTGGTGGAATGATCTGTAAAATCGAAGTGACGGAAGGCGAACCAGCGGCTGCAGCTAGTTCTGAATCTTCTTCTGAATCAGCTCCAGCAGCTGCCTCAGGAAATACAAACTATGCTACTGGACATGCGTCTCCTGCAGCTTCGAAGATTTTGGCAGAAAAGGGAGTTTCTCCTGAGTCTGTAAAAGGAACTGGAAAAGACGGTAGAATTACTAAAGAAGATGCTCAATCTGCTCAAAAAGCTGCTCCAGCTCCAGCAAAAGCTGAAAGCAAACCAGCGGCGGCTTCTGCTCCTGCACCAGTTGCTGGTTCTAGAAACGAGCGCAGAGAGAAAATGTCTTCTTTAAGAAAAACAGTTGCAAAGCGTTTGGTTTCTGTGAAAAATGAAACAGCCATGTTGACCACATTCAATGAGGTGAACATGAAGCCGATCATGGATTTGAGATCCAAATTCAAAGAGCAATTTAAAGAGAAGCATGGTGTAGGACTTGGTTTCATGTCCTTCTTCACCAAAGCTGTTTGTGTAGCCCTTCAGGAATGGCCTGCAGTAAATGCTAAAATTGACGGAAACGAGATCGTTTACAACGATTACTGTGATATTTCAATTGCCGTTTCTGCTCCAAAAGGATTGGTAGTTCCGGTAATCAGAAATGCCGAAACACTAAGTTTTGATCAGGTAGAAAAAGAGGTGGTAAGATTGGCTATGAAAGCTAGAGACAACAAGCTTTCTATAGAGGAAATGACTGGCGGTACGTTCACATTGACTAACGGAGGAATCTTCGGTTCAATGATGTCAACACCTATCATCAATGCTCCACAATCTGCTATCCTGGGAATGCACAACATCGTTCAACGCCCAATGGCGGTAAATGGTGAGGTTGTAATCCTTCCGATGATGTATCTGGCACTTTCTTATGACCACAGAATCATTGATGGCCGTGAGTCGGTAAGCTTCCTCGTTCGAGTAAAAGAATTGCTTGAAGATCCGACAAGATTGTTGTTTGGAGTCTAAGGATTTAAGATTTCTGATATACGATTTACGATGGGCTGAGGAACTTCAGCCCTCATTTTAACAAGTCTTGGCTCATGGTTCTAGACTCTAAAAAGACAAAAAAATGTACGACGTAATAGTTATAGGTTCTGGTCCAGGTGGATATGTTGCAGCGATTCGCTGTGCGCAGCTTGGGTTGAAAACCGCCATTGTTGAAAAATACCCAACGCTAGGAGGGACTTGCCTGAATGTGGGTTGTATCCCGTCCAAGGCATTGTTGGATTCCTCTGAGCATTATCATAATGCAGCTCACACGTTCGAAACTCACGGCATTAAGTTGAGCAATTTGAAAGTAGATTTGAAGCAAATGATTACCCGTAAGAATGACGTGGTAAAGCAAAATACAGATGGGATTGATTACTTGATGAAGAAGAACAAAATCGATGTTCATCAAGGAGTTGGCTCTTTCGTAGATAAAACTACTGTGAAAGTGACTAAAGATGACGGTTCTGCTTCTGACATTCAGGGTAAAAACATCATTATAGCAACCGGTTCTAAACCATCTACTTTGCCTTTCATTAAGATCGACAAAGAAAGAGTGATCACTTCTACTGAAACTTTGAACTTGAAAGAGATTCCGAAGCACCTAGTAGTAATCGGTGGCGGAGTAATCGGCTTGGAGCTAGGTTCTGTGTATGCGAGATTGGGTGCGAAGGTTTCTGTGATCGAATTCATGGATTCATTAATTCCTACCATGGATCGCACCATGGGCAAGGAACTTCAGAAGTCCTTGAAGAAAATTGGCTTTGAATTTTTCCTGAAGCATAAAGTAACTTCTGTAGAAAGCAAAGGCAAAGAAGTGACTGTGAAAGCTGAGAATGCAAAAGGTGAAACGGTAGAAGTGAAAGGCGATTATGTCTTGGTTTCAATTGGTAGAAGACCTTACACTGATGGCTTGAATGCTGAAGCTGCAGGTGTGAAAATCACCGACAGAGGTCAAGTGGAGGTGAATGATCATCTTCAGACCAATGTGCCAAATATCTATGCAATCGGTGATGTGGTGAAAGGTGCCATGCTTGCTCACAAAGCTGAGGAAGAAGGTGTCTTTGTTGCTGAGACTATATTAGGTCAAAAGCCTCATATCAACTACAACCTGATTCCTGGTGTAGTTTATACTTGGCCGGAAGTAGCTGCCGTAGGATATACCGAAGAGCAATTGAAGGAAAAAGGCATCAAGTACAAGGCTGGTAAATTCCCTTTCATGGCTTCAGGCCGTGCAAGAGCTTCCATGGATACTGATGGCTTGGTTAAAGTCTTGGCAGATGCTGAGACAGATGAGATCCTTGGCGTTCACATGATCGGTCCAAGAACTGCTGATATGATAGCTGAAGCGGTTGTTGCGATGGAATATAGAGCATCGGCTGAGGATATCGCCAGAATGTCTCATGCTCACCCGACTTATACTGAAGCTTTCAAAGAGGCTTGTTTGGCTGCTACTGATAATAGAGCGCTACATATTTAATAAAATTAGTACCCTTGCTGATTTAAGCCATTCGGAGAGATTCGAGTGGCTTTTTCTTTTTGAGGAAAAATGAGTTATTTCCAACATGAAGTTCAAAATTGCAATTATTGGAGCGGGAAACGTGGCCTGGCATTTGGCTCCAGCTCTGGAAGATGCCGGACATGTTATCACAGAGGTTTATGCGCGCACGATAAAAAGTGCCGAAAATATCACTGGTCGTGTTTATGCCGGAGAGTCTAAGGATGATCTTGATTTTTCGGCTAGCGAAGCAGAGATTTTCATTTTGGCAGTCAAAGATTCTGCGATACTTGAAGTTGCAGATGAGATAATTTTACCGGAAGATTCTATTCTGGTTCATACTTCTGGATCTGTAGGCTTAGATATTTTGAATTATAGCTCAGCCAGCTACACAGGCATATTTTATCCCTTGCAATCCTTTACTAAGGGTAGAAAAATTGAATTTGATGAAGTACCTTTTTTGTTGGAGTCTGATGATGAAGAGACCTTACAAAAACTCAAAAAGCTAGCTAAAAGCATATCCCCTCTGACTTATACTGTGAGATCAAAGGATAGGAAAGCGATGCATATTGCAGCTGTTTTTGCGAGCAACTTTTCCAATCATATGATTAGAATAGCGGAGGAGGTAATGCACCGGCAAGGGTTGGATTTCGAAATGCTTAAACCGCTGATAATCGAAACTATTTCAAAAAGTCTTCAAATGGGAGCTAAGGCTGCTCAAACTGGCCCTGCAATTCGGGAGGATTATGAAACACCTGGAAGACCATCATCGCTTTTTGAATTACAACGAATCAATAGCAGAAATCTACAGATTAGTCTCCCAGGATATTATTGATAGCTAATTAATGGTTCCAAGTCCCGAATTTCCCGGCTTGGTAATCAGCATAGGCTTCTTGGATTTGCTTGGTGGTGTTCATTACAAATGGACCTTGAGCAACCATTGGCTCATTGAAAGATAAAGCATTACCTAAAATCAGAACAGCGTCATCGGTAGCTTCTACGCTAATTGCTCCCTCTTGATTTTCAAATTCCACTAAATTCCTGAAATTGACTTCTTCGCCGTTGACCTTCAGTGTACCTCGCACGATGTAGAAGAAAATGCTCTCATCCTTGGGGAGTGATTTTTCAAACTTTCCTCCTTTTTCCAAATAAATAGTACTCATCGTGATTGGGAAGTTTCCCTCAAAAGCACCTTCAGTTCCTTCCCACTCTCCGAATAACTGCTGGACCTTTACTTTGCCTCCATCCAATTCGAAAGTTTGAATTTCTTCTTTTTGCAGGCCAACATAACTCGGTTTCATCATCTTTTTATCCGCAGGAAGATTCAGCCAAAGCTGTAAAATTTCAAGGTCTCCACCTTTTTTCTTGAATTCATCGCTACTGACCTCAGCATGTATCAGCCCGCTACCAGCGGTCATGTATTGAACCCCTCCTGGTCCGATGACAGATTCATGTCCGGATGAATCTTTGTGCATGATATCTCCCGCTAGTATAAAAGTTACAGTCTCCATTCCACGATGCGGGTGCGGACCAAAAGGCAAGCCTTCATTGTTGGATGGATAAGTTTGAAAACCGTGATGGTTTAGAAAAATAAATGGGTCTAAATGATCCAAAGATCTGGTAGGCATAGGACTATATGTCACCAAATCCGCTATAGGTCGGTATTCTGCTTTATGTATTTTTTTAATTGCTCTCATGATATTTCAATTAATGTATATACATGTAATTGATTTCAAGTCAATTTGGTTTGCCTAAATTCAACTTATTTTGGAATATCCTTGAGTCTAAGCTCGAACAAGTCTGTTCGACGATCCTTGCGATTTCTCACGCTTCCAAATTGCTCTAACTCCCGCAACAAGGATAGATCAACATCTGCAATCAGTGTCATTTCGCTATTTGGGGTGGCTTCAGCCTTGATGCCATTACTAGGGAATGCGAAATCACAAGGTGTAATGACCATAGACTGTGCATATTGCATATCCATATTGTGAACCTTTGGCAAGTTGCCCACACTTCCTGCCATGGCTACGTAGCATTCATTTTCTATCGCTCTTGCCATTGCACAATTGCGGACTCTAGAATAGCCATTCTGGGTATCTGTTAAGAATGGGATGAAAAGAATATCCATTCCTTCATCAGCTAGAATTCTGCTTAGTTCCGGGAATTCTGCATCGTAGCAGATCAAGATTCCGATTTTTCCACAGTCAGTATCAAAAGCTTTCAGTTGCGTTCCGCCTTGCATGCCCCATACTTTAGCTTCCAAGGGTGAAATATGCAGCTTCTCATACATTTCAACGGATCCATCACGTTTGCAGAGGTAGCCTACATTGTATAGCTTATCATTTTTTATTTTCGGCATAGAGCCAGTGATGATATTGATATTATAGGACACAGATAGCTGCGCAAAACGCTTCACGATCTCATCAGTATATTTTGCTAATCCACGAACAGCCTGTGCTTCACTTAAGTGATTGAATTCTGCCATCAACGGAGCATTAAATAGCTCAGGGAAAAGCGCGAAATCTGAGCGATAACCAGATACTGCATCGATGAAGTACTCTGCTTGCTGCATTAACTCATCCAAATTGTCATACAGGCGCATCTGCCATTGAATCAGGCCAAGACGAACAATAGTCTTATTTGTGGAGGCTTTTTTATTTGGCTTTTCGTAGAAAATATTATTCCACTCCAACAATACGGCGAACTCACTGGAGGCGGCATCACCCTCAAGATAGTTTTTCATGATCCTAGCTGGGTGGAAGTCATTTGCTAACTGAAAATTCAGAACTGGGTCATAGATTTCCTTGAGCTTTACTTTTTCCAAGTATTCCTTTGGCCCCATTTTATCTGCATACTTGTGATAATTTGGGATTCTACCTCCAAAGACTATTCCTTTCAAGTTCAGTTTTTCACATAGCTCTTTTCTATAATCGTACAACCTTCTTCCTAGCCTCAATCCGCGAAATTCTGGTTTGATAAACACATCTATACCATACAGCATATCTCCTGCATTGTTATGGTTGTCGAAGGTGAAGTCAGTCGTAATATCTTTGTATGTATGCTCACCTTCCAGATCAGCGTCGCTCACAATAATCGAAAGCGCACAGCCAGCTAGTTTGTCGTTGATGCGAATGACTACCTGACCTTCAGGAAACTTGGTGATCAAACTTTCAATTTGACTTTCCTTCCAATACGAACCAGGCATACTTCTGTATGCTTCGATCATTGCCGATTTGAGATCTGCGTAATCAGAAGGTTGTAGGTAGGATAATGATATGTTTTCTACTTGCGTATTGTCCATGTTAAGTTACTGAATGTGGATTTTAGGCTGCTAACTGGGTGCGATATTAGTCTAATTCTTTGTCAATTCTAAGAATGGTCTGAAGTAAGACATTCGCTCCATTTGCAATGTCCTCTGGAGATGAATATTCCTGCGGGGAATGGCTGATTCCATTTTTACTTGGGATAAAAATCATCCCAATAGGACCAATTCTGGCCATTTCCTGCCCATCGTGGCCGGCACCACTTGGTAAATACATCGTGCTCAGACCAAGTGTGGAGGCAGAACTTTCAATTGCTTTTTGAATAACGGGATTGGCAATTGCTGGCTCGCTAGCCACTTCTTGGTGAACTACGTTGAGCTTTGTACCGCTTTCTTCAGCAAATGTCCTCGCTTTGATCTCAAGTTCTGAATAAATTTTCCAGATTTTTTCAGAAGAAAGGTCTCGCAACTCCAAATTCAGAGTTACTTCACCTGGGATTACATTTCCAGCACCTGGGAAAGCTTCTATTTTCCCTACGGTTCCCACCTGAGCTCCAGCGTATGAATTGACTGTTTCATTCACTGCCAAAATAAATTTAGCAGCAGGAAGCATAGGGTCTTTTCTCATGTTCATTGGAGTGGTTCCAGCGTGGTTTGCCGTCCCTTTAAAAGTGAATTGCCACCATTCTATGGCGACAATTCCTTCAACTACTCCAATCTGCTTTTGGTTTTTTTCAAGGTTTCCACCTTGCTCGATGTGAAGCTCTAGGAAAGCAGCTATATCGCCCTTTTCTCTCTTTACTTCCATTATCCGATCTGGATTTCCTCCTACTGCTCTGATTCCTTCGGATTGAGTCAGTCCACTACTACTTTTTGTTGTCAAGGCTGCCTGCAGAAAGTTGTCCAGCAATAGCGCGACTGCCAACTACTCCGCCTTCTTCATTGGTGAAAAGAATGAGCTCTAAAGGATGCAGTGTAGTGACGTTGTTTTCGATTAATGTTTGCATTACTTCAATAGCTCCCATGGATCCCACTGGTCCATCGTAATCTCCACCGTTTGGGACTTCATCTATATGAGATCCGAAAGCTATGGGCTTTAATTTAGGATTACTTCCAGTCTTTTTTGCGATAACGTTGCCTGCAAAATCAATCGATACTTCAAGGCCAAGCTTTTCTAATTTTCCCAATAAAAACTTGCGAGCTGCGATCTCATGGGTGCTGTAGGCAACTCGATCAGATCCGCCAGCATCATTTTTCCCATAAGTAGAAAGTTCATGGATTAGGCCTGTAAGTCGTTCTTGGTTTACTTGAATAGTCTGAGAGTAGACGTCTGCGCCAAAAAAAAATGTATGAAGGCAAATGGAAAAGAGTTTAATAAAAATATGTTTCATAAGGTAGAATCTAGTACGATAAGATAATTATAGTAGATGCAAACAAAAAATCCCTTCCAGTATGGAAAGGATTTTTTAGGAGAATTTTTTGATTATTTAAGCCATGCTAATTTTACTTCCTCAGGAGCTTTCATCCTGTCTGCTAACCTCATGTATCTATCAGATAGCTTTACAAGGTAATCTTGAGCTTTTGATGCCACATCGTTAAGGCCTGTGAGACTTTCGATTTTCCAGAGTTGAACCAAATGGTCAATTATTCTAGCATAATCCCATCCAGTATATATCCCGACTTTCTGTGTAATAGCTGAGAATTGGGTGAATAGAGAAGGGTTTGAGCCACCTTCGCCCATTAATACGGCAGGCATGACAATCTGCTTTCTCATTAGTTTTTCGAAAGCGATAATTGCTCCATTTGGATCTATTTCAAAAATGGCTGACATAAAGCTCTTGTAAGCTTTTTCATGTCTTGCTTCATCACCCGCAATTTGCTTACAAATTCTGCCTAGGACTGGATCTCCCGCGATATCAGCAAGTTTGCCAGTATTTACGTGAGAAACCTTGGTAGCTCTTTCCTGAAAGGATGTGTATACTATTGCCTGATAAGGATCTCCGCCAGTATTGGCATCAAAACCATTCATAAGAAGCCTGTGGATTGTTTGCTCTACGGCTTTCATATCCACCCTTCCTGTCATGTAAAGGTATTTATTAAGCAGGTCGCCGTGGCGGTTTTCTTCGGCCGTCCAAGACTTACTCCATCTCACCCATCCGGATGGCGACAGAAGTGAACGTTCTGGATTAATGCCTTCAAGTAAATTGAAATAGGTCTGATAACTTGGAAGGGCTTCCTCTGTAATCATATTACCTACGAGTGAGGTCAAAACTGTATCTGGTATTCCCTCAGATCTTTGCTGAAGTAATTTCACCTGATCATGTATGTCGGGATCGCTAAAGTCAGGTAGAAAATCTGAAGGTTGCCAACACTTGTCTGGGTCAACCAGAATATTATCCACCGCTTCACTAACGAGACCATCCAATTGGGATATGACCTCTATATTCTTTTCTAGTTCGTAATCTATTTCTCCTGATTTCATCATGGATAAATTTAAGCCCGAATTATAATTGATTCGGTACGGATTTGAATTAGGACAAATTTACTCACAAATGGACAAATTACAGATAGAAAGTACCTATCAATGATTTGTCTTTCTGTAAGTAGCCAGCTTACAGATATTTAACTATTCAAAACATGATAAAATTCATAAAATA
This sequence comes from Algoriphagus sp. 10J20-15, assembly GCF_055809615.1. Taxonomy (NCBI): domain Bacteria; kingdom Pseudomonadati; phylum Bacteroidota; class Cytophagia; order Cytophagales; family Cyclobacteriaceae; genus Algoriphagus; species Algoriphagus sp. 10J20-15. The sequence goes on from NZ_JBVVUG010000032.1 coordinate 179,409, forward strand.
TGGCATGTTTTGCTTTTCTGCACTCCAAAAAGGGTGAGATTCTCTTGAATGCATGTTTATTAATATAAGGAAAATTTTCACCTTCTCGTTCACCTAACTTAAAAAAGCCTCCAAGGGGAGGCTTTTAACTCTAATGCGAAAAGATGGATTAATAGTCCAACTTATAGGCTACAACTTTGTTTTTGAAAAATGTTGGGACTAAAATGATGTTGTCTTCCGGTATAAACCCAATATCTGCTGTATTAGAGGACGCGTCTTTCGTATCTAAAAGCAAAGTCTCACCTTCTGCACTTACAAAGTAAATTTCTCCCGCCCAGCGAGAAGCCACATAATTTCCATCTCCCAAAATAACAAGCCCATCACCTCCAGTTACTGTGCTATTCATGATATTTGCTGTTCCATCTGAATTGAGCGACACTAGGCCAGATTTATCTAACCCATAGATGGCTCCATCTTCTCCGACAGCAATACCATTGATAGACTCATGGCCTTCAGTTACGGTAGAAATTGTACCGCCATCAAGCATATGTACTTTACCAGTATTCATGTCTGTAAAGTAAACTTTGCCATCGTATGTGGCCAAATCATTAAGAAACTGTCCCCCTTCTATTGGGTATTTATTGGAGATTTTTCCTGTTTCCAAATTGATTTCGACCAATTGATCAATGTCAGTTACATACAAGTTTCCATTTGCAATACCCATTCCTTTTGGAGCATTTAGACCAGTGACCCACTCCTGAGCGACTATATTTCCTTGTTTATCAATGATGGCAATAGATCCTTTACCATCTTTATCTGTAGGTTGACCTTCGATATTGGAAACATAAATTTTACCTGTAGTAGCATCATATAAAACAGATTCGTTAGTAGTTAAGGTAGAATCAGTTTCCCAGATTTTGGTTAATGTGGGGGTTTTTACCTCTTCTACCACGACTTCTTCGGTTGTTTCTTCTGTTTTAGGGGAAGAGCAACTCGCGATTAGGACTGCGCTTGAAAGTCCAAGAAGACCAAGTTTAAATGTTGTAGATTTCATATTAGTTTTTAGTTAAGGTCCAGTTGTATTGATTGAAATTTGCAGGAGCTGTATCTTTTAGGCGTTCACCTATTTCTTCAAGATAGAGGGTGTTGTACCTAAGTCTTGAAATATAATTGGGTAATGTAGGATCTCCATTCCAGCAATGTTCGGCACGATCGCCGTATGCGACGGTGCCGGCATAATATGGGTTTTGAGTTTGTTCCAAAAATTCTTCAGTCAAGTAAACAGCATTATTCAGGTAATAATTATCCATATCTCCACAGAATATGTTTACTTTTCCTTCAAGTTTTGGACCTAAAGTGTCCCAGTCCCGCTCCATAATATAACGAAGGTCGTAATTTTCCTTCCAATAAGAAGCTACTTGCGGGTCGATTTCTCCGGAATATTTGTCCCAAATGGGTTTTGGATAGCCATCTTCTCCAGCTGGAGAATAAACAGCTTGCCAAATATCGAATTGGTCTCCAGATCTACTTTTGGTGCCCCCGATAGCCAGTTCTTTATGGTTCATATCCTGCACAGTAGCTGAAATATGGCCTAAATAATCCCTATGACTTGGACGAAGAGTCTTTCGGAATTCTCCTTCCTGATAGTAAGCATTCTGATCTTCATAGAGATTAATAGAAGTATAAGCCCTAAAGTCAATTGGGTCTGGGCATGCTGCAAAACAGCCATTATATTCATCAGGATAAAAAACCTGTACAGCTAAAGCTTCCCATCCTCCAGTGGATCCCCCATAAAGGAAACGTGACCAGCCTTCGCCTATACCTCGGAATTTTTCCTCAATATGGGGAATCAATTCATAGGTAATAGCATCGCCGTATGGTCCTAGATTGGCAGAGTTGACTGCATAGCTATCGTCATAATAGGGGTTTGCGTGTTGGATCTCAATAATAATGAAGCGCTGGAAGTCTGGCGAAATCCATTTTTGATAAAAATCATAGGCTTCTTGCTGCTGAATTTTTTCATAGCCATAGATTCCAAATCGTGCACTGTAATCATCTTCAGAAAGGTTGGGGTCGGGTGGGATTGTTCTAAATCCTGAAAAATCCGAAGGAAAATGTCCATGGAAAATCATCAAAGGATAATACTCATTTGAGTTTTCATCATAACCTTCTGGAAGTAGAACGTTTGCTCCAAGGAACATGTCTCTTCCCCAGAATTCTGAAAGTTTTTCTGATTTAAATTTAATGTGCTTGATGTATTTTGTGTCTTCGGGCTGGGTGACTTCTGGGATACTATTATCAATCGTCAAGCTTAGCTTTTGGCCTTTTTTCCATTCCACTTTTACTGGAGTGCTGTATATGTTTTTAGGAGCCCGCGCCCATTGCCTTCCTTCTCCTTGATCCATTGGAAGTTTTACAGTATGCCCGTCAGCTCTTTTGAAGGTGTCGTGCTTTTGAATAAAAGCTTGAATGTAATAGGAACCTTCTTCCAGATCTTTGAGGTTTTCTACTGGGTATCCAAAACTTTCATTGTCGAAAAGGATATGTTTTGAAGCTTCATAATTTTCAAAGTCCATTCCGAAAACTTGATTTGTATTTACATTGTCACTGATGCCAAATCTAGGTTCTGAGGTGCTATCTGTAGAAAAAATTAAAAGTACTCTACCATCTTTTAGGTCGGCTTGCACGGATTCATCAATTTCGATTTCGATTTGAGATTCGTTTAAAGATGTGCAGGCCCAACTAGCAAAAAGCATCAAGGCGTAATAGATGAATTGTTTCATGATGGGTGGTTTTGTATTGGAATTTACATATTTCCCATTAATTCTCGGGGTGATTGGGTTTTTTATGGTTTAAAATTGGCGATTATTTGGTTCAGAATGCCATTGATGGATTAATTGGATATCAAATAGAAAAACACCTTATCTTACGCTATAAATCAACCCACCAACTTATGAGAAAGTATTTAAATCTTGCCATAATGGCCACTATGGTATTTTCATGTGCCCCAAAAGAAGAAGTAGCAGTCGATTACACAACTTTATCTGATGAGGAACGCCTTGAAGTCGCCACCCAAATTGCGCATGAGACTATCATGGTAGATGGCCATGTAGATTTACCCTACCGGATGAAAGTAGGTGGATTCACACTACAGCGTGAGATTTTGGATGTATCAGTTCGTACACCGGATGGCAATTTTGATTTTCCAAGAGCAAAAGAAGGTGGTCTGGATGCGCCTTTCATGTCTATCTACATTCCCGCAGGGCTCCAGCAGACCCCAGGTTCCTCTAAAGCTTTGGCTGATTCACTTATTCTAATGACTGAGCGATTGGCAGAGACTTTCCCAGATCAATTTGCTATGGCATATAGCCCAGCCGATGTTGAGGCTAATTTTGCTTCTGGCAAAGTCTCTCTTCCGATGGGTATGGAAAATGGATCTGCACTAGAAGATGATATTTCTAATGTTGAATATTTTCACGGAAGAGGTATTCGCTACATCACACTAACTCACGGAAAAGCGAACCTAATTGGTGATAGTAGTTATGATACAGTTCGTCTGTATAATGGATTGAGCGAATATGGAGAGCAGGTAGTAGCTGAGATGAATCGAGTGGGAATTATGGTCGATCTTTCTCATGTATCTGATGATACCTTTAAGGATGCATTAGCTATCACAAAGGTGCCCGTAATTGCCTCTCACTCTTCAGTTAGAAAGTTTACTCCAGGCTTCGAAAGAAATATGAATGATGAGCTTATTCAGGCTATGGCTAAAAATGGAGGAGTGATGATGATTAATTTCGGCGGGACTTTTATTGATTCTGCTTACGCTGCGGGTAGTTCGGCCGTACGCGAGCACCTTGTTAACTATCTGGCAGAAAATAATCTTTCAAGAAGAGACTCTGCTGCTCAGGCTTATATTTCTGAATACACAGCTGCTAATAATCCATTCCCGACAGTGCAACGAGTTGCTGATCACATAGATTATGTAAAAGACTTGGTAGGCATTGACTACGTAGGTTTAGGGTCTGATTTTGATGGGGTAGGGGATTCCCTTCCTACAGGATTGAAAGATGTTTCCATGTATCCAAATTTGATAGCGGAACTCTTGAAAAGGGGATATTCTAGGGAGGAAATTGAGAAAATCTGTTATAAAAATGTGTTTAGAGTATGGCAGGCTGTAGACGATTATGCAGCTTCTCAAAAGGGATAAATATTTGAAAGATATTTTTAATGCAACCCTGTTTCATGTAAATGAAGCAGGGTTTTACTTTTTAAAATCAAATGTGCCCTAAACTATACTTTAGATGTTCTTCTATCATTTAATAAATAGATGTGGTGACTTTATTGATAGCTCTAAATCCAGCTCTTCATTATTAGATCACGCATAGTGATTGTATTAAAATGAGTAAACTAAACTTGTTTTGAATATTCATAATGTCCCAAAACCATCATATTTCAAATAAAATTCTGTCAAAATTTCCGTTTTAGGGTATAAAACTCAATTTTTCCAGCCATTATGACCGAAAAACGTAATTGGAAGTAGTTTTGATAATATGGGATAAGAGAAGGGCGAAAAGTTAAGGCACTCTTCTCAAATTTCTAATTGTAGATACCACTATTGCTAATAACCAACTATACCTATGGACTTTAAACAATTCACTATAAAATCTCAGGAGGCGATACAGAAAGCTCTTGAGCTCGCTACCGCGGCTGGTCAGCCCAACATTGAGCCAGCACATTTGCTGAAAGGAATTATCTCAGAAGATGAGAATGTCACTGAGTTCTTGTTTAAGAAACTTGGGACCAATAAGCAGTTTATTTCTCAAAGACTGGATGAGCAATTGGCGCGACTACCGAAAGTAAGTGGTGGTCAACAGCCTCATTTATCTAATTATTCTAATCAGGTGCTTACAAAAGCGAAGGAATATCTGAAGACTTTTGGAGATGAATATGTCGCAATAGAGCATTTATTGCTGGCTATTTTGGCCTCAGGAGATGGGACTTCCCAATTATTGAAGGATCAGGGTATTTCAGAAAAAGCATTGATTGAAGCTATTAAAGAACTTAGAAAAGGAAATAAAGTGACCGATCCAAATGCAGAAAGTAAATATCAGGCGCTAGAGAAATACTCCAAGAACCTGAATGAAATGGCTAAGAAGGGGAAAATTGACCCTGTGATTGGCCGAGATGAAGAAATCAGAAGAGTACTTCAGATTTTAGCAAGAAGAACTAAAAACAACCCAATTCTACTCGGCGAGCCGGGAGTAGGTAAGACAGCTATTGTAGAAGGCCTGGCACAAAGAATTGTATCTGGAGATGTGCCTGAAAACCTAAAATCAAAGACATTGATTTCTTTGGATATGGGTTTGCTGGTAGCAGGCGCCAAATACAAAGGAGAGTTTGAGGAGAGATTGAAGGCTGTCATAAAAGAAGTAACCGATGCCGAAGGGGAGATTATTCTCTTTATCGATGAGATTCATACGCTCATTGGTGCAGGCGGTGGTGGAGAAGGAGCTATGGACGCTGCAAACTTACTTAAACCCGCTTTGGCTCGTGGAGAACTTCATGCAATCGGTGCTACTACGCTAAAAGAGTATCAGAAATACATCGAAAAAGATAAGGCGCTGGAGAGAAGATTTCAGGCTGTAATTGTAGACGAACCTGATGCTGCCGATGCGATTTCCATCCTTCGAGGAATCAAGGATAAATATGAATTACACCACGGAGTACGTATCAAGGATGACGCTGTGATAGCCGCAGTTGAGCTTTCTCAGCGATACATTTCAGATCGTTTCTTGCCGGATAAGGCAATTGACTTGATGGATGAAGCTGGCGCTAAATTGAGAATGGAAATTGATTCATTGCCTCAGGAATTGGATGAGTTAAATCGTAGAATCATGCAGCTGGAGATCGAGCGAGAAGCTATCCGTAGGGAAAAGAACAAAGATAAAGAGACAGTTTTGAGCAAAGAACTAGCTGAACTCGCTGAAAAGCGTGACAATGTTAAAGCGAAGTGGGAAAGTGAAAAAGCTGTTATTACTGGAATCCAAAGAGAAAAGGAGCGAATTGACAATTATAAAATTGAAGCTGAGCAGGCTGAACGATCAGGAGATTTTGGTAAAGTCGCTGAAATCAGATATGGGAAGATCGGGGAGGCAGAGCAGAAATTGGAGTCATTCAAAAGCCAATTAAAAGAAATGCAGGCCGGTTCGCCTTTGCTCAAAGAGGAAGTTGATCAAGAGGATATTGCCGCGGTTGTTTCTAAATGGACTGGCATACCAATGAATAAAATGATTCAATCTGAGCGGGAGAAATTGCTTCATCTGGAGGAAGAGCTTGGAAAAAGAGTCGCTGGTCAGAAAGAGGCAATCACAGCATTATCTGATGCAGTTCGCCGAAGCCGTGCTGGCCTGCAGGATCCAAAACGGCCGATTGGTAGCTTCATCTTTATGGGTACTACAGGTGTCGGAAAGACTGAACTTGCAAAAGCTTTGGCCGAATACCTGTTCAATGATGAGAATTCCATGGTTCGGATCGACATGTCCGAATATCAGGAAAGGCATGCAGTAAGCCGATTGGTGGGAGCGCCTCCGGGCTATGTGGGTTATGATGAAGGTGGTCAGTTGACTGAGGCGGTGCGTAGAAAACCATATTCTGTGATTTTGCTGGATGAAATTGAAAAAGCACATCCTGATGTGTTTAACATTCTCCTACAGGTGTTGGATGACGGACGGTTGACAGATAACAAAGGTCGTGTGGCGAATTTTAAAAACACGATTATCATCTTGACTACAAATATCGGTTCTCATTTGATCCAAGAGCGATTTGCTGAGATGGAGGAATGGAACAAGGAAGATGTTTTGGAAAAGACCAAAGCTGAGGTGTTTGATTTGTTCGAAGAAGTCCGTAAGGCCTGAGTTTCTTAACCGAATTGATGAGACGATAATGTTTGAACCATTGAATAAGGGGATCATTCGCAAAATCGTAGATATACAATGGAGAGAGATTCAGCATAGATTATCTGAATCAGGAATCGAAATCGAAGCGACCAAGGAGGTCTTGGATTACCTTGGAGAAATGGGATTTGATGCCAACTTCGGAGCCAGACCGCTAAAGAGAACTATGCAGCAGATTGATCTTAAATGAGCTTTCCAAGCGAATCGTTATCCGGCTATATCAAGAATGAATTCAGGCTGTATTGGTTGATCTTGATGCAGATAAGCAAGTCTACTTTAAGAATGTAGATGCAGAAGTAGAAGTGTAATTTAGGTTACGTCGTTATAGTTAAACCCTCGGAGTATGTAGCTTCGAGGGTTTTTATTTTAGTTAAATTAAAGGATGCTTGAACACTTCTTCCAATGTCCCTATTGTGTAGGTGAAATCTCTATGCTGATTGATCCTTCGGTCCCTGACCAAAAATATATAGAAGACTGTGAGATTTGCTGCAACCCGATTGAAATTCAATTTGCAGTAGAGGAAGGAGGAATTATTTCTTTTGAGGCAAAATCTATTGATCAATAACTTAATTAACTGGCGTGTGTCCTAACAAATAATTTGTCAACAAAGTGTATAAATGCAGTGATGTGCCTTCCCCTTCATAAATCCCATGAGAACGGTTTGGATAGGGCATCATTTGGAATTGCTTGTTGTGCTTGATCAGCTCGTTCCATAAGCATTTCGGCTCCTTGATAATGCACGTTGTCATCGCCGGTACCATGCACGATTAAAAGATTTCCTTCGAGGTTTTTGGCATAGGTGATAGGAGATCCATTTACGAAGTCCTCCATGTTTTCCTGAGGCAATCCCATATAGCGCTCTTGATAGATATTGTCATAGATGAGCTGATTGGAAACCGCTGCCACGGACATTCCTGTCTGATAAATTTCGGGGAATTTAAACATTTGATTAAGCGTCATAGATCCACCGCCGCTCCATCCCCAAACAGCTACTCTTGTTTCATCAAGAGAAGGAAGCTTCAGTAATTCCTTTGCTGCCAAACCTTGATCTTGGGCATTGATCACGCCGATTTTTCGGTAGATACTTTTTCTCCATGCACTTCCTTTGAGAGTCGGCGTGCCCCGATCGTCCATGTCGATGATGAAGTAACCTTTTTGCGCAAGCATAATATTATAAAGTCCGACTTGCGTATCCGTCGCCACTGTGCTCCAAGGTTCACCATAGACATGGAATAGCACAGGGTATTTCTTTGTCTCATCAAAATCAATTGGATAAATAACCCTTGCGTCTAGCGTCACACCTTCTGAAGTAGTCACGGTAGTGAATTTGATTTCTGGAGTTTTGAGAGAAGCCAGTTTCTGTTTGTAGGCAGTGTTTTCTACCAGATTTTTTACGATATCATGCTTAGGTAGAGATACCAATCTTACACTCAAAGGATCGTTAGTGCTTTGGTGACTATGCACCGCTACCATTCCATTAGGAGCAATATTATAAGTGTTTACACCTGAAAAGGACTCTGGAGTAACTTTTCTAAGTTTACCTTTTCCTGCCAAATCAATCGCATAAAGGTAGCGCTGAACAGGGTTGTTTGGCGATGCAATAAAATAGACTTCCTTATCTGTAACTCCCCCAAAAGAGGCTACATCAAAAGCTCCAGGGGTAATTAGGGTTTTCTGTCCATTGCTGATATTTACCTTATATATGTGCCTCCATGCATCCTTTTCTGTCATTCGGAGAAAAGCTTTTCCACCATCTACAATTGGTAAACTATTGTCCGCTCCAGCCATTTTTAGAAAGATCCGGATAGGCCAAGTCAACCCAAGTTTCTTCAGATTCAGTATAAATTTCCTTTCAGCTCAGAAGTGGATGGTTTGAAAGTCCAAATGGTCGGTATGAGTTTTGCTTTCGATTCATCTGCTGGATGAGGAGCAAATCGGCGTTGATCCATTGCATCCCGGGCAGGTAATTTTCTTTTTCTCCTCCCGGAACTGGAATCCATTTAGTTTGCTTCGTCACCATGTCTACCAATCCGATTTTGGCACCAGCAGGCTCTTGTCCCACTTTTGGATATTGAAGTGGGATAGGCTTTACGGAATTGAGCCGAGTTGGTATTATTGATCATGTAAAAAGTGCCGATTTTCGATGCGTCAATCTGCCAGTATGAAATGAACTTATCATCAGGACTCCATTGAAAACCGTCTCTTTTACCAAACTCTTCTTCATACGCCCAATCGAATGTTCCATTGATGATTTTATCTGTGCCATCAACTGTCAACTGAGTGACTTTTCCTGTCACGAAATCTTCTAAATACAAATTGAATTTCTGTACGTAGGCAACCTTTGAATTGTCTGAGGAAAACTTTGCAAACATCAGAGATGAGGGCTCAAACTCACTTCCCAATTGCTTCAATTCTTTGCTTACTAAATCATATACAAAATAGTCTCCTTTGGTATTGGATCTCCAAACCCTGCTGGAATTAGTGAATACCAAGACTTTCGATCCATCATCAGAAAGGCTGAAAGATTCTATATTAATTGGTTTACCACTGCTTTGCAGTGCTGAGCCAGGAACAAAGACACTTTTTTCTAAACTCTTGCTATCCCATCTTGCCAATTCATTTCCTTTCTCCACAGTCACATAAGCGGCTCCATTTTCGATCCACTGAATCGGTTGAAGTCTCTCCTGCTGAAATTCACTTGAGGCATAGATCCGCTCTAAGGTGAGTAGGTCTTTTTGCTGGGCAAATGTGGAAGTACTGACTAGAGAGAAAAGAAATACTATGCAAAGAAATAGGGTAGGAAAACGCATGAACTATTTGGTTTAAACTGAAGTATTCAAAAATAAGGGAATATCCCAATACTTTTCAGTAGAGGTCAATTCAAAAGAAAAACAGGTCAATCAGACCTGTTTTGAGCTTTTGTTAAGAATGGGGATTTCTGACTTCAGCTAATAATAAAAACTATAAAACCCCGTCTTTCAATTTGATCTGTCCTAAGGACTTCGGGAGTTCTTTGATTTTCACATCTATCGAATTTGATTCCTTCCCAATATACCCAATATTCAACGTGATACTTTTGTTTTTGAATTGGCTAAGATCTAACTCAAAGAATCCATTTTCGTCCGAAACCACTCCTTTGGTAGTGCTATCCACTAAAATCGTTGCACCGATTATTGGAGAATTTTTCTTATCAACGATTTGACCTCTGACAATAGGTGTACTTGCAGGTCTTTCCATTTTTTGAGCAATGGATTCTTGGCTTAAGGAAATGCACAAGATAACTCCTAGAAAAAAGTAAATGCGAAGGAAATTAGATGTTAGCATGGTTCAAGGATCAAGAAGTATGAATTGTTTGAATGAATTAACTAAGATTATTGGTGTAAATCAAGTTATTGAATAGTAAATATTTACATCTTTACAATCCTGGCGAAATCAGGTTTTCCTCGGTGAGCATCTTTATTATAAAGGATTTTGACAGCACTTACTGCTTCAAACGATAATTCATTGTTAAGTTAATTTGTCTCATTTGACGTTGAGAGCTTGCTTCAGTATAGAAATTATCCCCTTCTGTGATGTTTCTGTTTATTCGGGAATTCAGGATATCTGTAGCATTTAAGGTTAAGGTGCCGCGATCTTTAATTATATCCTTACTTGCAGACAAGTCCATGAAAAATATCCCTTTTCTGATACCCTGTGCTGTTTTTTGCTTTGCTTCATAATTAGCGCGGAACTGTATATCCAAGCCATTTTTTAAAGTGAACCGGGAAGTTTGTCGGAATAGCCAAGAGTAAGTTTTAGCTGTGTAGTCCGCTTGGATGTTACTTCCATCAATTTTTGCATGAAAGAAATTCACATTTACGTCAATTTTCCACCACTCTTTTGGCCGATAATCTCCACTAAGTTCTAATCCAAATGATTTTTCTCCATTTAAATTGTAGGGTTTTGTCACCGAACTCCCATCATTATTTACAGTTCTCAACCGTTCTATTTTTTCATCAGTACTTCTGTAATAAACAGTCGAAAAAAGAGTCCCTTTGTCGAAATATTTAATATGTCCAAGTTCGAATGCATTGGTGTATTCTGGGTTCAAATCTGGATTTCCACTACTGAAATTTCTAGCATCTGAGAACGTTACATAAGGACTCAAATCATTATAAACTGGCCTTTGCACTCTTCTGCTATAGCTGAGTTGAAAAGCATTTTCTTGCGTGATGTTGTAAGTCAAGTGAGCACTCGGAAAAAGATTCGTGTACTTTCGTGGATTCTCTTCATTTGTCTCTTCGAGAATAGTTTTGACATCTGTATTTTCCACTCGCAAACCTGCCTGATAGCTCCAGTTATTCGTTTTATTGCCAATGATTCCGTAAGCGGCCATGATGTTTTCATCGTAAAGAAAAATATTATCTAGTCATTGGAATCGGAGTAAACTCTCCATCCTCACCTTTCTCCTGAACTAGGTAGTCATTTTTCATTCTTCTAAAACTTGTTCTAAAGCCTGTTTCAAACTTCCCCTCTTTTGCAAAAGGCTTGACGTAGTCCAACATGATCAAATATTGGTTTTCATATTCGTCATTTAGCGAGGTTTGAACTTGCTCAAGGGAGGTGTCTTCGACTCCTTCAGGCGAATAGGTATTTTGTGTAAAAATTTGATCAGAATTTTCCCAATAATTCAAATAGGTAAACGTAGCTGTGAGCTCATGACCTTTCTGCTCAAATGCCCGCTTGTAGTTCGCTGAGATTTCTGAGTTTGGTTCTTGCTCAGTTTCATCCTGAGTTCTTAAACTATAAGTCTGCAAATTGCCAATGGTATTCCAAGAGTCTTCATAACGAAAATCTGTGAGTCTATGCGCATCACTTCTTCGCCAGATGTAGGATAAAGTCAGAATACTATTTTCATTGAAATAATAATCCAGTCCACCTCTGATATTGTTATTCCAACTAGCCACCGTGCCTTCTCTAGTCTGATTTGAGATAAATGTGGTGTCTTGTGTATAGACTTCCTGATACAAATCTGCCACATTTGGTGAGCGTCGGTGGGCCAAACCATAGTTTATAAACCAGTTGATTTTTTTGTGCCTGTAGTTCAAATTCGCAGTGAAACCAAGGTTCGTGGGAGTTCCAGCGATTACTTCAAAGGAACCGTTGAACCCTTGATTATTCTCTTTTTTCAAAATGATATTAATGACACCAGCCATACCTTCAGCTTCATATCTGGCAGACGGATTCGTGATCACTTCTACTCGATCTATCATATTGGCTGGGAGCTGGCGCAACCCACTACTTCCTTTGAAACTAACCAACCCAGAGGGCTTCCCATCGATCAAAATTCTAACATTAGATGAGCCTCTCAATCGTACATTTCCTTCCGGATCTACTGCAATAGAAGGCAAATTCATCAGAATGTCATTTGCCGTTCCACCGGCATTTGCCAAATCCTTACCCACGTTGAAAATTCGCTTATCAAGTGAAAGCTCCATGATCGTTTTTTCACCGCGAACTACCACTTCTTCCAAATCTTCAGAAGTTGATTCCAACGTTATAATACCAAGATCAACTTTGTTGTTTTGAGGTGAAAAATTGATTGATCTAGTCTTATGAGATTCAAAGCCCATGAATTCAATCAATGCGTAAAAGTTACCATTAGGAACATCTATGCTGAACTTCCCGTTTTCTTCCGATATCCCACCGGCCACCAAGCTGTCTTTTTCTGAATAGATGCCAACAGTAGCGAAACCTAATGGGTTTTCACTCCCTTTTTCATGGATTGTTCCGGAAAGTTTGGCCTGGTTTTGTTGAGCAAAAGCGTAGGTGTTAAATAGGATTGCTATTGAAAGGAAAGCCCCGAATTTCCCAAGACAGCTAAGTTTGGTTTGGTCCATTTTGCAATTCTAGGTTTGATTTTTTGGGTTTCTTTACTCCAAATCAACTGTTGAAGGGAGTGGATTTGACAGGAATATATTTTGAATATTCGGGAAATCCAGAGATTAAGTGATCAATGGTCTAAAAGTTTGCTGGGAAATAACGTTTAGACCTTTGCGTTACTATTTCTTTGTTAGAAGACCTACTTTAATTCCCAAAGTCACATGTGGGATATAGTCCCTTCCGTTTATTCGGTATCGATCACTACCCAAAAAATTCTCGTCTTCTTTATTTTGAATTGGAGATACTTTTAGCATAGTTATTTTGGTGTACCTAGTCCGAATTCCAATTCCGACAAAACTGTCTAATAGTATATTTTGAGAAATTAATTTCTGCTTACCTAATTTTAATCCGGTGCCCAGCACCTGAAAGTCAATGTGTGCTTTATCATACCAAGTTTTGGAATTTGAAGAATAGTAGTAATCATCTGTACGATTGAAGTCCTTTTCGACAAAAAATAATTCAACCCCCCAATAGTTCTTTGCAGAATAAAGTTTTAATTCGTTCTTCGTTCTCCACATAGAGAACTGTTCATTTTTTCCTCTACCTGAAGAGATTCCAATAAAGCCGCCATTCAATCCTATTTCTGACTGAATACTAAGTTTTGGACTCAAAAAGTATTCAATTCCGCCCTGAACGACAACGGTCTCAGGTTCCAAAAGTGCCATAGGAGAGGCCTTAATCAAAATGTTTTTGTCAAGTCTAGGTATTTGTTGAGCGAAGTTTTTCGAAGGCATTAGCCAAAATAGTAGAATACATACCACTTTGAGCCAACAGCTTGATTTCATTTTAAGATCAAAATATCTGGTACTTGCATTGTTTTCTGGTGTCAACTTATTGAAATTTTTATTTCCTTCTAAATAGCTTTGCAACCAATTTCCTGGTATAATCAAATCGATCAATTGGTCCAATAAGTGAGCCATGTATCATTTCCATTCCGTCCATTCCAGCGAATTTGGGTTGGTTAGGATAGATTAATATGAAGCTATTATTCTTCAACCAAGTATTGATCAAGTTTGGAACCTGCTCCAATTTTGGATGGTAGGAAATGGTGCCTTTTCTGCTCAAAATCATGATCAAATTATCATCAGACTTTAGATGAATATTAAGATTTGAAAGCTCTTCCCATCCTGGAAATGCACGAAAATCAACTCTGATTGGATGATTTTTTAGGATATCGGCCAGGTATTCTCTTGTTTCAGGTGCTACATAAAAGATAATTCTAGCTCCAGTATTTCTAGCTATATTCCAGACTTTGACCAGCCAAAACGGGAATCCTAGCTCTTTTTCTGCATTCGGAGGTACTAGGATCAAATGTCTCTTGTGGGTATCGAACGGTTGATGGGATTTGTAAATAAAGGTCGTTGTATTTGATTTACTTAGCAGACCTTCCGTGAGATTTCCCAAAAAGCTATCATCTATACCTTGTTTTTCATGAAGGCCTAATACTAGGTCGGTAATTTTATTCTCATGGATTACACCTGTAATTCCTTGTTCAACATTTGTGTCATAACGTAGCAGTTCAATCAGAAAGTGGTCTGTAGCCGATGCTGTTTCACTCGCTTTGTTTAACGTTTTTTGAGCCTTCATTTCTGCCGCAGAATCCTGTAGATCTGGGTTGATGATACTCAAAGCATACATACTACTTTTCCTTTTTGGCGACTGGATTAAGATACTTAGATTGATAAGTTCATCCGATGTTTCCTGATTTCTGACAGGGATAAGAATTCGCTCAACAATTTCTTTTTCACTATTTGCATCGTCAATAACCGTTTCAGCTAGTGCAATATTCTTAGCGCCTTTTTGAGCTTCCAAAGAGGCAATGGTACAGGTGATGAGTATCATGATGATTGTACCATTTAAGATAGATTCTGATAAAAGGCGGATGGGCTCACCTAAATCATCATATCCTATAAATGTATTAAACCCGATGATTACAGCTGCTAGAGTTGCTGCTGCTTGGGCATTACTAAGTCCAAAAATTATCCTACGTTCATCTATTGTGAATTTGTATGTTTTTTGTGTTGCTAAGGCAGCTAGCCATTTTGCGGTAATAGCAATAGTCGTCATCACAAACGCTACCCAGATCGTTTCCCAACTTTGAAAAAACACCCTGAAATCAACTAACATTCCTACTCCAATTAGGAAAAATGGGATAAATATTGAATTACCAACAAACTCTATCCGATTCATCAGAGGCGAAGTATGGGGAATCATTGAATTGATGGATAGACCAACAAGGAATGCCCCAATAATAGCCTCAATTCCTGCAAGTTCAGCCAAAGTGGCACCTAAAAATACTAGTACTAATACAAAAATGTATTGAGAAGAATTATCTAAGTATTTTTTGAAAAACCATCGAGCAAGCCGAGGGAAACCAAAGATGATAGTCAGTGCAAATAAAGTGATAGAAAGAATTAGTTTTAGCCAGAAAAGAGTGTTTACTTCTCCTTTGGTAGAGCCAATAATTATTGCCAAAATCAATAAGGCCAAGGTGTCTGTGATTAAGGTTCCTCCGACTGTAATATTTACCGCTCGGTTTTTCCCAATTCCCAATTTTGAAATTAAAGGATAGGCAATTAAGGTATGTGAAGCAAACATGCTGGCAAGCAAGACTGAAGAGATCAATGACAAATCAAGAAGGAAGAGCCCTGAGATGATTCCTAATATCATGGGAATTAGGAAGGTATACATTCCAAAAACCAGGCTCTTATTCCGGTTTTTCTTAAACTCATGCAAATCGATCTCTAATCCAGCGAGAAACATGATATAGAGTAGTCCAGCAGTGCCAGAAAGAATAATCCCACTGTCCCGCTCAATTAGGGCCACTCCATTTGGGCCAACAATAGCACCAGCTATGATTAACCCTAATAATGGAGGGATTTTTATACGGTTTAATAGTATGGGAGCCAAAAGGATGATCAATAGAATCAATAGAAATTTGATCACCGGATTGGTAATTGGCAATTCGGATGAAAAAATCGATTCTAGGATCATGTTTTAGGATTTTATTTCTTATTCAAAGCTCCATGCTAACTAAGTAGGTAGTATATCCAATGTATGCTAGTAATAGTATGATAGCCTCCCATCTGTCCAGACTCTTTCTTTTGCCGGAAAACATAGCAATGAAGAGAAATAGCGTGCCACCTAAAAGCAAGTATATGTCGTTATTAAATGTGATTTGAAATGGTAAAGGTCTAATGATTGAACTTACACCGAGTATCAAGAAAATATTAAAAATATTGGAGCCAATTATATTACCTATTGCGATATCATTGTTCTTCTTTAAAGATGCCACTACAGAGGTAGCCAATTCTGGCAGGGATGTTCCGGCAGCAATGATGGTGAGTCCGATGATTTTCTCGCTCACACCTAAACTGTTGGCAATTGTCACAGCGTTATCCACTACTAGTTTTCCGCCCAAAACAAGCCCCGCTAGCCCGCCTAAAATCAGAGTCCAGATTTTGAGATTTGAGTAGACTTTTTGCTCTATTTCTTGATTAGTAGTTTCTGATTTGAGTTGTGTGAAAACATAGTATAGAAATGCAGCAAAACAAACCAATAGAACTATCCCTTCAATCATCGATAAACTAGGTGCTGTATTTGAGAAATAATTATTGACCATCAGCAATAAGATGATAGCCGCGATAAAAGAAAAGGGAATCTCTTTCCAAACCGAACTAGATTGAACGGCTAGCGGGGTAATTAATCCTGCTACTCCAAGAATGAAAAACAGATTAAAATTATTGGATCCGATTACATTACCGAAAACTATATCTGCGTAGCCTTGTGCGGAAGCAACTGAATTGACTACTAATTCTGGTGCGGATGTACCAAAAGCCACTATAGTCAGACCGATAGCCAAGTCCGAAACTTTGTGTTTTTTTGCTAGTACCGATGCACCATCTACCAGCCAATTAGCACCTTTTACTAATAGTAAAAGACCTGCAATAAGAATGACACTTTGAAGAATCATAGCTTTGGTGATTTTTCTTCTACAGCTAAATGCTTTAAAAATCTATCAAAAGTAGAATGAAATATGTAGGTAATTTCATGCTATACCAATAAATATTTTTAAAGGAAAAGTGGTTTGACTTTAGCCTATCTTTTATCATCCACAATTTTAACTTGCTTTGTTGTTTTTATTTGATGTTTTTCCTAACATGCTTATAAACAAATTCTTATGAAGCTGTTTTATTTGCCGTTAATATTCATGTTTACTTTTTCCGTTTCCGCAGTTTTGGCCCAAGAAAATATACCTCCACATATAAAGGAAGGTATTACCTATCGTGTAATGAATTTTCACCTTGGGTGGGAGTGATGCCAGTTGCCAATCCGGCTATTACTTACGATTTTACTCTTAACTATAAAATCGTTTTTGATTTGAATGGGAAAGTGAAAGACTCTACAGTCGCAAACCCTATTCTTTTAGAAGTGGCAAGGACTTATAATCTCACCGTTGCAAATGGAGTTCCTGCTGAAAAATTCAAGTAGCGGCTGTTATCCATGGAGGTTTGGTGGATGTGATATTAACAGAAGAGGACTACCAACCTCTGATGCTCAAAGTGCCTTAAATTGAATCAGTCGTTAAACCAGAGGTAAAGCATGGGCGATACTAATGGGCAATGGTCTCGGTTTTTTAAATTTCTAAATCACTTTTGTGATTTTAAAATCAGATTCATTGTAGGATACATAGATAATTAAGTAGTAATTCTACTGATACGAGGGGCGAATTCTAAGTAAGATAGATTCTGTTTGTGATGATCTCAAGTAAGCAACATAGCTTGAAAATTCTATCCGAACAGATTGCATAAGGGTATTAGGCTGGATGACAGTAAGTGCTACAGTATCAGCAAAAAGCTTGGTATTTGAGACTACTAAAAAAATCAATTTAGCTATTAAATCAAAAAAGGGGTTCGATAATAAATCGAACCCCTTTGATTATGTGTTGAGTGCTAATTACTTCACTTCGAAGCTAGCTCTTCTAGCCATTTGTCTTGCATCTGCTGATGACTTATCTACGCTGGTATCTTCACCATATCCTTTGTAGGATAATCTTGAAGCATCAACTCCTGAAGCTACTAAGATGTCATAAACAGCCTTAGCTCTTCTTTCAGAAAGTTTCATGTTGTAATCTTCAGGACCTAATTCATCAGCATAACCTTTGATTTCAACACTTACCCCTGGATTCTTTTTCAAGAAATTTGAAACATAGCTAGCTGCGCTAGTAGAGTATCCAAGTGGCTTAGAGCTATCGAATGCGTAGTAAACATTAACATAACCGTCATTGATAGCTTTCTTGAAGAAATCAAGTTGCTCTTGTACTTCTTCAACTGGACATCCATTTGTTGATGCTGGACCAGGAAGGAAAGGACACTTATCCATGTGATCAGGAGTTCCATCACCATCAGAATCCAAAGTCATACCTGCGGAGTTAACTCTTGCACCAGCTGGAGTATTAGGCTCTTTATCTAAATAATCAGGAACGCCATCACCGTCAGAATCCTTCAACATATCTTTGATTCCGTTGATTTGAGTAGCAAGTTCTTCTTTTGTAGCATATTTATCTGCAGCAATGTACCAGTCAGCGTGCTCTTCATTTTTACCTAAGTAGAACTGAAGACCTATTGTACCAGTCCACAATACGCTATTAGCTCCGAAGAAACCATTGTCGATCGCTGGTCCGATTGGAGTAGATCCATCCCAAGTAACTGTCTGGCGACCGTTAATGATGGTACTGATGTCTCCATAAAGAGCAACACCTTTACCCAACTTCAATTGAGGAGTTACACCAACTATAAAGTTGTAAACGTCATCAGTTTCACCTGCATAAAGGTTTTCTTGAGGTTTCACACTACCGATACCACCACCAAAATGACCTAGCAAACCTAGAGATCTTGAAAATGATTCGAAATTCATGATTCTACCAAGGTTGGAAACCATTTGAAGATCCAAACGATAATATTTGGTGTCAAATGAACCTGTCATAGCATCGTCATTACCTGCTTCTTTCACAGATCCGAAACCGTAATCTAGTTTCAAACCAAATTTCTCGTTAAACATGTACCTAGCACCGAAATCGATGTGACCTAAGTTGAGAGTAGGAGACAGATATCCAGCTGCAATGGGTGCCATCGGTTTATTAAAACCTCCGCCAACTTCCAGAGAGAATTTGTCGAATTCCTGTGCATTTGCTCCAACTGAAAGAGCGCCTGCGATAATTGTTGATAGTATTAGTTTTTTCATAACAAAAAATTTTTGTTCAAATTTTAAGTGTTGATTGATGTGAATACAAATTTATAAACTTTTAATTTACTACAAATCTAGCTGAATTATTTAAAACCCACTGAGGATAAAAAATAAATTCCAGTCTTTTTTCAAATATAACATCGAAATATTAACATAATTTATGCCACAATGAAATTTTTATTCGAAATCCTTAAACAAAACAGTGTTTCGGGAGATGAATCCAAAACGTCAGAATCCATATTAAAGTATATAGCACAACGGAAGAAAAGTTGGAAAGTTTTGCCAGAAATCTATTCTGGAGAAGATTTTCATGATTGTATTTTACTGAAATTTGGAAAGCCTAGAACAGCTGTTTTTGCTCATATAGATACCATAGGATTTATGTCAAGGTATAATAATCAGCTGATTAGCATTGGCGGGCCAGAGGTAATTGAAGGTACTTTATTGGAGGGGAAGGACTCGTTAGGAGAGATATCTTGTAAAATAAAAGGTGATGAAAATAATATTTCTCATGATTTTCCGAGAGGTATAGACCCTGGTACTCGCCTATCTTTTGCTCAGAATATTAGAATAAACGATGAATTTATTCAGGCAGCCTATTTGGATAATAGGTTAGGAGTTTATTCTGCGCTAGAGCTCTGCGAAAAAATTTCCGATGGTTGGGTGGTATTTTCCACATATGAGGAACATGGCGGAGGAAGCATGCCATTTTTACTCAAGTTCATTCAGGAAACATCTCCCGTTAAACAAGCATTGATCTCTGATATTACCTGGATTACAGAAGGGGTTCAGTTTCATAAAGGCGTGGTGATTTCCATTAGAGATAAATTTATCCCCAGAAAAAAGTTTATTGATAGAATAATAAGTCTTGCAAATGAAAGTGGAATACCCTTCCAGCTTGAAGTGGAGGAATATGGCGGAAGTGATGGTAGAGAGGTGCAGTTTTCCCCATATGCAATAGATTGGTGTTTTATAGGTGCAGCTGAAGAAAATGTACATTCTCCGGATGAAAAGGTTTCTTTGGTTGATTTGGAAGCGATGCTAAAGATTTATCCCTACTTACTAGAGAGACTTTAATTATATAGGATGAGTATTATTTTAAAAGACAAGATATTTGAGATTTACCTAAGCGCCGAAAAGATTCGTGTTAGGAATACAGAACTTGGGAAAGCTATATCTCGGGATTTTGTAGGCAAGGAATTGGTTGTAATTGGGATTTTGAATGGATCCTTTGTGTTTATGGCTGATCTATGCAGGCAAATAGATTTACCAATTTCTACTTCTTTTATAAAAGTGAGTAGTTATTCAGGAACAGAATCAACAGGGAATGTGCGGTCTATCTTAGGCTTAGAAGAAAAAATTGAGGGAAAAAATGTACTGATTGTAGAGGATATAGTTGATACTGGAATCAGCATGGATTATTTGTTAAAGGCACTTTCTGAGTTCAATCCTGCCAAAATTTCCATAGTAACTTTGCTACACAAACCTGATGCTTTTCAGTTTAATTACGCGTTGGATTATGTGGGTTTTGAAATTCCCAATAAATTTGTGGTCGGTTACGGCCTTGATTACGATGGTTTGGGTAGGAATTTACCTGATATTTACCAGCTCAGTACTCCTTAAATAATAGACTTACGAATGTATAATATTGTATTATTTGGTCCTCCGGGTGCAGGCAAAGGCACTCAAAGTGAAAAACTTATTGAGAAATACGGACTTACTCATTTATCCACTGGGGATCTTTTTAGAAAGCACCTAGGAGAAGGAACGGAACTTGGCCTACTCGCCAAAAAGTACATGAACGAAGGTCGATTGGTTCCTGATGAGGTTGTGATTGGAATGGTTGAGGATAAGATCAATGAGACTAAAAATGCCAAAGGATTTATTTTTGATGGCTTTCCACGTACTACCGCACAGGCAGAAGCTTTGGATAAAATGCTCTCTAAGCATAGTCTTGAGATCAATGGCATGATAGCTCTTGATGTACCTGAAGAAGTATTGAGAGTGAGAATTAAAGAGCGGGGTAAAACTTCTAACCGAGTGGATGATCAAGATGATGAAAAAATCAACACACGTATAAAAGTATACTTGGATGAGACTCTCCCGGTAGCTGATTATTATGGTTCACAAGAGAAACTTCAGAAAATCAATGGCGTAGGAGAGATCGATCAGATCTTCTCAGACATCACTTCGGTAATTGATAGCTACTGATTGCCTTTAATTTCCTAATTTTGCAAATCATATATGGCTAAGCTAGTAAGCTTAGCCTTTTTCTTTATCACAAAATGGCTGATTCAAATTTCATAGATTATGTAAAGTTCTGTTCCAGGTCTGGGGCAGGTGGACCTGGATCTACGCATTTTCGGAGAGAAAAGCATGTGCCTAAAGGAGGACCCGATGGCGGCGATGGCGGAAGAGGGGGACACATTATAGTAAGAGGCACGACTCAAGTATGGACTTTGCTACATCTCAAGTACAAAAAACATGTTATTGCCGAGGCTGGGAAAAGTGGCGAGGGAGGAAGAAGAACTGGTGCTGACGGTAAGGATATAATTTTGGAAGTACCACTTGGTACCATTGCAAAAGATGCTGAAACAGGAGAAAAACGCTTCGAAATCACAGAAGATGGCCAAGAAGTAATTCTTACCAAAGGCGGGAGAGGTGGACTGGGAAATGACCATTTCAAAACATCTACGAATCAAGCTCCTCATTATTCTCAGCCTGGAGAAGAAGGAATCGAAGAGTGGATTATTTTAGAGTTGAAGCTTCTGGCGGATGTAGGTTTGGTAGGATTTCCAAATGCGGGCAAATCGACCTTGCTTTCTTCTATATCTGCAGCTAGACCTGAGATTGGAGATTATCCTTTTACTACCCTTGTGCCAAATCTTGGCGTTGTAGCCTACAGAGGAGATCAGTCTTTCGTGATGGCAGACATCCCAGGAATCATCGAAGGAGCTGCAGAAGGCAAAGGGCTAGGAATTCGTTTTCTCCGCCATATAGAGCGCAACTCGATTTTACTATTCATGGTGCCTGCAGACGCTGCTGATATTGGAGAGCAATACAGAATTTTACTGGGAGAACTGGAAAAGTATAATCCAGAATTGCTAGATAAGCGAAGACTGCTTGCTATATCCAAAGCAGATATGCTGGATGACGAACTTGTCAAGGAAATGGAAAAAGAAGTCCCGGAAGGAATTCCTTATGTGTTTATATCTTCTGTCTCCCAATACAATCTTGACAGGCTTAAAGATCTAATCTGGCAGGCTATACACGAGGGGTAAGGTGTCAGTTTGTCAGACATCGCGCAATGGCAACAATATTGATAACCCCATAACGCCAACTATTGTCTATTTCAATTATGACTAATAAAGAACAAGTGGATCAAGAAATGAATCTCAAGGACGAGAATATCAATGAGGAAGCGGTAGAAAACGCTTCTTCCGAAACGGAACTTGAAGAACAAGCTCCTCAAACTGAATCAGAAGAAAATAAATTGGAGTATGAAGTAGCCGATCTTAAAGATAAATACCTTCGTCTCTATTCAGATTTTGAGAATTATAGAAAAAGAACTGCAAAGGAGCGATTGGATTTGATTTCAACAGCTTCCGAGGATGTTATTAGGGATCTAATTCCAATTTTGGATGATTTTGAGCGAGCTTTAAAAGCCAGTGAAAATGAGGCTGAAGGAGCTAAAGTAAGAGAAGGTGATCTTCTTATTTTTCAAAAATTCGGAAAAATACTTGGTTCAAAAGGCTTAAAGCCAATGGATGATCTAGTAGGTAAGCCTTTCGATCCGGAAACCCAGGAAGCAATAACCCAGATCCTGGCACCTAGCGAAGACTTGAAAGGAAAAGTAGTTGATGTAATCGAAAAAGGTTACGTATTAGGAGATAAAGTAGTACGCTACGCAAAAGTAGTGACAGGAGCATAATATTATGGCGAAAAGAGATTATTACGAAGTACTTGGAGTAACAAAGTCCGCATCTGCCGATGAAATAAAAAAGGCGTATCGGAAACTAGCGATTCAATTTCATCCGGATAAAAATCCTGACAATCCAGAAGCTGAAGACAAATTCAAAGAAGCAGCTGAGGCTTACGAGGTTTTAAGTAATCCTGAGAAAAAGCAACGTTATGATCAATTTGGTCATCAAGGTGTTGGTGGAGCTGGAGGTTTTGGCGGCGGTGGAATGAACATGGATGACATCTTTTCCCAATTCGGCGATATTTTCGGCGGAGGAGGCGGAGGCGGTTTCGGTTCATTTTTCGGCGGAGGCGGCGGTGGCCGTCGCACCAAAAAAGGAACGAATCTTCGCGTAAAGATGAAGTTAACTCTTGCTGAGATTGCTAATGGCGTGGAGAAAAAGATTAAAGTGAAACGCCATCTTATAGCTGATGGAGTCACTTTCAAATCTTGTTCAGCATGCCAAGGATCTGGCCAGGTTAAGAAAGTAGTGAATACGATGTTGGGCCAAATGGTTTCAGCTAGCACCTGCGGTGTTTGTGGGGGAAGTGGTCAGATTGTAGATAAAAAGCCTGCTGATGCTGACGCAAGAGGTCTAGTGGTGAAAGAGGAAGTGATTTCTATCAATATCCCTGGCGGGGTAGCTGAAGGAATGCAGCTAAGTATGTCTGGCAAAGGGAATGAGATTCCTGGTGGAATTGCCGGAGATCTTCTTATAGTTATAGAGGAAATTGAAGATAAGGTACTTCAACGTGATGGGAATAATGTGATCTATGATCTATACGTTTCCTTTGTAGATGCAGCACTTGGTGCTTCTATAGAGGTGCCAACCATAGAAGGAAAAGTAAAAATCAAAATTGAGCAAGGAACTCAAAGTGGTAAAATGCTCCGTTTGAAAGGAAAGGGTATTAAAGATATAAATGGATATACCAAAGGTGATCAATTGATCATGGTCAATGTGTGGACGCCTACCCATCTATCCAAAGATGAAAAAGAAGCGTTAGAAGGACTGAGATACTCAGACAACTTCAAACCAGATCCAGGAAACAGCGAGAAATCCTTCTTTGATAAAATGAAAGAGTTCTTTTAATACAATAAAGCCAGAAGCAATTCTGGCTTTTTTTATATTTTTAAAAAACCTTTTTAAAGTCGCCTCGTAACCTTACCGTATGCTTAAAAGATTGTGTCTGCTTTTTCTGATGATGATTGGATGGGTAGCTGTGGGTAAGGCGCAACTAGTCAAAGAGTTCAAGGCGACAGAAAAAGACGGTTTTGATATGGTTGCTTTGGAGTTCACCTCCTACAAGAGTACCACACAGCTGAAGAGAACCAAATCTTCAGATCCTGTCTATATTCATGGGCATCTCGATCAAACGAATATCCTTCCGGTATTTTCTCAGAAAGTATCAAATAATATACTTCAGACCACATTGGTTCATAAGAACGTGGAGTCCGAAAATCTCGGGAAAAGTATCACATCCAAACTATTTTCGGGATCTTCAGATGATTTTGATCACAGCTGGAATGTAGGTTTAAGTACCAATTATCTTTATCATCTCGATTTTAATTTGGGAATGGGCAAGTCAGACTTTGACCTTGCCAATCTAACCATCAGTCAGCTGAAAGTGAAAAGTGCCAGTGCTGATGTGGCTATCCGCTATAGTAGCGACTCTCCAAATCAAGTTCAGATGGATACCCTTTTGGTAACCCTAAATATGGGGACCGTAGTGGTAAATGATGCCAATTTCACCAATGCCAAGAGAATGATATTCGAAGTTAACTATGGCAAAATCGATTTGGAATTCTCAGATGGCATGCATAATGCCAGCCATATTATTGCTGCAGTTGGTGCAGGAACACTTCACGTGCGTTTGCCTTCTGACTCTTTTCCCATCAAAATAAAAATGAGAACTACGGCTATGTGTAAAACCACCTTGCCAAAGTATTTAAAAACCTTAGAAAAAGGAACATACATAACAAAAGGGTTCAAAGTGGATGACCCAAGATTAATGGAATTGATCATTGATGTAGGAGTGGGTTCTTTAACAGTGGAATAATTCCTATTTTTTCAGATATGTTAAAAATCAATAAGCTTAATAAATCCTACGGAGTCAATAAAGCACTTACAGAGGTGGATTTAAATGTATCCGAAGGTGTGGTTTTTGGACTTCTCGGGCCAAATGGAGCGGGTAAAACCACGCTGATTCGGATTATTAATCAGATTATAGATAGCGATAGCGGTGAAGTTTACATTGGCGGTGAGCTTTTGGCACCTAAGCATATTGGACTGATTGGCTACTTGCCAGAAGAGCGTGGGCTTTATAAGAAAATGAAGGTCTGGGATCAGATGCTTTATTTCGCGAGATTAAAAGGACTTAGTCCTCATGAGGCCAAACTGAAGATCAAATACTGGCTGGAAAAGCTGGAAATGGAGACTTGGAAGGACAAGAAGATTGAAGATCTATCCAAAGGCATGGCGCAGAAAGTCCAGTTTATCTCCACAATAATTCATAATCCTCCGCTCTTGATCCTCGATGAACCTTTCTCCGGTTTTGATCCAGTTAATGCAGAAATCATCAAAAATGAGATTTTGGAACTCAAGGAGAAAGGCACCACAGTGATCCTCAGTACTCACAGAATGGAGTCTGTAGAGCTGCTGTGTCGACCAGGTCGCAATGATCAATCGCTCGAAGAAAATCTTGGATGGTACAATCAAGCAGGTGAAATCCATCTATAGACCGGAAGTCTATACGATAACTCTTGATCACCTTACTAGAGATTTGCCGACGGAGTGGATATCCAAAGAAGACGAAGGAAGCTACAGTTTTACGCTACCTCTTAGTGGGAAATTGCCAAATGAACTTCTCAATGAGTTAATGCAATATGGTCAAGTGAGCCAGTTTCAAGAACTGATTCCGAGTATGGAAGAAATTTTTATTCACCAGGTAAAGTCAACAGAAAATGGATAAGATCTGGTTAGTAATTCAGCGTGAGTATGTAGCTCGCGTCAAAAAGAAATCGTTTTTGCTTGTCACCTTATTGACTCCTTTGATTTTCCCAGCCATCATGGGAATTTTCGTGTGGATCGCTTTAGAAGAGGAAGACAATCAAGCGCTGAGAATCATCGAGGTGGTAGATGATAATAAGCTGTTTTTCTTGGAAAGTTCTGAGCAGTATGCTTTTTCCTTTTCGGATATAAACTCTGAAGAAGCCAAGAAATTAGTACAGGATGGAGACCGTTACGGCTTTCTGCATATCCCTAAGTTTGATATAAAAGATCCAACGGGGATTTCTTTTTATGGAGAAGAAAATCCAAGTATGAGTCTGATCAGCTATTTGGAAAATAATCTGCGGAAGAAAATCGAGGAACAACGGCTTTTTGAAAGTGGAATTGATCCAAAAATTATAAATGATGTCCGGACAAAAGTGGCGATCAAATCCATTACGCTAGATGAAGAGGGGACAGAAACTGTAAGCGACGCGACAGTGAATTATGCAATAGGCTTTGTTGCAGGCATTTTGATCTACATGTTCATTTTCATCTATGGCAATCAGATTATGCAAGGTGTGATTGAAGAAAAGTCCAGTAGGATCGTGGAGATATTGGTTTCTTCACTGAAGCCTTTTCAGCTGATGCTGGGAAAAATCATTGGCATTGCTGGAGTTGGACTAACTCAACTTCTAATTTGGATCGTGCTAGTGGGAACGTTGACGACTATTGTGACGGGCTTTCTAGGGATGCAAATGCCCCAGCAACAGGCGATGGAATTGGCCAATCCTGAATTGGCTCAAGGCCTAGCTCAAAACACAGAAATGGGTGAAATTCTGCAAGTGATCGCAGGAATTAATTACATGGAGATAGCCTTAAGTTTTGTTTTTTACTTCTTGGGCGGATACCTATTGTATGGAGCTTTGTTTGCAGCGATTGGATCTGCGGTGGATGCACCTTCGGACGCGCAGCAGTTTATGTTACCCGTGACTATTCCTTTGATTGTAGCCTACATGGGTTTGTTTGTTTTTGTACTGAATGATCCCACCAGCACTACGTCATTTTGGCTATCAGTAGTTCCGCTGACTTCGCCGATTGCGATGATGGGTAGGGTAAGTTATGGCGTGCCATTTTGGGAGCTAGCTTTATCTATGGGGCTTTTAATCGTTGGCTTTTTATTTACTACTTGGGTAGCGGGTAAGATCTACCGAATAGGAATTCTGATGCATGGAACAAAGCCAAGCTATAAGACACTTTGGAAGTGGATCAAGACGAATAATTGAGAAGCTAAAATCTTAATATTTTGTAGCAAAATATAAATATCAAGGTGGTAGAGCTAAATACCAATAAATCAAGAGTCAGAAAAAAGAGTCAAGAAGTAGCAATTTTTGATAGAAAAAAATCCCGATCAGTTGCTGGTCGGGATTTTAGTTTAGGCGTTATTGGGGGAAGATCATTCTTATTATCTCAAATACGCAGAAAGCATCCATACTACTTTTTCTTTTGCAGTAATGTAGTCACTCATCAGGGAAGCCGTTCCCTCATCGCCTGATGCTCCTGCTGCTTCGAGGGTTTCTCTTTCGAGTTGCAAAAGGGTGTTCATATTTGACTTGATTATCTCCACCATTTTCATGGGATCTGTAATTTCTTTTGCCTCTTTGATAGAAGCAGTGTCAATGTATTCCTGATATGAAGAAAGTGGTCTGGCCCCTAAAGTCAAAATTCGTTCTGCAGTTTCGTCTACTGCCAAGTTCGCAGCATTGTAAAGTTCTTCAAATTTGGCATGAAGCTCAAAGAAATTTGGGCCGGAAACATTCCAATGAAAATTCCTCAAATTCTGGTAGTAAATCTGATAATTAGCTAGTAGGTCATTAAGTTTTTCTACCAATACCTTACTTTCTTTGATTTCTAATCCAATGTCATTCGTTTTCATATGTCTGTTGTTTGTTTTTCTAGTGTCATATGGAATCTAGCATGCGATATAACTATCCCGTTTTGTGACGCCGGAGGGATGCTCGATTTCATATTTAAGTTGTTTAATTTTCTCTGCTTGAATTAAAGTATAAATTTACTCCATAGGTCGATACCTTCCCAACTGATAAATTCTATCTTCAAGTCATACTATCTATGTGATTGGGAAGTTAGTAACGGTAGTAATTCAAGTTTGATTAATGAAAAAAAGATTTCAAGACCTTACCTCTTTAGATTTTTATACAAATAAGAAGCAAGTCAAATGGCTTGTCGTTGCGGCCTCACTAATCATAGGAGCAGGTTCGATTTGGTATACTAATAGTCTGGTGGAGGAATTGCGCGAGCGGGAAAGGAGGCAGATCGAATTGCTGTCCAGTGCGCTGGAGTATGCAGCTACTACGATGGAGAATCTCACGTTTATCAACCAGGAGATCATCCAACAGAATTATTCCATTCCGATCATTATGGTGGATGATTCGGCCAATCCTATTGAATTTAGAAATATACCTTTTAAGAATAATGCAAGTGCTGCCGATTCTGCAGAAACGCTGCAAAAGGAGCTGGCAGAGATGCGAGCGGAGTACGAACCTATTTTGCTTCCAGAGGCAGATATTCTGGTTTATTACAGGAACTCTGAATTGCTGATTAATCTAAAGTATTATCCTTACGTGCAATTAGGAATTATTCTGATTTTTGGCGTATTGGCTTATGCGCTTTTTAACCAAAGTAAAATTGCGGAGCAAAACCGTGTGTGGGCTGGTCTTACTAAAGAAACTGCGCATCAATTGGGAACGCCGATCGCTTCTTTGATGGCTTGGATTGATTACCTGCGGAACTCTCCAGTCTGGGAGGAAAATAAGGAAATCATCACCGAAATGGATAAGGACGTGGTGAAGCTGAGGATGGTGACGGAGCGATTTAGCAGTATTGGCAGTAAGCCCGTGATCCAATCAGGGAATGTCTACGAAGCAATTGACGAAACAATTAATTACCTCCGTCCGAGAATATCTACCAAAGTGGATTTGAATATTCATGCAGACACTAAGGATCTCGATGCGATGATGAATAAGCCACTGTTTGAGTGGGTGATAGAAAATATCTGTAAAAATGCTGTAGATGCGATGAAGGGTAAAGGGCAGATTGATATTACCATTCTACAGGATAGTGATAAGTATGTGATTATAGATATCACAGACACCGGGAAGGGCATGGAAAAGCGAATGTACAAACGTGTATTTAATCCAGGATTCTCTACCCGTCAAAGAGGTTGGGGGCTGGGTTTGACACTCGCAAAAAGAATCGTGGAAGGATATCATGGCGGGAGGATTTTTGTCAAAAACTCAGAAGTTGGAGTAGGAACCACCTTTAGGATATTGCTTCACGGAAATCATGAAGGGGCCTCACAGTTTATTACCGAGGGAATCTTGGAGTATTAGGGATTTGTGATTTCGGATATATGATTTACGAGATTCCCGATAGAGTTAAGCGAAAACTACTATTCTGAGCTTTTTGAAAAAAGAATGAAGGTAAACTTGTAGGCAAAGATCGAAGTCCCAATTGAACTCGTAAATCCAAAATCGTAATTCGTAAATTCTTTCCACCTATTTTTTCCCTACCTTTGCAGCCTTAATTTGATGTCACCCATGAGTTTGAAAGAAGAAATCCAGAAGCGTAGAACCTTTGCAATTATTGCTCACCCTGATGCAGGAAAGACTACTTTGACTGAAAAGTTGTTGCTTTTTGGTGGTGCGATACAGACTGCGGGTGCGGTGAAATCCAATAAAATCGACACAGGAACCAAGTCGGATTGGATGGCAATAGAGAAGCAAAGAGGTATCTCTGTGGCTACTTCTGTCATGGGTTTCGAATACAAAGACATCAAAATCAACCTGCTTGATACGCCTGATCACCAGGATTTTGCTGAGGATACTTACCGCACATTGACGGCGGTCGATTCGGTCATTATGGTAATTGACTGTGTGAAAGGGGTGGAGATTCAGACGGAGAAGCTTATGGAAGTTTGCCGGATGAGAAATACGCCTGTGATCTGCTTTATCAACAAACTCGATAGAGAGGGACGTGATCCTTACGAATTGATCGAGGAAGTAGAGCAAAAATTGAATATTCAGTGCCGTCCGCTTTCTTGGCCTATCGGCATGGGAAAGACATTCAAAGGTGTTTACAATCTGTTTGATCACAAACTCAATCTTTTTACCCCGTCTCAACGAAAACTCAGTGATGTTCGCCAATCTTTTGAAGACGTGAATGATCCGGAATTGGAAGAATTAATCGGGAAAAACTACGCTAATCAGCTTCGCGAAGATGTTGAATTGATTGAAGGAGTGTATCCTGATTTTGATCCTACAGAATATTTGGAAGGAAAAGTAGCGCCGGTGTTCTTTGGCTCAGCGGTGAATAACTTCGGCATCAATGAGATGTTGGATACCTTTATCAAAATTGCGCCAGCACCGAAAAGCCGTAGAACTGAGGAGCGTGAGGTGAAGCCTGATGAGAAGAAATTCTCAGGTTTTGTATTTAAGATTCACGCCAACATGGATCCAAATCACCGGAACCGGATTGCATTCTTGAGAATATGCTCAGGGACTTTTGAGCGGAACAAACCTTACAATCACGTGCGTGGACCAAAGCCATTGCGCTTTTCCAATGTGACTCAGTTTATGGCGCAGGATAAGGAAATGGTCGATGAGGCATTTCCAGGAGATATTGTAGGCTTGTATGATACTGGAAATCTGAAGATCGGCGATACGCTGACGGATGGTGAAGACATGCAGTTTGTAGGTATTCCGAGTTTCTCGCCGGAGATTTTCCGTGAAGTGGTGAACAAGGATGCGATGAAGACCAAGCAACTCGAAAAAGGCCTGAAACAACTCATGGAAGAAGGAGTGGCGCAGATGTTCACCTTCGATATGGGTTCTAGAAAAGTAGTCGGGACAGTTGGTCAACTTCAGTTTGAAGTAATCCAGTTCCGCTTGAAAAACGAATACAATGCCACGGTGGAGTTTCATCCGATGAACCTGTATAAAGCCTGCTGGATCACGAGCAAGGACAAAAAGCAACTGGAAGAATTTGTCCGTTCCAAAAACCGTCACATCGCTCATGATAAAGACGGCAAGCTGGTCTTTATGGCCGAGTCAAAAGCCTGGCTTCAGATGGTAATGGATAATTACCCTGATATAGAATTCCACTTTACTTCGGATATTTAGTGAAAAACCCTCCAGATTTTTAAATCTGGAGGGTTTTTACTTTAGGGATTACTTTTCAATAGTGTAGTTAAATTTTGTAGATCCAGGCTTACCGCCTCCACTAATTCCTTCTATCTCTCCATAAATCAAATGCTCTGCATCAGAATTATAGAAAGATACAGAGGCCTTTCCCGACGAATTTGTCTGGATATTCGGTGCCCAAAAAAGAGTGGCGCGCTGATCTGGTTTAGGAAGTGAACTGATATCTGCTGGATATTTGGGTGAGTAGAATTCCTTTTCTACCTGATAGCCCTTCATGGTCAATGCGGCATCCTGTTGGATTGGTTTTTTATCAGTACCAAGGTCTTTCCTCGTGTAAAATCCAATTACTCCATTTGATCCTCTAGCACCGAATATCGCCGTGTCCGCTCCCTTCCATACTCGGTAGCCTTCGATTTCTTGCACAGGGATAGTGAGCAAGGATTCTAGTTTTACTTGAATGTCATCCACCATGAGCATCGGTTCCATACTGCTGTTGATAGAATTCATTCCTTGGATGAGAATCTTCGCAGTTTCTCCATATCCCGTTATTTGTACACCAGCCACTCTGCCTCTCAGTAGATCTAACGGATTCATCAGGTTTTCTAGTGCCGGCTTGCCAGCCACTTGCATCTGTACAGTTCCAGCGCCATAAGTACTGGAGATATTGGAGGGTTGATCTATTCTTTTTGCCCTCACTTCTACTCCCTCAAGGGCAAATTCCGAGTTATCAAAGTCAAATGCTTTATCAATAGCTAGACGCACGGCAGCTTTTGTTAAGAAATTCTGCTCCAAAGCCGAAGCTTGGGTGAAAGTAGAAGGGATTTGGTAGGATAGCTGTGGCGAACTATAGGAGCTTTCTGTCAAAATAGTAGCTATTCTACCATTGCTTGTTTTCCCCTGTAGGATTATTTTCGTAGAGTCAAAGAAGATAAGGTCATGGATTTCAAACTCACCTCTTGAATTGGTTAGTACTGTTTTTGATTCTGGGAAGGGAAATAACGACAGGTAGGATACAGTTCCGGATTCTACTGGCTGATTTTTCTTTTCATCAGTAAGTACTCCTATGATCGTCAATCCTTTTTCAACGCCATATTCAGGATCTGTCACGTTTTCGCTCAATGCTTCTTTTATTGTAAATCTCCGCCAGCCTTGCGTCAGCATAAGGATATCCAAGTCTTTTGTGCGATCCTGATTTGTGAGATTGAAATAGTATCCGGGTGATTCGATATGCCCTTTCAGTTCTGAGGAAAGCAAAAGGTTCGATTGTATTGTTTCCTTGTTTTCATTCAGAGCTACCTGACTTCCGTCAAATACGCTCAATGACATATTGGCCGCGACTGGATTTCCCTCTTTATCCTTTGCTTCTATATCAATTTGAACTCGTTCTCTAGGCTTATAAACCGATTTGTCCATAGATACAGTGATTTTCATCTGATCTTGGTGGTCAATGAAAATTATTCTCTCTGCTAAAGGATTTCCGTTTTCATCCATCACAGTGATTTGAGCGATTCCTGAGGGAAATTCTTTCTTTGGGATTCGGGTAAAGCTTACTTTTCTAGAAAGATCAGCCTGGCTAGATGCACAGACTATTCCACGTGTTTGCGCCAAAAGATAGACAGTTTGAAGGGTGGAATTCTCTGAAGCTTGAACCTTCACGAGGATATCTGCTGTAGTAGGCGAATTCGTCACAGAGAGAATTATTCCTGAATCAAGGGCTTTTGGCAGCGGTACTATTTCATCGCTATTCTCTAATAATGCTGTGTATTTCTTCCCTTCTTTGGGCATCAAGGCAAAAACACCCATACCCAATTTATTGCTTTCAAACGTAGCAACTTCCTGTTCGTCTTCAAAGACTTTTCCGCTCACTACTTTACCCAATCCGTCCTTTCCGATAGCTTTGAAGCCTACTTTACTCATGATCCCATTGACTAAATTACCTCCTTCGGGAAAAAACTGAAGAGCTATGGTTTCATCACTTAACACATTATTGATGGGGTCTTGGGTATTCCAGATTTTTATCTGTTTATGAAAAAAATAAGCTGCATCGGCATTCCGCATCCAATTGGTATAGGAGCGAACTAGGTAGTTTCCTGAGGGAAGGGATTCATCTAATTCTACCTGACCTGCGGCAAAACCTTCTGGAGAAAAAAGCTGATGCTGCTGTATAACTTCACCGGAACTATTGATCAACTCTACATAAATAGTGTTGCTGAGTAAAGAAGCTTCGTGGTATGGACCAGCGGTCAGGTAAGCTTTAAGCCAAATAGTCTCCCCAGAGGAATATTGAGCTCTGTCTAGATGCAGGTAAACTTTCTCCTGAGGAAGCTCAGTGATATATCTTTTGAACCCTGCAATGATTTGCTCCAGAGGATTAATGATGGGAAAAAAGGAGAGGAAGATAAAGGCTGAAAGGACAACCAGTATTCCAATGGAGGTTTTAATAGGGTCTGCCTTAGCCAAAAGTTATTTAGTTAGAATCGGGATTAAATTAAACTAACTTTTTGATTTAATCCTATGAGAAAATTCTTCTTTCAGAAATCTAAAAATCTCGCTTTTCAAAATAAGATAAGCAGAAGCAGCACAACGTTAATGACAATTCTGATTACGAAAGCAGTTATGTTTTTACGTGAGTTCTCAATTTCTTCCTTGTGGTTCAAAGTTTGAAAAAGGTAATAAGCAGAACCAATAATCGTCAAGGAAATGAGGATGATCAACGGAATAAGTAGGAATTCCAGCCCATTTATTCTTCTCATAGCGGCATTTGTGATATAAGAAATCACCGTCACCACAGATCCAGTGGATTGGGCTTTATGGATTTCACCAAATCTATTGACGTTCATATTTTTCACTTTGAAATGTTTGAGATTATTGTTCGGTGTTAGTGCATTATGATGCAATTAAATAATGAGGAGTAGGTTTTAACGTCTTAATATTATCTCTTTAGTAAAAAAATGATTAGGGCTATTGTTGCTCCAATCAATAGTATGATACCTTGTGTTCTTGCTGATTTTGTCGATTCTGATTCTTTCATTTCTATCGTATTTCTTTACAATTCCAATCAATCTTCCAAAAACACCTCCTCAAACTCAAATCGCTGTCCATTAAATAAACCCTTGTCGCTCAGTTTCAAATCAGGAATTACGAGCAGAGCCATAAAGCTTAGCGTCATAAAAGGAGAACTAAGCGTTGCTCCCATTTCCTTGGCAAGTCTATCGATCTTCGTGTATGAAGCAACAACTTCATATCCGTCTGAAGCTGACATGATTCCTCCGACTGGTAGCGGAAGTATTTCTTCCTGATTTCTGGAAACTGCAGAAACACCACCTTTGGCTTCGATTATTAGATTGACGGCTTTGCAAATGGATTCATCATCGATTCCTACTGCTATGATATTATGTGAGTCGTGTCCAACTGAGGAAGCGATCGCTCCCGTTTTCAATCCGAAGTTTTTGATGAAAGCCACCGCTGGTGGAGCATCTTTGTAGCGATTGACCACGGTGATTTTCAAGATGTCCTCGGCTGGATTCGATTCTGCAAAGCCATCTTTGATTAGAATCTCTCCAGAAATTTCTGGTGTGATCAATTGTCCATCTAGTGCCTCGATTACTCTGACTTTGGAGCCGTTTGCTTTGATTTGAAAGTCTTCAGGGGTTTTAAGAGAAGTATTAAAATTGTTGATGATCTCGTTTGTGATTGGCTGAATCAGCGTCTTTCCATTCTCCGCTACTTTCTCTCCATCAATGTAGGTGCTAATTACCTGAAAGTCTTTCAAGTCATTTACCAGAATAAAATCTGCAGGATCTCCTTCTCTCAGTTGTCCAACATTCATCGCATAGTGAGCGATAGGATTCAGACAAGCTGCCTGAAGTACATTAAAAACATCTTTGCCTTTTGCGATAGCTCTAGCCGCAAGTTCATTGATATGAGAAACTGCCAGATTATCCGGATGCTTGTCATCTGAACAAAACATAATCATCTCAGGGTATTCATCGATCAGATCTATAAGTGCTTCGAAGTTTTTAGCAGCCGAACCTTCTCGGATAGCGATTTTCATTCCCAGCTTTAATTTCCCTAAGGCTTCCTCAGCCGTGAAACACTCATGATCGGTGCTTGGGCCAGCACTGACGTATTTCTCTGCCAGTTCTCCTTTTAGTCCTGGTGCATGTCCATCGATGGGTTTGCCGTATTTCTTTGAGATTCGGATTTTCTCCATCACCAGCTCATCCCGATTCACCGTTCCGGGCCAGTTCATCATTTCCGCGAGGTAATGAATCTCGGGGCGAGACATCAGGTTTTCAATATCTGCTGCATTGATCTCACCGCCGGCCGTCTCGAAAGGCGTGGCTGGAACGCAGGACGGGGCACCGAAGTAGAATTTGAAAGGAACCTGCTTTCCGTTTTCTATCATGTATTCAACGCCTTGCATTCCGCAGACATTGGCGATCTCGTGTGGATCGGAGACTGTCGCCACCGTGCCATGAACTACAGCAAGTCGGGCGAATTCCGAAGGAACAAGCATGGAGCTTTCCACATGCACATGCGCATCGATAAAGCCAGGCATAAGGTAGGGCAAGGAAGGATCAGCTTCGATATGCTCGAATTTTGATATTTTTCCTTCGAGTATAGTGATTGAAACGGAGTGGATTTTACGTTTTGATATATCGACGAATTGTCCTTGGATCTGCATGAAAATGTATGATTGAATTACTTGGAGAGAATCTGTATTAGTGATTCGGTTCCGAGTGTTGGGGATAGGTTTGGATTAAAACTACTATATTTGCGCAGTAATAAAAAAACGAATCAAGCGGGTTTTTGAATGAATAAAATCGTCATCGCCATCGATGGATATTCTGGATGTGGGAAGAGCTCCACTGCCAAAGCAGTTGCCAAGGACTTGGGATATACGTACATCGATTCCGGAGCCATGTATAGAGCGGCGACTCTACACTTTTTGAATAATTTCCTTTCTCCATCCAATCCACATGATGTGGAAAAAGGGCTTAAATCCTTAGAGATTTCTTTTCATCTAAATCCGGACACCCATAAACAAGAGACCTATCTCAATGGTTTGAATGTGGAGGGTGAGATCCGTACTATGCGAATTTCCAATAAAGTGTCTGAAGTCGCCACGGTCGCTGCCATCAGAAAAGAGTTGGTAGCGCAGCAGCAACGACTTGGAAAGAAAAAAGGAGTGGTAATGGATGGACGTGATATTGGCTCGGTAGTTTTTCCTAATGCAGATCTGAAAGTGTTTATGACTGCGGACTTAGATACTCGTGCTATCAGAAGGCAAGAAGAGCTTTTGGAAAAAGGAGAGTTGGTGGACTTGCAAGAGATTAAAGCTAACCTCGCTGATCGAGACAGAGTAGATTCTTCTCGTGTAGAAAGCCCACTAAAGAAAATGCCAGATGCTCTGGAGGTAGATACCAGTAATATTACCTTTGCGGAGCAGGTGGGGAAGATCGTCCACTCGGCAAGACAAATTATTGATAAACAAGAGAGCTATGCAGGTAAGCATTGATAAAAACTCTGGGTATTGCTTCGGTGTCGAATTTGCCATCAAAATGGCGGAGGATGAGATGGAGCAAAGCGACCAGCTGTATTGCCTAGGCGATATCGTGCATAATGATATGGAGGTTTCGCGTCTTAGCGCCAAAGGTTTGGTTGTTATAGATCGAGAGCAGTTGTCAGAATTGCATGATTGCAAGGTGTTGATTCGCGCACATGGCGAACCGCCTGAGACCTATAGAACTGCCATAGAAAACAATATTGAACTAATTGATGCTTCCTGTCCAGTAGTGTTGAAGCTACAACATCGCGTGAAAAGTGCATTCGATAAAATGGAGCGTGAAGACGGACAGATTGTTATTTATGGTAAAAAAGGCCATGCGGAAGTAATTGGCTTGACTGGACAGACTTTGGAAAAGGCTATCGTGGTGATGGAAGAGGCTGATTTGGAAAAGATAGATTTTACCAGACCTGTGACGCTTTTCAGTCAGACTACCAAAAGCACGAAAGGCTTCTATGAGATTTCTCAGAAAATAGAAGATCGCATTCAGGCTGCTAAGCAAGAACTTACGCGAGAAACTTTCAATGCAAATGATTCGATTTGCCGGCAGGTGTCTAATCGTGAACCACAGCTACAGCGATTTTCTCAGGAAAATGATGTGATTTTATTTGTGTCTGGAAAGAAAAGCTCAAATGGCAAGGCACTTCATCAAGTGTGTCTGGCTCAAAATGAAAGAAGCTATTTCATTGAAAATGAGAAAGAGATTAATCCAGATTGGTTTCAAAAAGATGAAAAAGTAGGGATATGCGGAGCAACATCTACACCAATGTGGCTGATGGAGCAAGTGAAATCATACGTGGAATCACTCGAAGAAGGGGTGCTTTCAGTTTAAAATAGAGTTATTTAAAAACTTAGGAAGCCATTCTTCCAAAAGTTCAAACATTAAAGTTCATATACCCTCAAATTAAAAAGGTTATTTATTAGATTTGGGGCGTTTTTCAAAAGCTCATAGTTCAAAAACAGATATGTCTAAAATAGTGAAGCTTAAGAAAGGTTTTGACATCAACTTGGTGGGAAAGGCTAAGCAAGAGCTTGCTGATTTCGCCCCGGCTCAAACCTTCGCAATTAAGCCGACAGACTTTATCGGGCTCCAGCGCCCTAAAGTTCTTGTCAATGAAGGAGATACCGTTAAGGCAGGTACTCCAGTCCTGATCGACAAAGCATTGGATCAAGTAATTTATGCGGCTCCTGTTTCCGGCAAAATTGTCGAGATTAAAAGAGGCGATCGCAGGAAATTGCTTGAAATCAGTATTTTGGCGGATGCTACCATCGTCCACGAGCAACTAGGTGCTGTTAATATTGCTTCTCTAGATAGAGATGCTTTGGCAGCAAAACTGGCAGCGAGTGGTGTTTGGCCAAACATCATCCAAAGACCTTACGGTATAGTCGCAAATCCAGCGGATACTCCTAAGAGTATTTTCATATCTGCTTTTGATACCCATCCATTGGCTCCAGACTATGCTTTCGCATTGCAGGGCCAAGAGAAATATCTTCAGGCAGGAATTGAAGCTTTGGCTAAACTGACAAGTGGCAAAGTCCACCTGAATGTGGACGGCTCAAAGGCGACTCCATCTGTTTTTGCAGAATTGAAAGGCGCTCAAGTGAACAAATTCTCTGGACCGCACCCTGCAGGAAATGTAGGAGTGCAGATTCACCACTTAGATCCGATCAATAAAGGTGAAATCGCTTGGACGATCACTCCATACGGAGTTGCTCAGATCGGGAAATTAATTTTAGAAGGTGTTTACGATGCTTCTAAAGTTATAGCAGTAACCGGTTCTGAATTGACCAAGGCTGCCTATGTAAAGACGTACATGGGAGCTTCTGTTTCTACTTTTGTGAAAGGAAATCTTAATTCAGGTCACGTAAGAGTGATCTCTGGAAATGTCCTTACTGGAGAGAAAATTTCGTTGGAAGGTTTCTTAGGTTTCTATCACAATCAGATTACCGTTATTCCTGAGGGTGATTACTATGAGTTCATGGGATGGGCAAAACCTACCACTAGATTGAGTTACCACAGAGCACTAGGATTACTTTCCTTCCTTACACCAAATAAAGAATTCGTCATGGATTCAAACGGTAGAGGCGAAGAAAGAGCATTCGTGCAAACTGGTGTTTTTGAATCTGTTACTCCCATGGATATACTTCCAGTTTATCTTTTGAAAGCTATTATGGCTGAGGATTTTGACGAAATCGAAGAATTGGGAATCTATGAGATCGTGGAAGAAGATTTAGCTCTTTGCGAGTTTGTGGATGTGTCAAAGCATCCTGTGCAGGAGTTGGTGAGAAAAGGAATTGAATTAATCCAATACAGTTAATCCATATGAAGTTTCTAAGAGATTTATTGGACAAGCAGAAGCCACTTTTCGAAAAAGGTGGCAAGCTTGAAAGTCTATATTACGCGTTTGAAGCAGGGGAGACATTTATGTTCAGCCCTAAGCATACTACCGGCATCAAAGGTGCTCAGGTAAAAGATGCTATTGATTTGAAGCGAATGATGATCACAGTGGTAATTGCTATGATTCCTTGTTTGCTTTTTGGTATGTACAATACTGGTCATCAGCATTTACTCGCAACTGGCGGAACAGCCGGTTTGTGGGAGAATTTTGGTGAGAAGTTAGGCATTGGAGCAATGCTCGTGCTTCCTCTTGTTTTAGTAGCCTATACAGCCGGTGGTGTTGTAGAAGCAGTTTTCGCAATCGTGCGTAAGCACCCGATCAACGAAGGCTTCCTGGGAACAGGGATGCTTATTCCTTTGGTAGTGCCTGCTACTACTCCTTTGTGGCAAGTAGCTTTAGCTACTGTATTTGCAGTAGTGATTGCAAAGGAAGTATTCGGTGGTACTGGTATGAATGTGTTAAACGTAGCCATGACAGCAAGAGCGTTTTTGTATTTTGCTTACCCGGCACAGATTTCTGGTGACCAGGTTTGGACTTACTTAGGTGATAAGATGCCAGTTGATGGTTTCTCAGGAGCTACTGCTCTTTCAGTAGTTTACAATGCAGGCGTAGAAGGAACCCAGTCAGCAGTAGAGGCTTTAGCTGCCCATAATACAGTTTTGGGATCAGGATTATATGAATTTGCAAATCTATTTATGGGTTGGATTCCTGGCTTCATCGGTGAGACATCTACTTTGATGGCTTTGGTTGGCGCGGCGATTTTAATTGCTACTGGCGTTGCTAGCTGGAAGATTATCTTCTCAGGATTTGCAGGAGCATACATCATGGGCTTTGTGATGAATCTATTTGCAGTAAATGAATACATGGCTTTACCTCCTCAGTACCACTGGGTGATGGGTGGTTTAGCCTTTGGAATTGTCTTTATGGCAACTGATCCAGTATCTGCCGCTCAGACAGAAACGGGTAAATGGATATACGGTTTATTGATCGGATTCCTGACTGTGATCATTCGAGTGACTAACCCAGCTTATCCTGAGGGAATTATGCTAGCGGTTCTATTCATGAACGTGTTCGCTCCACTGATCGATTATTATGTAGTTAAGGCAAATAAAACAAGGAGGTTACAACGTGCAACAGTCTAATACTTATATTATTACGTTCTCCGTCATCTTGACGGTGGTTCTAGGATTACTTCTTTCAGGGACTTCTCAAGTTTTGGGTCCAATGCAAAAAGAAGCAATTGCTTTAGATAACAAAAAGCAAATCTTGGGTGCAGTTATATCTGGAGAAGAGATTGCTGCCATGACTCCTCAGGAGGTGAATGACTACTATAATAGCAGAATTGCTTCCGTTGTAGTAGATCTAAGTGGCAAAGAAGTTACTGAGCGTGAAGGAGTAGCTGTCACTGCAGAAACTGTGGATATCGCTAAGAACTATAAAAAGCCAGCAGAAGAAAGACTATACCCAGTGTATATTTATCATGCAGAGGGAAGTCCTGAAGCAGCTGAGAATTATATTTTACCTCTTTACGGAGCAGGTCTTTGGGATGCAATCTGGGGATATGTGGCTTTAGAAACAGATATGAACACAGTGGGTGGGATTACTTTGGCTCACGCTGGCGAGACTCCAGGTCTTGGTGCTAGAATCACTGAGCCAGGTGTTCAACAGAGATATGAAGGCAAGACTATTTACAATGAATCAGGAGAGTTAGTAGCAGTGGAGATGCAAAAAGGGGAAGGCAAAGACTATTCTGATGATCCTCATCAGGTGGACGGTATGTCTGGAGCTACGATTACTGCTAAAGGAGTTAATAATATGCTTAAGAATTACTTGGGCTACTATGAAGCCTACATTGAAAATAAGAAGTCTTCTTCATCTGTAGCAACACTATAATCGAACTATTCAACTCAATAATTATTAAATATGAGTGCTGAAACTATAGAAAAAAAGCCTGCAGAGGCATTACTCTCCAAGCGCAGGAAAAAACTGGTAACTGATCCTTTGATTGATGACAACCCAGTGACCATTCAGGTACTTGGCATTTGTTCTGCTCTTGCAGTTACGACGCAAATGAAACCTACACTGGTTATGGCTATTGCGGTTATCTTCGTAATTGTGATGTCAAATTTTTTGATTTCTCTTATGAGAAATACTATTCCTAGCCGAGTTAGGATTATCGTACAGCTTGCAGTAGTAGCTACCTTGGTAACTTTAGTGAATGAGGTATTGAAAGCTTTTGCATATGATATGTACAAAGAACTATCCGTATTCGTTGGTTTGATCATTACCAATTGTATAGTAATGGGTCGTTTAGAAGCTTTCGCTTTGGGTAATAAACCATATGATTCCATTCTTGATGGATTTGGGTCTGCTCTAGGATACTCTTGGATTATCTTGACTGTAGCATTCTTTAGAGAACTGCTAGGATCAGGTGCTGTTTTTGGAATTCCTATTTACGACTATATATCCGGCTTATTTGGTCCTGACTTCCAACTGGCAACAAATGGCCTCATGGTCTCTCCTGTAGGGGCATTTATGGTATTGGGATTATTGATTTGGGTACAGCGTACCAAAACTGGATATGTTGAACACTAAAACCAACTGAAGAAATGGATTTATTTAATTTAGGTATTCGGTCGATCTTTATCGACAATATGATTTTCGCTTACTTCCTTGGGATGTGTTCCTTCTTAGCAGTTTCCAAGAAAGTAACTACTGCAATTGGTCTTGGTGCAGCAGTAATATTTGTATTGACTGTGACTGTACCGGTGAACTGGTTGTTGAATGAATATGTACTGAAAGAAGGCGCTTTATCTTGGGTAAATGCAGGATTAGCAGACATAGATCTCTCCTTTCTAAGATTCATCATGTTTATTGCGATTATCGCAGCGATGGTTCAATTGGTGGAAATGGTGGTTGAGAAATTTGCTCCAGCTCTTTACGGTGCTTTGGGTATATTTCTGCCTTTGATCGCAGTAAATTGTGCTATCCTAGGTGGTTCTCTTTTCATGGCACAACGTGATTATACGCTTGCAGAATCTGCTGTTTATGGTTTTGGATCTGGTACTGGATTTTGCCTTGCTATTGTGGCCTTGGCTGCGATTCGTGAGAAATTAAAATATTCACATGTTCCAAATGGCTTGAAAGGATTGGGTATAACAATGCTTCTAACTGGATTGATGGGAATCGCGTTTATGTCCTTTATGGGAATCGATTTGTAATCAGGTTCTTGCTCAAATATTCAAAAGCTCCGAGATACTATCTCGGAGCTTTTGTTTTTAGCGGTGTTTGATTTTGTCTAATAGCTCGTAACTTTTACCTTTAATTTACTATTCAAGAACCCTGACTCTTATGAAAACCCTATTGGCATTGTGCTGCTTTGTAGCACTTTCATTTTCTGCTACCGCACAAAGCGGAGACTGGATTGAGCTATTCAATGGCGAAAATCTGGACGGCTGGAAAATATCAGAAAACTCTAAATCTTTTCAAGTGGAAGATGGAGTAATTAAAGTGGCTGGACCACGAGGTCATGCTTTCTATAATGGAGAAGTAGCAAATCATGACTTCAACAACTTTGAAGTAATTGCAGAAGTAAAGACTATGCCAGGAGCCAACTCCGGTATTTTTATCCATACCCAATACCAAGAAGATGGCTGGCCAAATGTAGGCTATGAAATCCAAGTGAATCAAAGCCATACTGACTGGAGAAAAACAGGTAGTGTGTATTCTTTCCAAGATGTAAAAGATGTCTATGTAAAAGACGGAGAGTGGTACACTGAGCATATCATCGTACAAGGAGATGTAGTAACTGTAAAAATAAACGGTGAAACAGTCAATGTATATGACCAATCCAAAGATGAAAACCGTAAAGGTGATCTAGGTACCAAAAAAGTTGATCATGGAACCATCGCACTTCAAGCACACGATCCTAAATCTGTGATTTATTATAAAAGTGTGAAAGTGAAATTGCTTCCAGACTGATCTAAAGAAATTTAAGCGGAAGCTATCTTCCAGTTTAAATCCTGATTATTATTGAGTAATAATCAGGATTTTCATTTTACCACCATGGCATTTACTTACAAACGCATCATTTCTTATTTTCTTCGGGGCTTGCTATTCATCACTCCGGTGGCAGTGACGCTTTATATAATTTTCCAAACTATCCTTTTTCTGGACAACTTGATTCCAGTACCCCTGCCGGGAATTGGTATTTTGATGGTTTTGGCATTGATTACTTTTGTAGGCTATCTGGCAAGCCTATTCTTTGCTCAACCTATTTTTGATTGGTTTGAGAGAGGCCTGATCAAGATCCCTTTGGTGAATTTGATCTACACCAGTATCAAAGATTTGATGGGAGCTTTTGTAGGTGACAAAAAGAAGTTTTCCTCACCTGTCAAAGTGCAGCTGAGCGATACGCTTATCCGTTTGGGTTTTATTACCCAGGAAGATATGTCCATCGTGGGTGAGCCTGATATGGTATCTGTTTATTTCCCTCACAGCTACAATGTCTCTGGGAATGTATTATTGGTACCAAAAGATAAGGTGACTCCGCTAATAGGCGTGAAAAGCTCTGATGTGATGAAGTTTATGGTAAGTGGGGGAGTTTCGCCATTAATTTAATAATCAGAGGAGCTAAGAAAAGAGCCTGTGGATTCCAAAGGCTCTAATGTCCTACTGCAAAACTTCCACCACTTGCTCATATCTTTCTGTGAATCTGCCAATCTCCCAGATCACCTGATTTTGGAGCTTCATTGCTTCTTCAAACCAATCCTTATTATCTGGATCTACAGCAACCATTAATCCGCCGCTAGTTTGTGGGTCGCAAAGTTTGACCAAGTCCATTCCGACTACTCCTTTTGTTTTGGCGCTGTAGGCATTCCAATTACGGTAGGTATTATCAGGGAAAATAAACTGATTGATGTATTCCTGTACCCCAGCTATCATTGGGAGTTTATGGAGATCTATTTCAGCTGAAAGGCCTGATCCCTCACACATTTCTATCAAATGCCCAAGCAATCCGAATCCTGTGACGTCCGTCATGGCATGGACCTCCTCATGATTTCCAATGATTTCACCAATAGAATTCAATCTACAAGCGGTATCAA
This sequence comes from Algoriphagus sp. 10J20-15, assembly GCF_055809615.1. Classification (NCBI taxonomy): domain Bacteria; kingdom Pseudomonadati; phylum Bacteroidota; class Cytophagia; order Cytophagales; family Cyclobacteriaceae; genus Algoriphagus; species Algoriphagus sp. 10J20-15. The sequence goes on from NZ_JBVVUG010000032.1 coordinate 223,751, forward strand.
GTAAGCTCAGGTAATCTTTATCAGATATCTTCTGACGCTTAAGCGCTGTAGCCAATACGCCTACTCCCAGCGGTTTCGTGAGGTAAATGATATCGCCAATTTTAGCGCCTTGGTTCTTTTTGATTTTATGCGGATGAACAATTCCGTTCACTGAAAGGCCAAAAATAGGATCCTTAGCAGCAATGGAATGTCCGCCTGCCAATTCAATTCCAGCAGCTTTGCAAATAGATTTTGCTCCTTCCATTACCTTGGCTGCGAGTTCAGGCGCAAGTTTTTCCACAGGCCAACTTAGAATGGCATTCGCGAAAATTGGCTTACCACCCATGGCGTAGACATCTGAAAGTGCATTTGCAGCAGCTATTCTACCAAAGTCAAAAGGATCATCTACGATAGGAGTAAAAAAGTCAACCGTATTGATCACCGCCAAATCTTCCGAAACCTGGTAAACGGCAGCATCATCCTTTCCTGAATTTCCTACCAATAAATTAGGGTCAGATTGCGTGAAGGAGCCACTTGAACTTAAGATTTGGTCTAAAATGGCTGGTGCGATTTTACAACCACAGCCTGAGCCTTCACTCCATTCAGTTAGTCGGGTTGGTGTATTTTCCATGAAATTGGGATTTTGCTTCAAGTAGTTTTTTGGTGGATGTGTCCTCGTCGATTCCTGATAGGTCTAATTGGATCGTTTTCCCGTCAGCGTGCTTATCCAGATCAAAGGAATAAGCCTTATCATAGTAGATTAGCATGTTTGCGATCCAAGCTTCATGATTTCCTTCTACAATTGCTTGTATTGCTTCTGAAGTCCGTAATCCCCCGAGGCGTTTTTTGATCCGTAAAACTGCGAGAATTAACTCGTCCTGAGGTAAACTTCCGTATTCTTCTACGATCAAATTGATTCGTTCTTGATCAGTCTTATAAATATCGATCAGGGGTGATGCTAGCATTTGGTGGTAGAAATTGTCCGGAAGAATCAATCTTCCGATTTTCCGGCTTTCATTTTCCACCCAACTTGGTTTCTTAGGGTCAAGCTTTTGTAAAGTTTCAGCAAATATGTTCTCAAATTGCTCCACCGTGGGCTGAGCAGGTTGGCCTATAGCACCAAATGAGGATCCTTTATGGTTAGCGAGCCCTTCCAAATCGATAGTTTGCTCTCCAGATTCCTGAAGTTTTTTAAGTAGTCGGGTTTTACCCGTTCCTGTTTTTCCACCCAAAACTATTAGGTTCCAGTCTTTTCTAACCATATCAAAACTGAACGTTCTATAAGTTTTATAGCCACCTCTTAAGCGGAAAATCTCAAAACCTATCATAGTTAGTAGCCAAGCAAGAATATGACTTCTCATTCCACCACGCCAGCAGTAGATGATGATTTTTTTCTCAGGAAAGCGTTTAAGGACGTCTTTTAGGATTAAATGAAACCTAGGCCCAACTAATTCAAATCCTTTGATAGTGGCTTCTTCGGGGCCTCGTTCTTTGTAAAGCGTGCCGACTTGAATTCGCTCAGTATTATTCAGGATTGGGATGTTAAAAGAGCCTGGTATATGGCTTTGATCAAATTCTTTTTCGCTACGGGCATCGATCACTGGAATCTGATCTCTCAAACTCCAAAACTCATCTAAAGAAATTAATTGCTCCGCCATAAAGTTTGAAGATAAAAAAAGCCGCAAGGAATTCCTTGCGGCTCTGACTGTAATATAGTCAACTAATTAAAGTTGAGCATCTAGTTTTTGAGATAAAACAGATTTTGGAACTGCTCCAACCTGCTTGTCTACGATTTCTCCACCTTTGAAGAATAGGAGTGTTGGGATAGATCTGATTCCGAACGCTTGAGCTACACCTGGATTTGCATCCACGTCTACTTTACCTACGACAGCTTTGCCATCATAATCTCCAGCTAGTTCTTCCACCACTGGACCGATCATTTTACAAGGTCCGCACCACTCAGCCCAAAAATCCACTAGGATTGGCTGCTCAGATTTGATGATTTCTTCAAAGTTTGCGTCAGTAATTTCTATTGCTTTTGACATTGTATGTTTGGTTTTTGATTTCTAAATTTCAAATATATGTGCAAAAGCCAATAGCGTATTAATAAGTTCCGAGGGAGTTGATTTTTTTGTCTATAGGGAATTGAGAAAAGTTATGAGGCTCTTATTGTTTAGTAATATTCGAACATCTTTTTTTCTGTCGGGGTGGTTCCAAAATTTAAGTCATTAGTAATCTCTTCTATTAGTTTTCCTTCGGCATTATAATCGTATTCAAATGCGGGTCTGTAATTGGGGCCTAAAATTTTGAGGGATTTCGACACGAGCAAGCCTTTATCGTTATAATCGTATTTATACTGATAGAAAGGTCCAGTCATTCCCGTCTGAGAATAATTTTCACCTGTAATTAATTCTGAATTTTCAGATTCATATAGATACTCATGCAAGTCGAAGTTGATTTCAGTTCCTCTCCTGTAAGTAGAAAGCCTGCCCAGTTCATCGAAAATGTATCTTGAATACTGTTCAAAAACCCCTTCTTTCTCTCTTATGACATCAATTTTTCTGCTCTCGTTTTCATAGTAGCTCTGAAAATTATAGCGAAAAGCAAAACCCGATGGTGTTGGGATATAAACACTGGTCTTATCGAGCTTTCCATTTGCTAAATATGTGTTTAACTCAATTAAGGTAGTATCTCCATTTTGTATTCGTACTTTCAAAAGCTCCCGATCTAGGGTGTCATAATAGTAGTCTGTCCTAGATTGTAATGTCTCTGGACCATAATAAAAGAATTCGCTTCTTAGTTTTCCTGCTGGCGTTACTAAGGTTCCTTCTAGCACTTGATGAAGTCTCAATACATTTTCATCGAGAATTTCTGGTATTAGAGGAGGCTCTGTACTTTCACAAGAAATCAATATTCCAACTGCGAGAACATATAGTAGATTCTTCATTGGTATGACGTTTGATCTGCAAATAACTAATTGAATTTAAGAGAAATAACTTAAAAACTAATTTCCTGTTCTTGCAAATTTTTTGAAAACTTAAACCACCTTATACATCACCTCAGGAATTTGTTTCAGCTCATTGATCATTTCTGCACATGGATCGATAGAAAATCTCTTTGAAAATAGCTCTAACGCTAAATTTTCTTTCCGGTCAACCACATCAAAATACAACTTGGCATCACCTTTATATTTCTCAGTAATTGCTTCTAGTTTTTCCATAAGATCCAACGTCAAATCGTCCAAGTCAATATTTACCCGAAGGCCTTTGACCATTTTACCGCGGATCTCGTCTAGCAAAGTAATGTTACCAATCTTAAATTCTAGTTCATTTTCGGCCCATCGTTTACCAGCAACAGTTCCGCTGATAAACAAGAACCAGCCAGGCATAAAGTACTCTTTGAATCTCACGTAATCATCTCCAAATAGGAAAAACGTAAAGGCCCCTTGATAATCTTCCAATGTCAGTGTTCCGAAAGGCTTTCCGTTTTTGGTAGTTCGATGTGCAAAAGTCGAAACTGATCCAGCCAATTTGATGTCTGTTCGATTTCTCAAACTTTCCAAGTCATTCAAATCAGGCAAAGAAGCATTAGTGAACGACTCAATTTCCAATCTAAATTGGTCTAGTGGATGACCGGAGATATATAGACCTACCACTTCTTTTTCGATGTTTAATTGCTGCAATTGAGTGAAAGGCTCCATCGGTGCAATAGTAGGAAGCGGTACTTCCATATTTCCTGCACCTCCGCCGAAAAGACTTACCTGATTGCTTTCTTCTTCCTGCTGCACTTTTTGAGCATACTTTGTCGCTTTCTCGATCAAATTCAAATCTCCATCTGCAGCTTCTAAATATTGTCTTCTATGATGCTGTGGAAAACAATCAAACCCACCGGCCATCGCCAAAGCTTCCATGGTTTTCTTATTCAAAGCCTTGGAACTTACCCGCTTTGCAAAGTCAAAGATATTTTTATAAGGGCCATTCTTCTCCCGTTCTTCAATAATCGCATCAACTGCTGCGGAGCCCGCTCCTTTAATTGCAGCCATGCCAAACCGAATTTCTCCAGCCTGGTTTACGGTAAATCCATTTTTGGATTCATTCACATCCGGCCCTAAAACTGGGATTCCGGCACGCTTACATTCCTCCATGAAAAACGTCACCTGAGTGATGTCGTTCATGTTATTACTCAGTACGGAAGCAAGATATTCCGCAGGATAATGAGCTTTTAGATACGCCGTTTGATAAGCGATCCATGCATAGCAAGTTGAGTGGGATTTGTTAAATGCATAGGATGCAAATGCTTCCCAGTCAGTCCAAATCTTTGAAAGTTTCTTTGCATCATGACCTTTTGCAGAAGCCTGCTCGACAAACTTCGGTTTCATTTTGTCGAGTACATCTTTCTGCTTTTTACCCATCGCCTTACGCAAAACATCCGCCTCACCTTTAGTGAATCCAGCAAGTTTTTGGGACAAAAGCATCACTTGCTCTTGGTAAACGGTAATTCCGTATGTTTCCTCCAAGTATTCCTGCATGTCGTCCAGATCATATTCGATCGCTTCAGTTCCATGCTTTCTTTTAATAAAAGAAGGGATATATGCCAAAGGCCCCGGTCTATACAAGGCATTCATAGCAATCAAATCTGCAAAAACCGTAGGTTTTAGTTCCCGCATGTATTTCTGCATTCCGGCAGATTCATACTGGAAAATGCCGACGGTTTCACCACGTTGGAAAAGCTCGTAGGTTTTAGCATCGTCAATTGGGAAATGGTCCGCATCCAACTCGATTCCGTGACGTTCTTTTACAATCCGAACGGCGGTTTTAATCAGTGTCAGCGTTTTTAGACCCAAAAAGTCCATCTTCAACAGTCCTGCAGATTCCACTACGGAGTTATCAAACTGCGTACAAACCATGTCAGAATCCTTCGCTAGTGCTACCGGTACATAATTCGTAATATCTGCGGGCGTAATGATGACACCACAGGCATGGATTCCAAGGTTTCGAACAGAGCCTTCCAGCATAGTTGCCTGATTGATCGTTTTCGCAGAATCATCCTGTCCTTTGGAAATCCGGATCAATTCGTCTGCTTTGGCAATCATTTCACCTTGCCCTTTTAGCTTATCAGAAAGTGCAGCCCGATTTCCAGCTAAACCAAATAACGCTTTTAGCTTGATATCTGGTACCAAACCGGCAAGTCTTCCAGCTTCAGGAAGAGGTAAATTTAAAACTCGTGCTGTATCACGGATGGCGGACTTAGCTGCCATGGTGCCATAGGTGATGATTTGTGCAACTTGGTTGGAACCGTATTTTTTGATTACATAATCGATTACGGAACCCCTACCTTCATCGTCAAAGTCAATATCAATATCGGGAAGTGAGACTCGATCTGGATTTAGGAATCTCTCAAATAGTAGATTGTATGCGATTGGGTCAATGTTGGTGATGCCTGTGCAATAAGCAACGGCTGAACCTGCAGCAGATCCACGACCTGGGCCTACAGACACCCCCATTTTTCTAGCCTCCACAATGAAATCCTGAACAATCAGGAAATATCCGGGATAACCTGTATTCTCAATAGTTGCCAATTCAAAATCCAAGCGTTCTGTTATCTCCGGAGTGATTTCCGCATACCGTTTTTTTGCACCCTCGTAGGTAAGATGTCTTAAAAAAGCATTTTCTCCACGTTTTCCTCCATCGACTTCGTCCTCTGGATGTTTGAATTCATCAGGAATCTCAAAAGCAGGAAGAAGTACTTCTCTGGCTAATTTATAGGTCTCGATTTTCTCGGTAATCTCATTGGTACATTCGATGGCTTCAGGCAAATCCGCGAAGAGCTTTTTCATCTCATCGGGAGTTTTGATGTAGAATTCATCATTTGGGAAGCCATAGCGGAATTCTCTTCCTCGCTTTCCAATGTATTTTTTTGGCTTGTCGTAAAGCTCACCGTCTTTCACACAAAGCAATACATCATGCGCTTTTGCATCAGTTTTCTCACTGTAATAGGAATTGTTTGCTGCAAAATATTTCACGTCATATTTCTTGGCAAATTCCAAGAGCACTTCATTCACTTTCTCCTCTTCTGGTATTCCATGTCTATTGAGCTCCACATAGAAGTCTTCTCCAAACTGCTCTTTCCACCAGACGAAAGCTTCCTCTGCTTGTGTTTCTCCGACATTCAAAATCAAAAAAGGAATCTCTCCCCATAGCCCGCCGGTGGTTGCAATGAGGTCTCCTTTGTATTGAACCAAGAGCTCTTTGTCTATTCTAGGTAGATAGTAAAAGCCTTCGATGTTGGCATAAGAAGCTAGTTTTGCCAGGTTATGATAGCCAGCTTTATTTTTTGCCAAGAGAACAGTTTGATAACCATCATCCTTATTGGATTTGTTTTTTCTGTCTCGACACAGGTTGAATTCGCAACCTAAAATTGGTTTAATGTCTTTGCCTAACGCTTCTTTTACAAAGTGGAAAGCACCCATCATATTTCCGTGATCAGTCAATGCGATGGCTGGCATTCCGAGCTCCTTTGCGCGAGCAATCATGGCCGGAATCTCAGAAGTCGCTTGCAACACAGAATACTGACTGTGCACGTGCAGGTGAGTGAATGGAATGTCCGTTAAATCTGAAATGTCAGCTTTACCTGCTTGCTTTAGCACATCTTTGGCGGCCGCTTTCTGTGCATCTTTTGCTTGCGCAAAGTTTGCTTCTTCTAGCTTTGGAGCTTCGTAGATTACTTCAGCGATGGTAACTCCAGCTTCGGGAGCTTGGACGCCTTGATTAATCAACCCAAAGAAACAGCGTGCAGTAGCATCAACATCATAAGCTGCATCGTGCGCATCACCGAAGCCTTTTCCGAAAAGCTTTTGATGAAGTTCAGTAAGTGTTGGCCACTTGTATTTGCCACCTCTACCGCCAGGAAGTGCACAGAAATCAGTTGATATGTCCTTGGTGTCCAGTTGTTGTGCCGTCAGAGGCATGGTGGCTTCTGCGCGGTAATATTCCGAACCGGTTACATTGACATCAAACTCAACATTGTGTCCAACCAAATATTTGGCTTGCTTCACATCACCTTCAAAAATCCCAAGGATTTGCTTCAGGTCATGACCCTCTGCTAAGGCGCGCTTGGTGGAAATTCCATGGACTTTTTCCGCATTGTAAGGAATGGTAAATCCTTCCGGTCGGATAATGTAATTGTGATTCGAAATCAGATTTCCCTTAGCATCATGCAGTTGCCAAGCGAGCTGGACAAGGCGTGGCCAGTTGTCCACATCGGACATGGGAGCATTGTAATCGCGAGGAAGACCGGTGGTTTCGGTATCAAAAATTAAATACATACAGCTTGGGTATTTGAGACTTCAAATTAGGGCTAATCTCTGAAAGGAGGCAAGCGTACTGGAGGTAATTGTCGGAGAATTAAAAAAAAATATGTACTTAAATCTTAGATCTAAATAAACTATGAGATTGATAAATCACATGATTAAAATAGCTATCGATAGATTTTTTATTTCAGATTTTTGACATCAGAATTCCGATATCAGAAATTCCAAATTCACTCTACCTCTTGTCCTCCCAAGGCATATAAATCACCTTTTTTGTCTCAAAAAATTCTTCTTTGAAGTAGTCTTCCAAGTGATATACCACATAAGATTTACCTAGCTCCTCCATCTCCTCATCCACTTCCCCGCCTTTCAGGTAAAGAATACCATTTGGGTATTCGTTGATATCTTCCTTACGGATTTTGTTTTTCACCCAAGGGTAAAAATTGATCATTCGTGTAACTGCTCGACTGATCACGAAGTCATATTTACGGACAAGCTGCTCCGCTCTAGCTTGCTGAGCTTCCACGTTTGTCAGCTTCAATTGTTTGACTACGTCTTTAACAACGGTAATCTTTTTCCCGATAGAATCTACCAGATGAAAATGAGTCTCAGGAAACATAATCGCCAAAGGAATTCCAGGAAATCCGCCTCCAGTACCAATATCTAATATCTTCGTCCCAGGCTCGAAAGGCATCACTTTCACTATTCCCAAAGAGTGGAGCACATGGTGAATGTAAAATTGCTCCATGTCCTTACGGGAAATCACGTTGATTTTGGAATTCCAATCTTCATAAAGAGCCTGAAGCTGATCAAACTGTGAAAGTTGATATTCTGTAAGATCAGGGAAATAAGATTGGATAAGTTGGGTGCCGGAATTCATTAAATGTGTTTTTGTTTGCCTGCGGCAATTTCGTAAAGTAATTCTCTAGATCTATGAAGTTGTGCCTTCACAGTTCCAAGCGGTTTTTCCAATTCCTGAGCGATTTCCTCATACGAAAGCTCGTCGAAATAGCGAAGCTGTACGAGTTTGCGGTATTTTGCAGGTAATTTATCCACGAAAATTCGAACCATCTCGATCCGTTGGGTACGAATGAATTCATCCTGAGGATTATTATCATCGTCTTCCACATCAATGGTCACGGAATTTCCTCCATCATCAGACATCGTGGTATTCAAACTCATCGTTTTGAGCTTTTTCTTTCGGATGAAGTCAATGGTATTATTCGTTGCGATTCGAAAAAGCCAAGTAGAGAAGGTATAATCTTTCTTGAATCGATGCAGATTTTTAAATGCTTTAGCAAAAGCTTCCATCGTAAGATCTTCCGCGTCGTCAGCATCCCGGATCATTTTCAAGATCATGTAATAAACGGCCTTTTTATAGCGCTTCATCAAGGAGGCATATGCTTGCTGATCTTTGTGATCTACAGCCTGATCAATTAACTCAAAGTCCTCGAGTGCTTTCTTAGAAAAACCGCGTTCATTTATTTCCATTGGATGTCTTTTGCCTGATGGGATATTGTCCCTAAAACCCAAAAATAACCTAAATACAAGAAATCAAGTATCCAGATATTTTTTGGTGGTTTAGTGCCTTGAATCTTTTTCTCAGCTGCTTTGAAAATCAGCGTGAGTAGAATAGACCTCAATAGGATAATACCGAAAACAGCTGAAAAATGTTCCCAGCTTTGGGCTAAACCGAAATAAATAAGCAATCCTATCCCACCAAGCCAGAATAATGCATGTGAAAAGGAGTATAATCCAATCTTTCTCTTGTCTTCGCTCCGATAATATTTGCCCACGTGCAGGTGTCGTTTTTTCTGGGTGAGGTATTCTTTGCGGGTTTCTTTTGGTTTGGAAATCGTATTTGCTTCTGGATCTAAAATTATTGCTGTGTTGCCGCCGCTTGCATACTGATTTAGGAAAAGGTCATCATCTCCACCTTCAATATGCCAAATGCCCTTGAAGGCTTTGACGCTCATGAAAAATTCCTTCCGGTAGCAGAGATTACCTGCCGATTCCCATGAAGGGTCTTTTCCACAAACCGAAAGACATATAGTATAAGGCTGTTAACAAGGTCTCAAATTGAATCCAGTTGTTTAAGAAACCAGGCTTTTGCTCGTATCCTGAAAATCCCACTGCAAATGTTTTGTCTTGATTTCGAACTGGTGCAGTCATTTTTCTGATCCATTGATCGGTTTCTGGAATGCAATCTGCATCGGTCAGAAGTATAACGTCATTTTTGGCGACTTTAATACCTAGTGTAAGTGCATACTTTTTGGCAGTGACATGCGCTGGTGTGTATTTGATCGTAACAGAGCGAAGTTTAGGGTAAATTTCCATCATTTGCTCCAGCAGTCGCTTGGTTCTATCGGAAGATCTATCGTTGACGATCATCACATCGAAAGCAGGATAGTCTTGCTCGAAAAGCTTAGGGATGAGTGTTTTAAGATTTGCGAACTCATTGTGAGCGCAGATTACAACAGTCACTCCTTCCTCGTTTTCATTAACGGAATGCGACTGATTACCATTGTAAAAGGCTGACTTTCCAAAAATAACCAATAGGTAAACTGCTTGGATGAGGATTCCAATTCCGAAGAAAAACCAAAGTAAAAATAGGCCCATAGGTCGCTTTTGCTGAGCAAATATAAAATCAAATTCAGCAAACCATTTAAGAATAAGCGTATATTTTTGTAGGCCGAATGAGACAATGTGTAGAATGTCTCAACAGCAACCCATTAGCGATATGAAGTTTACTTTAACCCACCAAGATTCCAAGAGTAAAGCCAGAGCAGGTGTAGTGAAAACTGACCACGGTGATATTCAGACACCGATTTTTATGCCTGTAGGTACTGCGGGTTCTGTGAAGGCAGTTCATCAGCGGGAATTGGATCAGGATATCAAGGCTCAAATTATCCTTGGAAATACCTATCATTTGTATTTGAGGCCTGGGCTTGATGTGCTGGAAAAAGCTGGAGGACTTCACAAATTCAATGGTTGGGAGAAACCTATCTTGACCGATAGTGGAGGATACCAGGTTTTTCTTTGTCAGGAACACGCAAAATTAAGGAAGATGGTGTGATGTTCAAGTCTCACATTGACGGTTCCAAACATCATTTCACTCCAGAGAATGTCATGGATATTCAGCGAACGATAGGAGCCGATATCATTATGGCATTTGACGAGTGTACTCCTTATCCCTGTGAATATGGCTATGCGAGGAATTCCATGGAGATGACACATCGCTGGTTGACTCGTTGTATCGATCGATTTGATGCTACAGAAGGAAAGTATGGTTACAACCAAACGCTGTTTCCGATTGTGCAAGGCTCAGTCTACAAGGATTTGCGCAAGCAAAGTGCGGAATTCATTGCTTCTACCAATCAGCAAGGGAATGCGATCGGTGGACTTTCTGTAGGAGAACCAGCCGAAATGATGTATGAAATGACCGAATTAGTCACTGATATTTTGCCGCAGGACAAGCCACGCTACTTGATGGGAGTGGGAACTCCCGCCAATATCCTGGAGTGCATTGCACTTGGGGTAGATATGTTTGACTGCGTAATGCCCACCCGAAATGCTCGAAATGGCATGCTATTCACCTCTGAGGGATTTATTAATATCCGAAATGAAAAGTGGAAGGAAGATTTTAGTGGAATTGATCCGGCTATTGGTGGATACGTGAGTACCTTCTATTCTAAAGCATATTTAAGGCATTTGACGATCAGCAAGGAGATCTTGGCGGCTCAAATAGCCAGTATTCATAACCTAAGTTTTTATCTTTGGCTGGTGGGCCAAGCTAGAGAACATATCCTAGCTGGTGATTTTGCCGTTTGGAAAGATCAAATGGTGAAGAAAGTGAGCACCAGACTCTAATTATGAAGCTACTCGACAAACTGATCATCAAGGATTTTCTCAAGACCTACTTTTTCGTAGTGGTAATGCTGGTCCTGGTGGTTTTGGTTTTGGATTTCACTGAAAAGAACGATACCTACATCAGGAATGAAGTTCCTTCCAGGGAGATTTTTAAATACATGATCAATTATGGGCTTTATTTGAATAACCTTCTGACCCCAATCACTGTATTTATTTCAGTTATTTTTATCACTTCCAAAATGGCTGGAAGAACGGAAATTATTGCAATACTGAGCAGTGGGGTTAGCTTTATTAGAATGCTTAGACCATTTCTCTTTGCCGCGACTATGATCGGTGGGGCTAGTTTTTTACTGAATGGCTGGGTGCTGCCAGGAGCTACTGCGGGAGTTACTGAGTTCCGCATCAATTATTTGGAAAAAGAGAAAACCACTTCAGAAGCAAATATCCACATTAAAGTAGGCGAAGAGTCATATGCGTATATCAGCCGATTTTACAACACTTCTTTGATAGGTTATTCTTTTACTTTGGAAACCATAAAAGATGGGGAGCTTTTGGCTAAACTCTCTGCAGATAATATCGAGTGGGACACTGCCAAGAATGTTTGGACAATAAATAATTGGAGGCTACGCAAACTTAAAGGTAGGATAGAAGAATATACAGTTGGCGAAGAACTCGACACGATGCTCTCTATCCGGCCTGAAGACTTTGACCTGCCACCTAATCATCATGAAACCTTGAAACTTCCCGAATTAGGAAAGCAGATTAAAGTGTTGGAAGCGCGAGGAGCGGATAATGTCGGCTTTTATAAAATCGAACGCTATGTCCGTTTTATGTCCCCATTTGCGGCTATTATTTTGACTTTTATTGGAGTGATTATGTCTGCAAAGAAAACCAGAGGTGGTTCTGGATTTCAGATTGCGATGGGTTTCCTATTAGCATTTATTTATATCATCCTTTTTATTCTCTCTAGGACATTTGCAGAAAACGGAGCTACTTACCCGATTTTTGCGGTTTGGCTCCCCAATATCCTTTTTGCTTTTACAGGTCTATTACTTTATAAAACTGTCCCTAGATAAATGAACGCAACGATCAAGGATTACTTGATGCTTCATTTGATAGTACTCATTTGGGGATTTACAGCTATTCTGGGATTGCTCATAAGCTTACCTGCGATTGAGCTGGTGTTTTATAGAACCTTGATCGCATCTATAGGAGTCGCTGGACTTTTCTTGCTGAGAAAGAAAAATCTGCTGATGCCATTACCTGATATGATCAAAGTCACTGGAGTTGGCTTTGTGATCGCAATGCACTGGATTTTGTTTTTCTGGTCAGCTCGAGTTTCTACAGCTTCAGTTTGTCTGGCAGGAATGGCAACAACATCACTTTGGACTGCATTCGTAGAGCCCTTATTCAATCGCACAAAAATCAAATGGTATGAAGTAGGGCTCGGTTTGATGGTGATTTCTGGGCTTTTGGTGATTTTCAGTTTCGAGACAGGTTATTGGCTTGGGTTAAGTATGGCGCTCGCTTCATCATTTTTGGCAGCAGTTTTCTCAGTCTTAAATGGAAAGCTAGCCCACAAGCACAATCCTTATCAGATAACCTTCTTTGAGATGGCGGGTGCTTGCTTATTTACGATACTCTTTATGCCGATTTATTCCAATTTCATGACTGAAGGAGGTTTGCAGCTTACTTGGGTAGGTTACGATTGGTTTTGGTTATTTATCCTTGGGGGGATTTGTACAGTCTATGCATTCTCAGTTTCGGTAGAATTGATGAAGCGACTTTCTGTCTTTTCAATCAATCTGACCATTAACTTAGAGCCTGTATACGGTATTATTCTGGCTGTATTGATTTTTGGGGAAAGCGAAAAAATGACTCCTCAATTTTATGTAGGAACGGCGATAATTCTGGTGTCGGTGCTTACTTATCCCGTATTGAATTACTTGAATAAAAGGAGGAAGCCAGTACGGCCGTTGGGGTGAATTATTCCTCGGGATCATCTATTCGCATTAAATAACCTCTAGGCCTTCATTCGCCATTGATATCACAATGTTTTGATGCGTAGCTTGATCAACGGAGATAAAATATAGCTGTTTCTTAAAGTCCTGAGTATTAAAATCAGGATTTGCTTTAGTTTGATTTTGCTTTTTAGCTTTTGAAAAAGCCTTATTGAAGTGCTTTATTTGATTAATAGAATTTAGTTTTTTAGTTGATTCGAAGTCGTAATTGCTTAGAATGCTAAGCTATACCAACTGGCTTTCAAATACGAAGAACTTATTGTCCCAATCAATTTGAGTTGGCTTTTCCTCAAATAAGCCAAACACAGAAGAACCTGAGCCGGACATTGCTGCGTAATAAGCTCCATTTTCATACAGTTTATCTTTTACCCTCGCGATTTCGGGATGATTGGGGAATATGCTCGCTTCAAAGTCATTTACAAGTTCATCTTTCCATCGTCTCTTATCAGCCAGAACTTCTCCGAGTTTCACTTTTGGCGCACTTGGAGTGACGCCAGCGTAAGCTTCTTTTGTGCCGATATGAATCCCGGGATTTATTAAAACCAAATGATTCCCTTTTAAATTTACCGCTATAGGTTCCAGAATTTCTCCTCTCCCAGTTGCAATTTTTGGTGTGTTTTCAATGAAAAACGCACAATCACTTCCAAGTTGAGCAGCATATTCCTCCAGGAAGAACTCATCAAGAATCAGATCAAATAGATTATTCATTAAGGTCAGTGCAAATGCTGCATCAGCAGAGCCTCCGCCTAATCCAGCTCCCATCGGGATATTTTTGTGCAGATGAATACTTAAGTGAGGAAGATTAGGGAAATCCTTCTTTAAAAGCCGGTAGGCCTTTAGAATAAGATTATCCTTTTTATCGCCGGGGATGTTGAGACCAGAGCTTTCAAAAGTTGTTTTCTTAATGTCAATAATCATTTCCAAGGCATCAAAAAGCGGAATTGGGATCATACAGGTCTCAATATCATGGTATCCATCTTTTCTTTTGGCGGTGATGTGAAGCCCTAGGTTAATCTTAGCGTTTGGAAATGAAATCATTGGAATTATGTTTGGTCAAAATTAGAATAAATTTCAGAGGGGAAAGACTTTTCCTTTATTGAGAATTCGGTAAAAAATTTAGCATTTATTGAAGTAATTATGATATATCATTTTTCTTATTAAAAAAAAGAGAATAACTTTTGATAAATATTGAAGAAATCGGAAATCAGTACAAAATTTTGAAAATCGAAATTTTCAACAAATCATTTGCTGAAATACAGGGGTAAAGTGAGGGTTTTGAAAATTTATATTTTGAAAAAATAAATTTTGCATACATTTTTCAACTGAGATAGATGAAAAATGTAAAATTAAATATTGTAAGTCTCAAAATTCGGTTTTAAGTTTGTCCTACACTTCAACATAGAGTTGGGGGAAGTCTCAAAAAATAGTATGTATAAAGTAGTCATTTTGCTAAGCGTCATTATTCTCATTAGATTTTAATGTGAGGCACTAGACTATTATTTATAATGAAATAAAAAACATCTAAAGTGCCTCACTAAGCTGAGGCACTTTTTTTTATACCCATTAAAATATGACCCTGAAAAAATACAGTTGGGAGATAAGTGACAATCCTGAGCATCCAGCAGGAATGGCAATGTTGTATGCCACTGGGATGAGTGATAAAAAGATGAAACAGCCTTTTGTAGGGGTGGCCAGTTGTGGCTATGAAAGTAACCCCTGCAATATGCATCTTAACGACTTTGCCGGTCTGATCAAGGAGTCTTCACAAGACCATGATCTGACCGGTTTAATTTTTAATACCATTGGGATTTCTGATGGAACTTCAATGGGGACGCTGGGAATGCGCTATTCCTTGGTCTCAAGGGAGATAATAGCGGATTCAATTGAGTCTTTTATTCTTGGGCACTCTTTTGATGGCTGTGTGGCTGTGGCAGGTTGCGACAAGAACATGCCAGGAGCCGTGATGGGAATGCTTCGTATAGACAGGCCCTCTATCATGGTTTACGGAGGTACGATAGCTTCAGGTAATTATAAAGGAGAAAAGCTGAATATCGTCTCGGCTTTCGAAGCTTTTGGTAAACGAGTAAATGGAAATATCTCTGACGAAGATTACGATGGCGTAATCCGAAATGCTTGCCCTGGTGCCGGTGCTTGTGGTGGGATGTACACAGCCAACACTATGTCTTCGGCAATAGAAGCATTGGGAATGTCTTTACCTTATTCTGCATCTAATCCGGCTAACTCTCCTGAGAAGCTTCAGGAATGCCGAGATGTCAATAAGTACATGAGAATACTTCTGGAGAAAGATATCAAACCAAGTGATATCGTTACTAGAAAAAGCATAGAGAATGCAGTGACTGTTGCTATAGCCTTAGGTGGAAGTACCAATGCTGTAATGCACATCATAGCGATCGCTAGAACAGCTGGGGTTGATTTTACCATAAATGACTTCAAAGCGATAAATGCAAAAACCCCAATGATCGGTGACTTCAAGCCATCCGGCAAATTCATGATGGAAGACCTGCATGAGCAAGGTGGAGTTCCGGCATTTATGAAATACATGTTGCAAAATGGATTTATCCATGGAGACTGTCTCACCGTGACAGGAAAAACTGTAGAAGAGAATTTAAAAGATATAGCACCGGTGACCGTTTCTATGGTGAATGTCATTCATCCATTGGAGACTCCTATAAAAGCAACTGGGCACCTTTGCATTTTGGATGGCAATTTGGCTCCAGAAGGAGCTGTCGCCAAAATTACAGGAAAAGAAGGAAGTTCGTTTACAGGTCCAGCTCATGTGTTTGACTCCGAGCAGGAAGCTAATGACGCCATCCGTGATCATAAAGTACAAAAAGGTGAAGTGCTTGTCATTAGAAATATAGGTCCAAAAGGTGGTCCGGGAATGCCGGAAATGTTGAAGCCTACTTCTATGATTATCGGTGCTGGGTTGGGTTCTGACGTGGCGTTGATTACCGACGGAAGGTTCTCAGGAGGCACGCACGGTTTTGTCGTTGGACATGTGACCCCAGAGGCATGGTCTGGTGGACCAATTGGACTCGTCCAAAATGGAGATATCATAACCATCGATGCTGATGCCTTAAAACTTTCAGTCGCAGTATCTGATGCAGAATTAGCAGAAAGAAAGAAATCCTGGAAACAGAAAGAAATGCCTGAATTACAGGGGACATTAAAGAAATACAACAAATTAGTATCTACCGCATCCGAAGGTTGCGTAACAGACAAATTCTAAGCCCATGAAGGATTCAATGATAAGAGGTGCTGACATCGTTGTCAGATCGCTCATTGCCGAGAATGCGGAAATAATCTTCGGGTATCCCGGAGGAGCAATAATGCCCGTATACGACGCATTGCATGATTATCACGACCAGTTAAGACATGTATTAACTCGCCATGAGCAGGGAGCAATCCATGCAGCTCAGGGGTATGCTCGTGTGTCTGGAAAAGTCGGCGTCTGTATTGCTACTTCTGGTCCTGGTGCCACGAATTTGATTACAGGTCTTGCGGATGCACAGATTGACAGCACTCCTTTGGTATGCATTACCGGGCAAGTTGCCTCACATCTTTTAGGAACTGATGCTTTTCAGGAGACAGATGTAGTCGGCATTTCAATGCCGGGTACCAAGTGGAATATCCAAGTCAGAAGAGTAGAAGATATCGCTCCTGCTATCGCAAAAGGATTTTATATCGCAAAATCTGGAAGGCCAGGGCCGGTTTTGATTGATATCACCAAAGATGCTCAGACGAATTTTGGGGATTTTAATTATGAGCCTTGCTTAGGTTTTAGATCTTACAGAACACATATTCCTATTGAAAAATCTGCAATTCAGGAAGCCGCTTTCTTGATCAATATGGCTAAGAGGCCCTATGTTCTTTTTGGACAGGGCGTGGTACTTGGCGGAGCCGAAACTGAATTGAAAGCATTTTTGGAAAAATCTGGTATTCCTGCTGCATGCACCTTATTAGGGTCGGGCGCCTTATCTGAAGATCATCCAAACTATGTGGGGAAACTTGGCATGCATGGAAACTACGCCCCAAACATGCTAACTAATCAGTGTGATATTTTGATCGCAGTGGGAATGAGATTTGATGACCGGGTGACCGGAGATCTAAAGCGGTACGCGAAGCAGGCTAAAGTGATCCACCTGGAACTTGATCCGGCAGAAATCAATAAAAATGTGAAATGTGAAGTTGCTGTATTAGGCAGCTGTAAGGATAGCTTGGCATTATTGACTGCCGCTGTGAATAAAAACACCTATCCGGATTGGATGGCAAAATTCAAAGAATTGTCAGATCAGGAGAAAGCAACAGTCATCGATCCTGATTTGACACCGACTAAACCTGGATTGACCATGGGTGAAGTAATTCATCAGGTTAATAAATACAAAGCTGATGATGCGATCCTAGTCACTGACGTAGGCCAGCACCAAATGATCTCTTGGAGATATTTCAATTACAAGAAACCGCGGACACAAGTGACTTCTGGTGGCTTAGGAACTATGGGGTTTGCCCTTCCAGCAGCTCTAGGAGCCCAGATGTATGATTTCTCCAGACAGGTAATCTGTGTAGTAGGAGATGGAGGTATCCAGATGACGATCCAGGAATTGGGTACCATTATGCAGACCAAGGCTCCAGTGAAGATTGTGTTACTTAACAATAATTTTCTTGGAATGGTAAGACAGTGGCAGCAAATGTTCTTTGACAAGCGCTACTCTTTTACCGAACTTGATAATCCTGATTTCATCAAAATAGCAGAGGCATATAATATTCAAGCGCAGAAAGTTTCCGTCAGGGATGATCTGCAAGAAGCTATAGAAGATATGCTGATTCACGATGGACCTTATTTCCTCGAAGTGGTAGTGGAAAAAGAAGACAATGTATTCCCCATGATTGCCACTGGCTGTTCAGTGGAAGAGGTTAGACTTAGCTAAACCAACCCTAAATGAAACGATATACCATATTCGTTATTACCGAAAATTTCATCGGTATTCTTAATCGCATCACCATTATTTTTACCCGTAGAGGTATCAATATCGATGCACTCACTGCTTCAGAGAGCCGCTTGGAAGGAATCCATCGGATCACCATCGAAGTCACCGCTTCTGAGGATACCGTGATACAGCTGGTCAATCAGATAGAAAAGATCATTGACGTGATCAAGGCTTTTTACCATGAAGATGAAAGCGTAGTCTATCAGGAAATAGCATTGTACAAAATCCCAGTGTCCAGACTGGATGCAGGACTGGAGAAAATCATCCGTCAGCACAATGCGAAAATCATTGCCGCAGAACCTGATTTTGTGGTATTGGAACTATCCGGCCACAAAGAGCAAACACAGGAGCTACTGGAAATTTTAAAAGGCTATGGTCTTCTGGAATTTGCTAGATCAGGCAGAGTAGCTGTTGCAAAGAGAATGCTCACGATTGACAGTTTTGTCAAATAATAATAAACCAATAAAAAGGCTTCCTCTGGAACCTATCAAACACTAGTAATAAATAAAAAAACAGATGAAATTAAAATTCGGCTCAACAGAAGAAAACGTAGTAACTAGGGAAGAATTTCCACTGGAAAAAGCAAGAGAAGTACTCAAAGACGAAGTGATCGCGGTATTAGGTTACGGTGTACAAGGTCCTGGTCAGGCACTTAACTTGAAAGACAACGGGTTCAACGTGATTGTAGGTCAGCGTAAAGGCTCCAAGACTTGGGATAAAGCTGTAGCTGATGGCTGGGTTCCTGGCGAAACACTTTTCGAACTGGAAGAAGCATGCGAGAAAGGTACTATCCTTCAGTTCCTACTTTCTGATGCAGGCCAGATCGCTCTTTGGCCAACAGTTAAAAAACACCTTACTCCTGGAAAGGCATTGTATTTCTCTCATGGCTTCGGTGTGACTTATAAAGAAAAAACAGGTATCGTTCCTCCAGCTGACGTAGATGTGATCTTGGTAGCTCCAAAAGGTTCTGGTACATCTTTGAGAAGAATGTTTGTAGAAGGTAGAGGATTGAACTCTTCTTATGCAATCTATCAGGATGGAACTGGTAAGGCAAAAGACCGGGTTGTAGCTCTAGGTATTGGCGTAGGATCTGGATATTTGTTCGAAACAGACTTCTATCGTGAAGTAACCTCTGATTTGACTGGCGAAAGAGGTACCTTGATGGGCGCTATCCAAGGTATATTTGCAGCTCAGTACGAAGTATTGAGATCAAATGGTCACACTCCTTCTGAAGCTTTCAACGAAACCGTGGAAGAATTGACCCAGTCATTGATGCCATTGGTCGCTGAAAACGGAATGGACTGGATGTATGCTAACTGCTCTACTACAGCTCAAAGAGGTGCTTTGGATTGGTGGAAGCCTTTCAGAGATGCTACTAAGCCGGTATTTGAAGAACTATACAACAGTGTAAAAACAGGTCAAGAGGCTCAGAAGTCTATTGACTCGAACTCTAAAGAAGATTACCGAGTGAAACTGGAAGCTGAATTGAAAGAATTGAGAGATTCTGAAATGTGGCAGGCAGGTGCTGTCGTCCGTCAGTTGAGACCAGAAAATAACTAATACAAAACCCCCAAGAATTATGAGTGAGAAGCTATGGATATTTGACACTACCCTGAGAGATGGGGAGCAAGTACCCGGGTGTCAGCTGAATACCCAGGAGAAAATTGTGGTAGCAAAAGCGCTGGAAGAACTAGGTGTAGATATTATCGAAGCCGGCTTTCCAATTTCAGAGTCCAGGAGATTTCAATTCTGTACTTGAGATTTCAAAGGCAGTTTCTAACCCGATTATCTGCGCCCTTTCCAGAGCTGTAGAAAAAGATATCGAAGTAGCGGCTCAATCCCTCAAATTCGCGAAGAAGGGTCGTATTCATACTGGAATCGGTGTTTCACCATATCATATTCAATATAAACTGCGCTCCACTCCCGAGGATATTATTGCTCGGGGTGTAGCTGCAGTGAAGTTTGCAAGACGGTTTGTAGATGACGTGGAATTTTATGCTGAAGATGCAGGTCGTGCAGACGCAGACTTTCTAAATAAGATTATTGAGGAAGTGATCAAGGCAGGAGCGACTGTGGTGAATATTCCTGATACTACAGGATATACCCTTCCAGAGCAATACGGTGCTATTATCGCTAGTTTGAAGAATAATGTGCCAAATATTGACAAAGCGATTATTGCTACCCATTGTCACAATGACCTTGGAATGGCTACGGCAAACACGGTGTCAGGCGTACAGCATGGGGCCCGTCAGGTCGAAGTCACTATCAATGGTATCGGAGAAAGAGCAGGAAATACCTCCCTGGAAGAAGTGGTTATGGCAATTAAATGTCATAAAACCATCGAGGTACATACTGATATCGTAACTCCAAGAATTTACAACACCAGTCGCCTGATTTCTAAATTGATGAATATGCCAGTACAGCCAAATAAGGCTATTGTTGGCAGAAATGCATTTGCACATTCATCAGGAATTCACCAGGATGGTGTATTGAAGCACAGAGAAAATTACGAAATCATTGATCCTAAAGATGTGGGTGTCGGTGAGTCAACAATTGTGTTGACAGCAAGATCCGGAAGAGCTGCTTTGAAGCACCATTTGGATGCTTTGGGTGTAGAATTGGAAGGTGAGGCACTTCGTGAAGTGTATGAAGAATTCTTGATTTTGGCTGATAGCAAGCGCGATATAGGCCGTAAAGACCTGATGGGCTTGGTTGGTAAGTTTGTGACTGATTCCAATTTTATTGAATTGGGTAAAGTTACTTATTCATCAAATGGCTCAATTCAAGCTCAGGTAGAAATGAAAATCGGAGACGAATCCCACACGTCTACTGCAAGCGGAAATGGTCCTGTAGATGCAGTTCTGAAGGCTATTGACAAAATCGCCAAGCCAGCCGTAGAATTAGAAGAATTCCTTATTCAGGCCATCACTCACGGCAGTGATGATGTGGCAAAAGTTCATATGAGATTAATCAAAGGAGACAAACCTTACTATGGTTTTGCCTCACATACAGACATCGTATTGGCTTCAGCTCAGGCCTTTGTAGATGCACTCAATAAAATCCCGGTCAAAGAATACGCGACCGCTTAATTATGGAAAAGACAACATTATTTGATAAAATCTGGGATGCTCACGTCGTGAAATCCGTTCCCTCTGGTCCAGATGTATTCTTCATCGATAAGCATTTTATCCATGAAGTAACTTCTCCAGTCGCTTTTCTAAACTTGGAAAAGCGTGGAATTGGAGTGAAAAACCCAAGCCGAACAGTAGCTACTCCAGATCACAACGTACCTACAGTCGATCAGGATAAAACAATTAAGGACAAGCTTTCACGCATGCAAGTAGAAAGACTTCGTGAGAACTGTGCCAAATACGGCATCGAACTACACGATTTGGGCTCTGCTCATCATGGGATTGTTCACGTGATTGGTCCAGAATTGGGTATCACGCAGCCAGGTATGACTATCGTGTGTGGTGATAGCCATACTTCTACTCACGGCGCTTTCGGAGCAATTGCCTTCGGGATCGGTACTTCTGAAGTAGAAATGGTTTTGGCGACGCAGTGTATTATGCAGTCTAAGGCTAAGAAAATGAGAATCACCATCGATGGCGTAGCTGGAGCAGGTGTAACTTCCAAAGACTTGATACTTTATGTAATTGCACAGATTTCGGCGGCAGGTGCTACTGGGTACTTCGTGGAATATGCTGGATCAGCGATCCAAAGTCTTTCCATGGAAGCTAGAATGACGGTTTGTAACATGTCTATCGAAATGGGAGCACGTGGAGGTTTGATCGCTCCTGATGAAACTACTTTCGAATACTTAAAAGGTAAAGAATACGCTCCAAAAGGCGAAGATTGGGACAAAGCTGTTGCTCACTGGAAAACTTTGAAAACAGACGAAGGTGCTGTTTTCGATAAGGAGTATCACTTCGATGCTGCGGATATCGAACCGATGATCACTTACGGTACCAATCCAGGTATGGGAATCAAAGTGAAGGGAAATATTCCTACCACTGAAGGCATGGAAGGAAGCAATAAATCTTCTTACCTGAAGTCCTTAGCTTACATGGGCTTCGAGCCAGGTGAAGCTATCAAGGGTAAAAAAGTTGACTTCGTATTCGTAGGGTCTTGTACCAATGGACGTATTGAAGATATCCGTTCTGTGGCGGCTTATGTAAAGGGTCACAAAAAAGCTGACAACATCACTGCTTGGATCGTTCCAGGATCTCGCGAAGTTGAGAAAATGGCACATGAAGAAGGTTTGGTTAAAATCTTGGAAGAAGCTGGATTCGAACTTCGTCAGCCGGGCTGTTCAGCTTGTCTAGCGATGAACGATGATAAGATTCCTTCTGGTAAATATGCAGTATCTACTTCCAATAGAAACTTCGAAGGCCGTCAGGGACCTGGAGCAAGAACAATGCTCGCATCTCCTTTGACCGTAGCAGCAGTAGCCATTGCCGGTGAAATCTGCGATCCAAGAGAAGTTTTTCAAAATTAAAAATACGAAGTCAGAAATGGGAAGTAAGAATTTGAATCGGTAAGTAAAGTTTATGAACGATCAAATTTTCCAATTTTCCAATTTTCCAATCTTTCAATTAAAATAAAATGGCTTACGATAAATTTACTGTTCTCACGAGCACTGCGGTTCCATTACCGACAGACAATGTGGATACAGATCAGATCATCCCAGCTCGATTCCTTAAGGCTACAGAGCGTGAAGGTTTCGGTGACAATCTTTTCCGTGACTGGAGATATGATGTAGAAGGCAATCCTAAAAAGGATTTTGTCCTGAACGACCCTACTTACAGCGGTAAAATCTTGGTTTCAGGAAGGAACTTCGGTTCTGGATCCAGCAGAGAACACGCCGTTTGGGCTATTTACGATTACGGCTTCAGATGTGTGGTTTCAAGCTTTTTCGCAGACATCTTCAAAAATAACTGTCTAAATATCGGTGTTTTGCCAGTGACAGTTTCCCCGGAATTTGCCGATAAATTACTGGAAACCATCACTGCAAATCCTGAAACTACGATTACTGTAGACATTCCTAGTCAGAAGATTACTTTGGACTCCACTGGAGAATCCGAATCTTTTGACATCAATGAATACAAAAAAGACAACATGCAAAATGGCTTTGACGATATCGACTATTTACTGAATATGTCAGATGAAATCGATGCTTTTGCTGCTAACAAATAAGTAAAAATGACCGCAGGGAAGCGCATTGAAATAATGGATACAACGCTGAGGGATGGTGAACAGACCTCAAGCGTTTCCTTCTTGCCTTCTGAAAAGCTGCAGATCGCTAAGCTTTTGCTGGATGAATTGAAGGTAGATCGAATAGAGGTTGCTTCAGCTAGAGTTTCAGAGGGGGAATTGGAAGGGGTGCAGAAAATCACTCACTGGGCAGCCGAGAAAGGCTATCTGGATCGAGTAGAAGTTTTAGGTTTTGTAGATACACCTGCTTCGGTGGATTGGCTGTTGAAGGCTGGTGCCAAAGTGATGAATCTACTTACTAAAGGTTCCCTTAATCACCTTGTGCATCAATTGAAAAAAACTCAGGAGGAGCATTTTGCTGATATTCAAAAGAGCATAGTATACGCTCAGGAAAATGGGATTGATGTAAATGTGTATCTGGAAGATTGGTCGAATGGTATGCGGAATTCTCAGGAATATACGCTGGATTTGATTGGATTTCTGACCACACTTCCCGTGAAGAGAATTATGCTCCCAGATACCTTGGGACTTCTTTCTCCGGAAGAGACAAAGGCATTTTTCATCCAAATCTCTACCAAATTCCCGAACGCTCATTTTGATTTCCATGCGCATAATGACTACGATCTTTCTGTAGCCAATGTCATGGAAGCCATCATGTACGGAGCTTCAGGAATTCATACCACAATCAATGGACTTGGAGAAAGAGCTGGAAATGCTCCTTTGGAGTCAGTGATTGCAGTGATCAAAGATTTCACTGATCTTCAGATCAATGTGCAGGAGCAGAAAATCTACCGTGTAAGTAAATTGGTAGAGCAGTTTTCCGGACAGCATATTCCAGCAAATAAGCCGGTGGTAGGAGAGAATGTCTTTACTCAGACTGCAGGAATACACGCCGACGGGGACAATAAAAAGAATCTCTATTTCAACGATTTGCTTCCTGAGCGATTTGGCCGTCAGCGGAAATATGCCCTAGGTAAAACTTCCGGCAAAGCTAATATCCTTAAGAATTTGGAGGAGTTGGGGATTTCTTTGGAAAAGGACGAGCTGACGAAAGTGACTCAGCGAATCATCGAACTTGGTGATAAAAAAGAGCGGGTGACTACGGAAGATCTGCCTTACATCATTTCCGATGTGTTGCAGAATAACTCCATTTCCAAAAATATTTTCATCGAAGGCTACCACATGACCCATTCTCAAGGGCTCAAGCCTTCTGTGCAACTTCGCTTAAACATTTACGGCAAATCCTATGACGCCCATGCATCTGGAGATGGACAGTATGATGCTTTTATGCGTGCAGTAAAAGAAATTTACAAATCCCGAAAAAGACAACTTCCTAAGTTGATCGATTACCACGTTTCGATTCCTCCAGGAGGCAAAACAGATGCTTTTGTGGAGACCGTTGTGACCTGGGATTATGGAAAAATATTTAAAACGAAAGGGCTAGATCCCGATCAAACAGTGGCTGCGATGATGGCCACAGAGAAAATGCTAAACATCGTCGAATCATTCAATCAAACACCAACGAAAGAAGAATCCAAGTTTTATGGAAATGAATATCGCGCTGTTGCCGGGTGACGGCATCGGACCTGAAGTAATCGACCAGGCTGTGAAAGTAGTGAAAGCTATTGGCCAGAAATTCGGACACAAAATCACTTTTACAGAAGCAGTAGTAGGAGCCGCAGCTATTGATGCGACTGGTGAACCTTATCCAGATTCAACCCACGAAATAGCTGCTGCCTCAGACGCAGTACTTTTCGGAGCTATCGGAGATCCGAAATACGATAATGACCCTAAAGCTAAGGTTCGTCCAGAACAAGGTTTGTTATTGATGCGTCAGAAATTGGGCTTATTTGCCAATGTTCGTCCTACATTCACCTTCCCTTCTTTGGTGCACAAATCTCCCTTGAAATTGGATCGTGTAGATGGTGTTGACTTTGTTTTCTTCAGAGAATTGACTGGCGGAATCTACTTCGGTGAGCCAAGAGGAAGAAATGAGCAAGGTACCAAGGCTTTTGATACCAATGTGTATAGCAAGCATGAGATTGTTCGCTTGGCGAGAATGGGTTTCGAAGCTGCGCAAAAAAGAAGAAAACTCCTGACTTGCGTGGATAAAGCAAATGTGATGGCTACTTCTAGACTTTGGAGAGAAACCGTACAAGAACTTGCTCCGGAATATCCAGATGTGAAAGTAGAATATGAATTCGTAGATGCAGTAGCGATGCGATTGATTCAGTGGCCAAAAGCTTATGATGTCTTGATCACTGAAAACTTGTTCGGAGATATCCTGACAGATGAGGCTTCAGTGATTTCAGGTTCTATGGGCTTAATGCCTTCTGCATCTTTGGGTACTTCTATCAAATTGTTCGAACCAATTCATGGTTCTTATCCACAAGCTGCTGGAAAAGATATTGCCAATCCTTTGGCAACAGTTCTATCAGCTGCGATGATGTTTGATTATGCTTTTGATTTGAAAGAAGAAGCGCAACTAATTTCTGATGTAGTCAATCTTTCACTTGATGAAGGATATGTAACCGAAGATATTGCTGATGGCGGTACATCCTACAAAACTTCTGAAGTTGGCGATTGGTTAGCAGCGAAGATTTTGGCTTAAGGTAAACCATATAGAATTGAGCTGTTCGAGATTTGTAAACTCGAATATTAGCAAAAAACCACCTCAGGAATGGGGTGGTTTTTTTATTCATTTCATCGATTGTGAGCAACCGAGAATTTATTTGACTTTTTTAATCCTTTTGTATTTGATATAAAACATCGATTCCAATTCTTAAACAGAAAAGTATAAAAATATTTGGTGAGCTATCTATTCTTTGGTTTTCTTAAAACCTAGAAACTCTTTCAAAAAAGCCTGCTCATTAAACGTTTGTTGTGACTTTTTTTCACTTCGAAATTTCATCCAAACCAATACTATAATTGTGAGGAGAAATATCATAAAAACTAAATATACCCAGTTAGGTACACCCTCTATTCGGTGTAATCTTCCCGCCCAACTTCGTCCGTAGCCCAAGTTATTTCTTATTATCTTTAATCAACTCATTCACTGAAATATCCTCATCAATCAAAGGCCAGTGAATGCCATATCCGGAAGGTGAGATCTTATACATGGAACGCTCCATGTCCGAGGCTACTAACAGTTTGTTGGATACATCCGCAATATCAAGGATGATTTCCCGCTCATCTACTGAGAGGATCATTTTATCATTGACGAAATTAATGTAAGAAATATGGTAGCTAACTTTCATGTGTTGATAATTGATTTTTATTGGCCACATAGAATACCCTATAAAATCATTCCCTTGCGTGAGAACTTTTTTCTGGGGCATTTCATATTATTTATTGAAATAAGAATTCCAAGAGTCTACAATCAAATCAAAGTTCTTGAAAATTATCTTACGAATCTCTTTTCTCCCTGAAGTACTCAAATTATACGAAAAAGCTTCCTTAATGTCTACTTCCTCGGTAAAAATCCAAAATTTACATTCCATGTCAGCTTTCTGTGCATGAATGTGGATTGGCTCAGAACCTTCATTTGAATAAAAGAAAAGTCTCCATCCTGAAATGTAAAGTACGGTTGGCATTACCTAATTTATCAAATAGTGAGGTAATTAAATATACCAGATTGCATTTTATGGAGTTGGAACTGCCACTCAGACACTAAATTCTTGCTAAATCCTTAATCAAAATCTAACACTTGAGAACTTTGGGTTGCTTATCTTAAGATTCTAAACCCCAATCTGATGAAACGCTGCTATTCCATTTTTACTCTTTCCTTATTTTTCTTGATTTCCTGCACTTCTCAAGAAAAGACTGTATCCACCAAACAATGGTACAAAGGCAATCTTCATACGCATTCTTATTGGTCCGATGGGGATGATTATCCTGAGATGATCATGGATTGGTATAAATCACACGACTATGATTTTGTGGTTTTATCGGATCATAACACGCTGGCGGAAGGTGAAAAATGGAAGTTACTTCCGAAATCCCCTTCTCATGAAATGGGCTTTCAGAAATACTTGGATAAGTATGGAGATGAAGTTCAATATCGTGAGGATTCAGCAGGTAGGATAGAAGTCAAGTTAAAAACCCTAGCAGAATACGCGCCTATGTTTGAGGAAGAAGGAAAATTCCTAATCATTCAATCGCAGGAGTTAACTGAGAGTTTTGAGAGTAAACCACTTCATATGAATGTGACGAACATTCAGAAACTAATACCTGCAGAAGGAGGGAATTCTATTCCTGAGATTATGCAAAATGGTTTGGATCGCGTGAAAGCACAGCGGGATTCTACAGGAGTGCCAATGTTTTTACATATCAATCATCCGAATTTTATCTGGGCGATTACCCCAGAAGATATCATAGCATTGAATGGTGAGCGTTTTTTTGAAGTATATAATGGTCATCCGCAGGTCAATAATTACGGTGATTCCTTGAGGCCAAGTATGGAAGTGCTTTGGGACAAAGTTCAAGCAGCCTATCTGGAAGCGGGGAAGCCATTGCTTTATGGTTTGGCTGTAGATGATGCGCATAATTATCATGTTTTTGATCAAAATAGTAGCAATCCAGGTAGAGGATGGGTAATGGTTTTGTCTGAAAGCTTAGACCCGGCATCTTTGGTTGAAGCTATGGAGCGTGGGGATTTCTATTCAAGTACGGGTGTAACCTTGGAATCAATAGACTTCAGTGGAAAAAGGCTAAATGTCGAAGTGAAGGCGGAGGAAGGTGTATCCTATGAAATCCAATTCTTTGGCACCAAAAAATCTTCACCAGAAGAAAGCGGAATATTATTGAGCGAAATAAGCGGAACTTCAGGATCGTATACTTTGGAATCAGATGATATGTATGTTCGAGCTAAAATCATTTCCTCCAAACCCAAAGAAAATCCTTATCAGATTGGTGATACAGAAACGGCCTGGACACAGCCAGTTAAGACAAGATGAAGTTATGAATTAATGAATACTAAAATAATTGGTTGGTTTTACGTGACAATTGGAATATTTTCCTTTTGGTTATACAGGAATATGTGGGTAGGGTTATCTTACTTCTTTGATAAGTCAGCAGATTTATCCAGTAATATATTTTCCTCAAACATCTTTTTCGGTCAATTATTTTTCTACACAAGTTTATCAACCCTAATAATTATTTTTGGAATTATAAAAATCAAAGAGGGTAAAGTAAGGACGCTTAATCTAGTAATTATATTTGTGATAGGCTTTTGGTTCCTTCTTGAGATACCTATGTATAAATGTGATTTTTATGGAATACCTCATTCATTTTGGCATTCCCAAAAATTCCATTTTCACTAAAGAGGACACTTTGAACTAAAAATATAATGAATTGATGGTTTGATCTAAATTCCCTTAATTTCAAACTTCAAATCACAAATCGTTATTTCATTGCAATCCCGACCACATTTCTATCTTTTTTCCATTTCCTATTTCGGTGCTCGATACAAGGGTTGGGCTCCTCAGCCCAATCAGGCTACGGTGCAGCGGAGATTGGAGCGA
The DNA here is from genome assembly GCF_055809615.1 of Algoriphagus sp. 10J20-15. NCBI lineage: Bacteria > Pseudomonadati > Bacteroidota > Cytophagia > Cytophagales > Cyclobacteriaceae > Algoriphagus > Algoriphagus sp. 10J20-15. Next base: position 252,675 of record NZ_JBVVUG010000032.1, read on the forward strand.
GTGATTAGACATGTGTTGGGACATGAGGATTTTTCTTTGATTGGATCAAGCAGAACAGACTCTGGAGTTTCCTGTGTTGGAGGGTATGTTCAGATTTTCCTTCGGGAAAAAGTTGAAATGAGTTCACTCTTGCCCGATTTGAATGAACACTTGCCTCAGGATATTCAGCTGAATTCCGTGCAGGAGGTTACCACCAATTTTAATTTGATCCAATCCGTAAAGCAGAAAACTTACCGCTATTATTTTTCTAACTCAATAGATTTCCATCCTTTCGCTTCGGCTTTTCTAGTCAATATAAAGGAGAATTTGAATTGGGAAGCGATGAAAGAAGCTTGTCAATTATTTAAAGGGAAGCATGATTTTAAAGGCTTTTGCAAACCTTCAGAAAACAAAACTGACTATGTCCGAGAAGTTCTTTCTTCTGGGATTTACACTTCCAATGAATTTCTAGGACAGTTTTTTCCGCAGGATATTTATTACTTCGAGATCACTGGTTCTGGTTTTCTTCATCATCAAGTGCGTATGATGATGTCTGCTGTTTGGCAGATAGGAAAGGGTGAAATGGATTTGTCGGAAATTGAAACTCGATTCGAGACTTCGGATAAATTTGAAAAGCTTCCACCAGCTCCAGCCAATGGGCTGGTCCTTTGGGAGACTATTTTGAATAACCTTTGAGGTGTCATTTCGAAGGAGGAACGACTGAGAAATCTCCTCTAAAACTTTAAATTTTTATTTTAAACCTTTAAGGTCAAAAAAAGACCTCAAAGGTTAGATCCTCAAAGTTTCAATTCAAACACATAATCATCCATTACATAGCCATTTCCAATGTCTATCACTTCCTCTTTGATGTTTACAAAACCCAAGTATTCGTAAAATTCAATGGCTCCCGTATTATACTTATTCACATTTAACAGTAGACTGCTTTGCTCATTTTCTAAGGCAATCTTTTTAATAGCCTGAATTAATTTTTTGCCAATACCTTTTCCTTGAGCTGTGGGAAGAATATATATCTTGTGGATTTTGGTTTGACCTGGCTTTAGATTGGGTTGAATTCCCGTAAACCCTAATTCTACTCCATCTTCATAGGCAAGCAAAAAAATATGACCGTTCTCAAATTGCTCTTCGAGATGGGGTATATCATAAAACCAATTTAGCATGTAATCGATTTGGGCTGGGCTAAGAATTTCTCCAAAAGTGTCTGGCCAAGTCCTGTAGGCAATAGATTGAACTAGTTTTAAATCTTCTTTGGATGCGGGTCTTATTTGAATCATAGATCTTGACAATGAAAATTCAATTTATCCCGATTGTATTAAAAAATAGAAACCGAGCGCCTTTTTGTGAGACTCGGTTTCCATTTATTAGTTATAAGTATTAGATTTTATTTGGTTCCGGGTGAATGTACCCATCTCTATAAGGTCTTCTCAAAAGTGCCGTGGCTTCTTCATCTCCTTCAACCTTCATCGTTTTAGGATTGTAGCGAAGTGGTCTTCCATTTAGTTCCATAGACATATTTGCCAAAATGCAGGAAGCGGTAGAAATATGACCTTCCAAAACGTCTGCAACAGGCAAAGTGTCACTTTCTATGGCCTTTAGCCAGTCTCTCATTTGCTCACGCGTAGCAGGTGCAGCGTGAACTTCATTGTCTTTTTCGGTGACATCTTCTGGATATTGCTCCTTTTCCAATACCACCGGGTAATGGATTTGCTCACCATTATTTCGCCCTTCCGGATAAAAATCCGCTCGCATAGGACTGCCAGCGAGCATTCCATTTTCCCCGTATATTTTAAAAGCCCAAGGATAATCCTTATCCACTGGATTGCCCCAAGTTCTGTGCTGCCAGACTACATTCAATTCATCAAACTCAAAAAGCGCAGTTTGGGTATCTGAAATATTAGCCACGCTATCTTTCTGCACATAGATCCCGCCCGTAGAAGTCACTTGTACAGGCCACCCCAAATCCAACATCCACCGAACTGTATCTAGCATGTGTACGCACATGTCGCCCACTATTCCGTTTCCATATTCCATAAATGCCCTCCAGCCACGATGCAAAATACCTCGATAAGGTAGCATTGGGGCTGGTCCGGCCCATAGGTCATAATTCAGATTTTCAGGAACAGGCATCACGGGAGGATTGCTGTTGTTTCGCATATGATAATAGCAGCAAACCTCAGCATGGGAAATCTTTCCTAATTTTCCAGAGTCAATAATTTCTTTTTTCGCTTGTACCAAATGTGGAGTACTTCTGCGTTGAGTTCCAATTTGCACTTTGCGATCGTATTTTCTGGCAGCGGCCAAAATAGCTTCTCCTTCAATTACATCCACTGAAATCGGTTTTTGTAAATAAACATGTGCTCCGCTTTTCAATGCATCAATTGCGATCAGCGCATGCCAGTGATCAGGAGTACCAACCAGTACATATTCAGGTTTTTCTTTTGCTAAAAGTTCTTTATAATCTTCATAAAGTGCTGGGACTTTCCCGGACTTTTGTCGGGTGGATACTAATCTCCCTGCTTCTGCTAGTTGAATGCTATCGACATCACATAGCCCAACCACTTCCACGTCTGCCACTTGAATCAATCGAAAAAGATCAGATTTGCCATACCACCCGGTGCCTATTAGGGCTACTTGCAATGGACCTTTCCTGTCTTTGAAGTCCATGCCAAGCAAGCCGAAACTAGCCAAGGACATCAGGGCAGTACTGCCTTTTAGAAATTCTCTTCGATTTAGGGGGTTCATAGGTTATGGGTGTGAATAAGCTTCAATTTACGAATTGCTTAAGTATTGGCAAGTTGAATATGTGTTTGAGGAAATTTGAATAGAAATAATGTCTTAGTAAATATCAAGACGCAGGTTAATATGAGAAATGAAAAGTTATTTGGCAACCCAATCCAGCTGCCTGCCTTCTTCCTTTGCCTGATTGTCTTTAGATGTGCCTACAGCTATACCAATTGCCATCCCAATGGGAAGTCCTATTCCCAATAAAGCCATGTTTCCCATGGTGGTTCCAAACACAACACCAATTGGAATTCCAAACGCAGCCATTCCTAAGACTAGCCATTGGAGTTGATAGTGATTTTGCGGGACAAGTTTCAGTTCTAAATCTAGGACTTTGATGATACCTGCTTGAGCTGCTTTTAATTGCTTCAGCAATTCTGGATCTGGTCCAGAGAAGTTATTAGCTCCAGCGATGATTTCGTTGATTTTCTGTTGCTGAGCCTGAGGAATTCCCTTTTTCTCAATTGCAGTAATGAGCGAACTCAGGTTACTTGCAGCTTTGGCAAGCTTAGGATTTTGTTCGAATGAGGGTCGGGGACTGAGGGGAGTGATGGGCATGAGATAAAGTTAAAAAAAGATAGTTTAAATAATCGTATGTTTATCACTTCCTATCTCCAATCTCTTTTCAGGTAATCTCTACGGACTTAAAACATCGGTCACTTGACATCCAACACCCCACATCCTTAAAACTTCACACCAAATCGCTCTCCCAATTCAGTCAAATCCTTTACCACAGGATCAAGCAAAGGAATTCCATCTTTCATACGAATAGCTTCTAATTCCCGCTCAGGATCACCTGGGATCAATACCTTCTCATTGCCAGGTGTAGGTTTAGCCGCTCTGAATCTAGTGATCCAATTATCCATGTGTGCTTTGAACTCGTCTGCAGGGCGGAATGCATCTACGCGCATTGCACCGAAGAAATGGCCAATTCCTTCTCCGACCGGATTAGGGTCTGGCTCGAGGAATGCGACAAAAGGAGGAACCCAAGGACCGTAATTGGCACCTGAAAGTACTGCCGAGAAAATGTCCACAACTGACCCTAATGCATATCCTTTGTGAGAACCATGTTCCCGGTCGCCTCCAAGAGGTAGTAGCGCTCCACCGTCTTTTACACCATTGGCGGAAGTAGTTGGATTTCCCTCTTTGTCTTGAACCCAGCCAGTAGGCGTGTCCATTCCTTTGCGTTGTAAGATTTCTAATTTCCCATTAGCTGCAGTGGTTGTCGCCAAATCTGCCACAAAAGGAGGCTGGTTTTTAGCAGGGATCGCAACTGCTATGGGATTCGTCCCGAGAAGTCTCTCCTGTGAAAAAGTCGGAGCAACCAGTGGACTTGCATTCGTCAGGGAAATCCCAATCATGTCATGATCCAAAGCCTTCATAGCATGGTAACCTGCGATTCCGTAGTGATTTGAATTCTTCACAGAGACCCAACCTGTTCCGGCAATCTTAGCTTTTTCAATAGCAACTTTCATTGCAAATGGAGCTACAACCAAGCCCAATCCACCGTCTCCATCAACGACAGCAGTGGAAGGTGTTTCGTGAACGACACGCACATTTGGCGTAGCATTGATTCTTCCTTTCTCCCACAAACGCACATATCCAGAAAGTCTAGCTACGCCATGACTATCCACACCACGCAGATCTGCAGACAGTAATACATCCGCTGCAGTTTTAGCTTGGTCTTCTGGACAGCCTATTTTAGTTAGCATGCCTAGCGTAAAAGCGTGAAGTTGTTCGAAGGAATAGGTCATAGGAATAGTGGATTAATCTGATGAAAAACTACCAGCCAAATATAAGAAATGATATTTTTTAGAAATGCTTAAAGAGCTGTCTGCTCCGGAATAAGCAAGGAAGCGATGGCTCCTTCTTTCAATGCATAATGGGAGCAGGTGATGAAATCCACTTCAATATATCGCAAAATAAACTCGATCAAACTTGAAGCGACCACGATCATATCTACTCTCATTGGAATCATACCAGGAATCAGGAGGCGCTCTTCCTTGTTTTTACTTAAAATCATACGATGAATCGCTTCGTATTCTTCCACAGGAAGTTCAAAAACATGTCTTCCAGTGAGTTTGCATTGGAGCATGGATTCGAAGTAAATGTCAGTCAGGGTGTCAAAAGTGCCTGAAGCTCCTACTAGACCTGAAGGTTTGTATTTTTGAATCGCTTGGATTAGTGGCTGAAGCTTTTCTTCCAAATAACTTTCCAGCTTATCGATTTCTTCAGGTAAAATTGGGTCGTGGTAATGAAAAAGCTCCAGTAGACGTTGGCCACCTATTTCAAAACTTTGTTTCCATAATGACTCCTGACTGTTGCCTATGATGAATTCGACCGAACCACCACCAATATCCATCATTAGTTCGGTTTGCCCATTAAGAGATCCCGATAAACGAATACCCTGATAAATCATTTGGGCTTCTTCTTCGCCGGATAGTACTTGAATGTTTATACCAATGGTTTCTTTGACCGTTTGGACGAATTCAGGGCCATTTTTAGCATTACGTACAGCAGAGGTAGCAAAAGCAAAAACCTGATCTATGTTTTCACCATCGATCAGGTTTTTAAAATGTTTAAGCGTATGATATGCTCTTTTTACCGCATCTTCAGCAAGATTATTTTGATTGATTCCGCCTTTTCCCAATTTGACAGGGATTTTCTCCTTGTAAATTGTTTTAAAAGTTACATCATCCAATTCTACCAATAACAAATGAAATGTATTGGTGCCCATGTCAATTACCGCCGCCTTTCGGGTACTCATACGCTGCCAATTTTTAAAGATGGGCGAATATAGAAAGTTATTTGAAATGAGGTCTTTCCATATAAATTTAATTGCCTGATTTTTTTTCTAAACACTAGTTCATTACAGCACGCGCTGAGGTTTCACGGAGATGAACAGCGACAACTAGTAGCCTACTGAAGCTGTGCTGGCGAAAGCTTCCTTGGCTATGGATTTTTCCTAACAGCTTTTACTACTTTCTTTTTACAATAATTACATCTGGAAACAATCCTTTCCATAGCTAACAAAGCCTGTTATATTTGAGCAAGTCTAAAAACTATACTATGAGCAATCAGGATAAACCCAATTTTAATTTGCCCGGAAAGGAAGGAAAGATAGAGCTGCTGAAGCAGAAAAATGCGGAAGCACTCCTTGGTGGAGGAGAAAAAAGAATAGCTTCTCAACACAAAAAAGGAAAACTCACTGCTCGTGAGCGTGTGGAGTTATTGTTGGATGAAGGTACTTTTCAGGAGATTGATAAATTCGTCATGCATCGAGCAAAGGATTTTGGTCTGGACAAAGAACATTACCTGGGTGATGGTGTGATTACCGGGTACGGAGAAGTCAATGGGCGGTTAGTCTATGTATTTTCCAGGATTTCACCGTTTTTGGAGGTTCTCTTTCCGAAACACATGCAGAGAAAATCTGCAAAATCATGGATATGGCTATGAAAAATGGTGCTCCTGTGATTGGATTGAATGATTCTGGGGGAGCTCGGATCCAAGAGGGGGTGAATTCACTTGGGGGATATGCCGATATATTTTATAGAAATACACTTGCTTCTGGAGTTGTACCTCAGATCTCTGCGATCATGGGGCCATGTGCTGGTGGAGCAGTTTATTCCCCTGCGATTACTGACTTTATATTAATGGTGGAAAACACCTCCTATATGTTTGTGACTGGGCCAAATGTGGTTAAAACCGTTACTCAAGAAAATGTAACTGCTGAGGAACTTGGCGGGGCTTCAGCTCACAGCACTAAAAGCGGTGTGACGCATTTTGCTTGTGCAAATGAGTTGGAATGTATCCAGCATATCAAAAAGATATTGAGCTATATGCCTCAGAACTGTGAGGAAATCGCTCCAGTTTATCCTTATGAACTTTTGGAGGATGAAAGCAGAAAGGAGCTGGATAGTTTGATTCCGGATAACCCAAACCAGCCATATGATATTCGTGATGCTGTTAAAGGAATCGTAGATGAGGATTCCTTTTTAGAGATTCATGAAAACTTTGCCGACAATATTGTTGTTGGTTACGCAAGAATTGCGGGTAGAAGTATTGGTATTGTCGGAAATCAACCTCAGTCTATGGCTGGAGTTTTGGATAATGATGCTTCTGTAAAAGCTGCACGCTTCGTAAGAACTTGCGACAGTTTCAATGTCCCACTTTTGGTCTTGGTAGATGTGCCTGGATTTTTGCCTGGCACAGATCAGGAATGGAATGGGATAATCGTTAATGGGGCTAAATTGCTGTATGCTTTCTCAGAAGCAACTGTTCCTAGAATTACGGTCATTACCAGAAAAGCATACGGGGGCGCATATGATGTAATGAATTCTAAACACATTGGTGCAGATTTGAACTTTGCTTGGCCTACTGCTGAGATTGCAGTAATGGGAGCAAAGGGAGCTTCGGAGATTATTTTCAAAAAAGAGATCGCAGAAGCTGAAGATCCCGAAGCTAAGCTGCAGGAAAAAGTAGATGAGTACACGGATAAGTTTGCCAACCCATATCGGGCTGCACATCGAGGATTTATTGATGAAGTGATCATGCCTTCGGAAACTAGGGTCAAACTAATCAAAGCCTTCAAAATGCTTGAAAACAAAGTCGATAAAATTCCGAGGAAGAAGCACGGGAACATTCCGCTTTAATAAATTCAATTATCAATTTTCACATACAATTTTCAATGGATTCGAATACCTTTTTATATAAGTACCTCAACAACGCTTCCCCAACAGGCTTTGAAGCTTCAGGTCAACAGATTTGGCTGGATTACGTCAAGCCTTTTGCGGATGATTATTTCACAGATAATTATGGAACTGCTGTTGCGGTGATCAACCCAGAGGCAGAATATAAGGTCGTGATTGAAGCGCATGCGGATGAGATTAGCTGGTTCGTTAACTACATTAAAGATGACGGCTATATCTATGTGCGCCGCAATGGAGGCTCCGATCATATGATCGCTCCATCCATGCGGGTAAATATTCATACAGATAAAGGTGTGCTTCCTGGAGTATTTGGCTGGCCGGCGATCCATGTGAGAAAAGACGGAAAAGAAGATGCGCCGACTTTAGACAATATCTTCATCGATGTAGGAGCAAGATCCAAAGATGAGGTGGAGGAAATGGGTATTCACGTAGGATGTGTGATCACATTTAAAGATGAGTTGACTGAATTGAATGGCAAATACTACTCTGGCCGAGCTTTGGATAACAGAATCGGCGGATACATGATCGCCCAAGTTGCCAAGAGAATCAAAGAGAATAACATAGAATTACCTTTTGGGCTCTATATAGTAAATGCCGTACAAGAGGAAATTGGTCTTCGTGGCGCTCAAATGATCGCTGCCAAAATCAAGCCTAATGCTGCAATTATTACGGACGTTTGTCATGATACCACAGCGCCTCTATATAATAAGGTGACAAGTGGAGATTTCACTGCAGGCAAAGGGCCAGTTTTGCCAGTGGGCGCTTCGGTGCACAAGAAGTTATTGGATCTGATTATTGCGACAGCGAAAAAGAATGATATTCCATTTCAAAGAGCTGCAGCCTCACGAGGTACTGGCACAGATACCGATGCTTTTGCTTATTCAAATGAAGGGGTGCCATCGGCATTGATTTCACTTCCTTTGAAATACATGCATACCACCGTAGAAACTGCCAGTAAAGATGACATTGAGCAGGTGATCAACTTGATGTATGAGTTCTTAGTGGATTTTGATCCTACATTTGATTTTAGATATATAAAATAAGTACGGAGTCCACAGCTAAAAACCTGTGGACTTTTTTGCTTTTACATGGAATACCTAGATCAACTTAAGCGAAGAATAGCACTTCCTTCAACTCCTAAACGGATCATCTCACTCGTTCCATCTCAGACTGAACTGTTGGTTGATTTGGGTTTGGAGGAGAGAATTGTAGGTGTGACCAAGTTTTGTATTCATCCGCTTGAACTCAAAAATCGAAAAACAATTATCGGTGGAACAAAGGACTATCGAATGGATGTCATTGATTCTTTATACCCGGATTTAATTATTGGTAATAAGGAGGAGAATGAGCAGGTAGGAATAGAAGAGCTAATGAGGAAGTACCCTGTTTGGATGAGTGATATCTATACGCTGGCTGATAGTTTGGAGATGATCGAGGGTTTGGGAGAAATGCTAGATGCGGAAGAGAAAGCTGAAGCAATCATTAAGCAATTGAACTCAGACTTTGAAATACCATTGCATAGGAAAGGCTCTGCCATTTATTTGATTTGGAAGAATCCAATAATGGTAGTAGGAACTAATACCTTTATAAATGAGATGTTGGATTTTGCTGGGTATGAGAATTTAATTCAGACTGCGCGATATCCAGAGCTATCTGAGAAGGAACTGGTTGAATTGAATCCTGAAAACCTATTGCTTAGTTCGGAGCCTTTTCCATTTAAAGAAAGTCATATTGAGTTCTACCAATCCTTGTTGCCGAAAGCTAAAATTAGAATAGTAGATGGGGAGATGTTCTCTTGGTATGGTAGTAGGCTTTTGAAAGCTAAATCCTATTTCGAGAATATTTGAAATTAGTAAAAGAAATAGGAGGTTCTTCCCTATACCGCTCATGAAAAAATTCATTTACCCGAAGGACTTTATTAAAAAAATCAATTAACTTTTGACTTTAATTAGTTTGTAATTAATCGTACTATGAAAAACACAAAATACGCTTGGGTGGCATTATTAGCCTTAGCTTGGTCATGTGGGCCTAAGCCAGCAGAAGATTCTGTTACTGAAACAGTTGTTGAAGAGGTTTTGGTGCCAGAGAACTCACTTACAGAGGAAGAGAAAGCTGATGGCTGGATGTTACTTTTTGACGGTACTAATACCGATGGTTGGCGAGCTTTCAACGGAGATAGCTTTCCTTCAGATGGCTGGACAGTAGAAGATGGAGCTTTGAAAGCATTAGGAAAAGGTGGTGATATAGGAGGCGATATCGTATTTGGTCCTGTGGAATTTGAGCAATTTGAAATGGAATGGACTTGGAAAATAGCGCCGGGAGGAAATAGTGGAGTACTTTATCATGTGGTAGAGGATCCAAAATACGATGCTCCATACGAGACTGGACCAGAATATCAGATGATAGATCAGTTGGGTTTTGCCGAACCTCTGGAAAAATGGCAGTCAATTGGCGCGGATTATGCAATGACAGAGCCGGATTACGAAGGAGCAGTTAAACCCGCAGGAGAATGGAATACTTCCAAAATCATTTTCTCAGAAGAGGGATCAAGTTATTATTTGAATGGGAAAAAGACCGTTGAGTTCGTTCCTTACTCTGAAGCATGGACAACGGCACGTAATTCGGGTAAGTGGAATGATTTTCCTGATTATGCAATTTCAAAAACAGGGTTAATCTCACTTCAGGATCATGGAGCTGAGACCTGGTTTAAAAATATTAAGATTAGAAAATTGTAATTCCGAGCATATACTCAAGTATAATTCGTGGCTAGTATTTCAATTAATGCTTGCCTTTACAGAATGGAGCAAGGATAGGATAGATGACATAAGAATGATAAATTATAAACATATGAAAAAGGTAATAGTGGTGATGCTCTTGTTAGCATCTGTAAATTTTGCTTACGCGCAGAAGAAAATTAAACTCTTTAACGGCAAGGACCTTTCCGGTTGGACCATTTATGGTACAGAGAAATGGTACGTGGAGGATGGCTTGTTGATTTCAGAAAGTGGACCTGATAAAGGATATGGTTATTTAGGTACAGATGAAGAGTACGATGATTTTGAAATTACCTTAGAATTCAAGCAAGAGGCCAATGGAAATTCAGGCGTTTTTATCAGATCTACAGTAGAAGGCACAAAAGTTTCTGGGTGGCAAGTAGAAGTTGCGCCTCCAGGTCATGATACTGGCGGGATCTACGAATCTTACGGTAGAGGCTGGTTGGTAAAGCCTGATCCTGAAAAAGACAAGAACTTGAAGTTTGGAGAATGGAACAAAATGAAGATTGTAGTAAAAGGAGATAATGTTACTTCTTATCTTAATGGAGTAGAAATGGTCAACTTCTCTGATGCTAAAATAGGAGCAGGAAAAGGTGGCGTTAACCTTCAAATCCACGATGGTGGTGGGATAAAAGTTTATTGGCGAAATATTGTTTTGAAAAAGCTTTAATATACCAAAAGTTATATAGAAAATGCCTTGATGATTATGTCATCAGGGCATTTTTATTTTGCGGAAACTTTTCCCCGTCTCTATCAGGAGCTTACCAGAAAAGAGGCTTTAATCTCAGATATTCTCTTGCCGATAAATAAAAAAGGTAG
>NZ_JBVVUG010000033.1:0-5303 GCF_055809615.1 Algoriphagus sp. 10J20-15
GCACCTCGCAAGACCTAAAAAAGATAAAGACGTAAGAGCTAAGGCTAAAGCTGAGGTTGAAAAACTGAAAGCACGCTATTCTAAAGATCTTTTGGGTATCAGAGCTCGAATGATCAATAAGATGGTGACTATCCTTGATGGCAAAACTTCTCAAGGTGTTAAGCATAAGTTCGGTGATGAGATTATCACTAAAGGACAGAAGTTCAACCAAAAGAATATTGAGAATAATCTTTTCCCTGCTAAGAACCCTTACAGAGATGAGAGTAATTACAATGTTCCTGAAGAGGCTAACCTTATTTCTGACATCGTTCTTGACGATTGGACCAATGATCCTCATACCAATGAGTTGATTGCTCAATTGGTGAAAAACTTCATTAATTCGAGAAATGAAATTGCAGGTACATTCAAGCGTGAAAGATTTACACTTGAAGTAGGTGACGAACTTCCTGCAGGTATCGTACAGCTTGCCAAAGTTTACATCGCTAAAAAGCGCAAGCTTAAAGTTGGTGATAAGATGGCGGGGCGTCACGGTAACAAAGGTATAGTAGCAAGAATCGTAAGAGACGAGGATATGCCGTTCCTTGAGGATGGAACTCCAATGGATATCGTATTGAATCCACTGGGTGTACCTTCTCGTATGAACATCGGGCAGATCTTCGAAACTGTATTGGCTTGGGCTGGTCAGAAACTGGATAAGAAATATGCTACTCCAATCTTTGATGGTGCTTCCATGGAAGAAGTATCTCACGAATTGGAATTGGCAGGGCTGCCAGCTTATGGTCGTACCTACTTATACGATGGACTTTCTGGTGTGAAATTCGATCAGCCAATTACAGTAGGTATCGCATACATGCTGAAGCTTGGTCACTTAGTAGATGATAAGATGCACGCACGTTCAATCGGTCCATACTCATTGATCACGCAGCAACCATTGGGTGGTAAAGCCCAGTTTGGTGGTCAGCGTTTCGGAGAAATGGAAGTTTGGGCACTTGAGGCATTCGGTGCATCACACGTACTTCAGGAAATCCTGACAGTGAAGTCTGATGACGTAATTGGTAGAGCAAAAGCTTACGAAGCGATTGTGAAAGGTGAAAACCTTCCTAAGCCTAATATTCCTGAATCATTCAACGTATTGGTTCATGAATTAAGAGGTTTGGCTCTTGAAATTACCCTAGATTAATAAAGCGAATGGGCTCGCAAGAGCCCTTTACATATCTTTCAAAAAACTATGGCGTTCAGAAAAAATAAAAAACTTAACAATGATTTTTCCAGAGTCACCATCAGTTTGGCTTCCCCAGAATCAATTCTGGATAGCTCAAACGGTGAAGTGACCCAGCCAGAGACCATCAATTATAGAACCTACAAGCCTGAAATGGGCGGTTTGTTCTGTGAGAGAATCTTTGGTCCTGTAAAGGATTGGGAGTGTCATTGTGGCAAGTACAAGCGCATCAGGTATAAAGGTATTATCTGTGATCGCTGCGGTGTAGAGGTTACAGAGAAGAAAGTAAGAAGAGAGAGAATGGGGCACATCGAGCTGGTAGTACCAGTTGCCCACATTTGGTATTTCAAATCTCTTCCTAATAAAATCGGTTATCTACTTGGTCTTCCGACTAAGAAACTTGATCAGATTGTCTATTACGAGCGTTATGCGGTTGTTCAGCCAGGCATCAAAGCAGAAGAGGGAGTTCAATATTTGGACTTCCTGACTGAAGATGAATACCTGGATATCATGGACAAGCTTCCTAAGGAAAACCATATGCTTGACGATGAGGATCCAAATAAATTCATCGCCAAAATGGGTGCTGAAGCGTTGGAGATGCTATTGGCAAGAATTGATCTGGATGACCTTTCTTATGCACTTCGTCACCAAGCTGCTACTGATACTTCTCAACAGAGAAAAGCAGAAGCACTGAAAAGACTTAAAGTGGTAGAAGCATTCCGTGATGCTAGAACAAGAATCGAAAACCGTCCTGAGTGGATGGTTGTTCGTATGGTTCCAGTTATTCCACCGGAATTGCGTCCATTGGTTCCTTTGGATGGCGGTCGTTTTGCGACTTCCGATTTGAATGACCTTTATAGAAGAGTTATCATCAGAAACAACCGTCTGAAGAGATTGATCGATATCAAAGCTCCAGAGGTAATTTTGAGAAACGAAAAAAGAATGCTTCAGGAAGCTGTAGATTCTCTATTCGATAACTCTAGAAAAGTAAATGCAGTAAGATCTGATGGAAACCGTGCTTTGAAATCCCTTTCCGATATGTTGAAAGGTAAGCAAGGTCGATTCCGTCAAAACTTGCTCGGTAAGCGTGTGGATTACTCCGGTCGTTCTGTGATCGTGGTAGGTCCTGAGTTGAAGCTTCACGAGTGTGGTCTTCCTAAAAATATGGCGGCTGAACTTTTCAAGCCTTTCATCATCAGAAAACTGATCGAAAGAGGTATTGTGAAGACAGTTAAGTCGGCCAAGAAAATTGTTGATCGTAAAGATCCTGTGGTTTGGGATATTTTGGAAAACGTATTGAAGGGACACCCTGTGCTCCTTAACCGTGCCCCTACTCTTCACAGACTAGGTATCCAAGCTTTCCAGCCAAAGCTTATAGAAGGAAAAGCTATCCAGCTTCACCCATTGGTATGTACTGCATTCAACGCCGATTTTGACGGTGATCAGATGGCAGTTCACGTACCGCTTGGACATGAAGCGATCTTGGAAGCTTCTACGTTGATGCTTTCTTCGCACAATATTCTTAACCCTGCCAACGGAGCTCCAATTACTGTACCTTCTCAGGATATGGTATTGGGTCTATACTACGTGACCAAGGGTAAGAGATCTACTCCAGAGGAGAAGGTTCCTGGCGAAGGAATGACATTCTACAGCACTGAAGAAGTGATCATCGCATTGAATGAGGAGCAAATCTCCAAGCATGCGAATATCAAATGTAAAGTACAGGTAAGAACCGAAGATGGAGGTTACAAGGATGAGATTATTGAAACCGTAGCCGGTAGATTGATTTTCAACCAGTTTGTACCAAAAGAAGTAGGTTATGTAAATGAGCTTTTGACCAAGAAAAAACTTCAGCAGATTATTGCTAAAGTGGTTAAGGTATGTGGAATGGCACGTACAGCTCAATTCTTGGATGATATCAAAAACCTTGGATTCCAGATGGCCTACAAAGGTGGTCTATCTATGGGTCTGAATGATGTAATCATCCCAGAAGAAAAAGAGCCGATGATTACTAAGGCCAAAGACGAAGTTGACCAAGTATGGAACAACTACCTAATGGGTCTAATCACGGATAACGAACGATACAATCAAGTAATTGATATTTGGACTCGTACCAACTCTCATTTGACTAATAATCTGATGAAGCAGATGGAAGAGGATAAGCAAGGATTCAATGCTATCTACATGATGATGCACTCAGGAGCCCGTGGTTCCAGAGAACAAATTCGTCAGCTGGGTGGTATGAGAGGCTTGATGGCTAAGCCACAGAAAAACCTTCAAGGTTCTGTAGGTGAGATCATCGAAAACCCAATCCTTTCAAACTTCAAAGAAGGACTGGATGTATTGGAATACTTTATCTCTACGCACGGTGCACGTAAAGGCCTCGCCGATACTGCATTGAAAACTGCCGATGCTGGTTACCTAACCAGACGTCTAGTGGATGTGGCGCAGGATATGATTGTGACTGAAGACGATTGTGGTAGTTTGAGAGGATTGATGGTTCAGCCATTGAGAGATAATGACGATATCGTCGAGCCACTTTCTGAGAGAGTTGTAGGTAGAGTTTCTGTCCATGATATATACCATCCAGAAACGGATGAGTTGATCATTGAATCAGGAGTTATGATCAGCGATGAGGTTGCTCAGTTGATTGACGAATCTGGTATTGACGAGGTTGAGATCAGATCTGTATTGACGTGTGAGACTCGTAGAGGTGTATGTGGGAAATGCTACGGAAGAAATCTAACCTCATCTGGCCATATGGTACAGACAGGTGAATCTGTAGGTGTTATCGCTGCACAATCAATCGGTGAGCCTGGTACTCAGCTTACATTGAGAACTTTCCACGTAGGTGGTACTGCATCAAACATGGCTGTAGAAGCGAGTGTGATAGCTAAGTTCGACGGTGTTGTAGAATTTGACGATGAATTGAGATTAATCGAGACTACCAATAAGGATGGCGAACCAGTAACGGTGGTCATGGGTAGATCTGGTGAGATCAAAGTGAATGATCCTAAGACAGGTAAGACATTAGTGTCTAATCATGCACCATATGGTTCAATTGTCAATGTGAAGGATAAGGAGAAAGTTACTAAGGGTCAGACTCTATGTAAGTGGGATCCATATAATGCAGTTATCCTATCTGAATTCGATGGTAAAATTGAATTCGAAGCAATCGTAGAAGGCGTTACTTTCAAAGAAGTGTCCGATGATCAGACAGGCTTCCGTGAGAAAGTAATTATCGATACAAAAGATAGAACTAAGAACCCTGCAATCATTGTCAACTATGGTGAAGAGTCTAAAGGATATAACATTCCTGTAGGAGCTCACTTGGCAATTGAGGCTGGAGACAAAGTTAAATCAGGTCAAATCTTGGTAAAAATCCCAAGATCTGTTGGTAAAACAAGAGATATTACTGGTGGTCTTCCACGAGTTACAGAGCTATTCGAAGCAAGAAACCCATCCAATCCGGCTGTAGTTTCTGAAATTGATGGTGTAGTATCTTACGGAGGTATCAAGAGAGGTAACAGAGAAATCATCATTGAGTCCAAAGATGGAGTAATTAAGAAATACATGGTATCTCTTTCTAAGCATATTTTGGTTCAGGAGAATGACTTTATCAGAGCTGGTGAACCACTTTCTGATGGAGCGATCACTCCAAATGATATCTTGTCTATCAAAGGCCCAACTGCTGTTCAAGAATACTTAGTAAATGAAATCCAGGAAGTCTATCGTCTTCAAGGTGTGAAAATCAACGATAAGCACATCGAGGTGATCGTATCTCAAATGATGCAGAAAGTTGAAATCCTTGATGCTGGTGATACTGGATTCCTGCAGAATCAAGTAGTGGATAAGTGGGCATTCAGAGAAGAGAATGATAATATTCTTGACCGTAAGGTGGTTATGGATGCTGGTGATTCTTCTACGTTGAAGCCAGGTATGATTATCTCTGCAAGAAGATTGAGAGATGAGAATTCTAGCTTGAAGCGTAAGGATCTTAAGTTGGTGCAAGTACGAGATGCTGAAACTGCGGTTTCTAAGCCTACTCTACAGGGTATCACTGCCGCATCTTTGGGTACTGAGT
>NZ_JBVVUG010000034.1:0-39641 GCF_055809615.1 Algoriphagus sp. 10J20-15
GCACCTCTTTTTTCAAAGTTCATTAATTATCCATCAGTAAATGCAATTAAAGATGATACTTATAACACTTGCATATCTATATTTAATGGCGAAGGAATGAAATATCGATATGTTTTAAATAAAGATTTATTCAGGTCTGAAATTAGAAAACATTCTTCCTCAAGGTTGTCTAGATCTCTTTTACTTTTGCATGCATATTTGAATCCAAATCAAAAAAATATGATTCCATATACTTTTGATATTGAACATATTTTTCCAAAAAAATGGCAAGACACTAATTATAATGGCTGGAATATTTCAGATGCTTTACAATACTTAGATCGTTTTGGTAATAAGATAGTGTTTGAGAAAAAGCTTAATATTCAAGCTGGAAATGGGTATTTTGGTAATAAGAAAAACAAGTACTCTCAAAGCAAAATAGCAACAATTTTAGACTTAAGTAATTTTCAATTTAATGACTGGGTTAAAAAAGATATTGAGGAGAGAGAGGAACAATTCATTGATGATATTTTAGCTTTTTTTGAAGAATATATCCCACAAGAGGTATAAATGAAATTCACCGAATCCCAACTTGAACAAGCCTTTATTGCTCTTTTAGGAGATCAGGGTTATCCCTATGTGCCGGGTGAGGAGATTAATAGGGCCAAGGAAGAGGTTCTGATACGGGAGGATCTGCAAGGCTATTTGCTGGAGCGCTATGCCGCGCAGAAAATCACTCCGGTGGAGATCTTTTCCATTATTAGGGAATTGGAGAAGTTGCCCGCTTCGGATCTCTATGAGACGAATAAGACGATCATGAATTGGGTGCGGGATGGCTTTCTGCTGAAGCGTGAGAATCACAAAAACAAGGATATTTTTATCTCTTTGATCCATTACGAGGAACCGGAAAAGAACCGCTTTAAGTTCGTGAATCAATTGGAGATACAGGGTTTTGAGAAGCGGATTCCCGATGGCATTCTTTACATCAATGGTTTGCCTTTGGTCGTTTTTGAGTTTAAGTCTTCTATCCGAGAAACCGCCTCTTTGTTCTCTGCTTACGATCAGCTGACGAATCGATACCGACGGGATGTTCCGGATTTATTTAAGTACAATGCCTTTTGCGTGATCTCCGATGGGGTGAATACCAAGGCAGGAAGTTTTTTTGCGCCCTATGAGTTCTTCTATGTCTGGCGGAAAATCGAAGGCTTGGATCAGGAAATCGATCCAGCTACTGGCAAGTCCACCAAGGTGCATGGCATCGACGCCATGTACACACTGATCCGTGGGATGCTGGATAAGCACCGACTCACGGATATCATCCATAATTTTATTTACCTGCCTGATAGCTCCAAAGAGAGATGAAAAGATCGTCTGCCGCTATCCGCAGTACTATGCAGCGACCAAGCTATTTGATAATATATTAATTCATCGAAAAAAAGAAGAAGGGGACTTGTCCGCCGCAAGCTTGAGCGAAGGCGGATGGAAAGGGCGGAACTTACTTTGGAGCGACAGGTTGCGGCAAGAGCTTTACCATGCTCTTTTTGACCCGCTTGCTGATGAAGTCTGTGGACTTTGCCAGTCCGACCATCGTGTTGATCACTGACCGTACCGATCTGGAATGGCCAGTCGAGCGGACAAAAGCCCAGGCTCAACGCCAAAGGCCTTTTGTCGGAGACAATGTAGTCAAGTCCGTGACCAGTCGGGATGATCTACGAAATGAGTTGAAAGGAAGAAATAGCGGGGAGTGTTCTTGACCACGATTCATAAGTTTAATGAGGACACCCAATTGCTCACGGATCGAAGCAATGTGATTTGTATTTCCGATGAGGCACATCGCAGCCAAACCAATCTGGATCAGAAGGTTCGGATTACTGAGCAGGGTGTGAAGAAGAGTTTTGGCTTTGCGAAGCATCTCCATGATTCCCTGCCGAATGCCACCTTTGTGGGTTTCACGGGAACGCCGTATCGATGCCACCATGGATGTGTTTGGGGAGATTGTGGATACCTACACCATGACCGAATCGGTGATGGATGATATTACGGTGCGGATTCGTCTGATGAAGGTAGAGCAGCCAAGGTCTCTGCCGGAAAACAGCACAAGCTTCAGGAGATCGAGCATTACTATTCGAGTGTTGCGGGATTCAGGAGGAAATGAATACCAGATTGACGAGAGCAAGCGGCAAATGGCGCAGATGGGGACGATTTTGGGAGATCCCGGAAGAATCAAAGCCATTGCGTATGACTTTGTTCGTCATTATGAAACCAGAATAGAAGAAGGAAGTACATTGCTGGGAAAGGCGATGTTTGTCTGTAGCAGTCGAGAAATTGCTTATCTGCTTTATCAGGAAATTTTGGCTTTGCGGCCAGCCTGGGAGAAATCCTTCACGCCGCGGAAGGGAGTTGTGCTCAGTGAAAAAGACAAGAAAGGAGATCCTTCCCATGGCCAGAGTCAATATGGTCATGACAAGGGGAAAAGACGATAAGAAGGATCTTTACGAGTTGCTCGGAAATCAGGACTATCGAAAGGAATTGGACCGACAGTTTAAGAATGCCAAGAGTAATTTTAAGATTGCCATCGTGGTGGATATGTGGCTGACAGGATTTGATGTGCCTTTTTTGGATACCATATACATAGACAAGCCCGTGCAGCTGAGCATAGTTTGATTCAGACGATTTCCAGAGTGAACCGGAAGTTTGAAGGAAAGTCAAAAGGCTTAGTGGTCAGAGTACATTGGCATCAAGAAGCAGATGAATCTGGCTTTGAAGCAGTATTCCACCGTGGATAGCCAGAACTTTGAAGACATTGAGCAGTCTATAATTGTGGTTAAAGATCAGTTGGATCTGCTGGAAGCCATCTTCCATAAGTTTGATTACAGAGCATATTTTGACGGCACGCCTCTTCAGCAATTACATACCCTGAATCAAGCCGCGGAATTTTGTGCAGCTAACCCAGCAATTGGAGCGACGCTTTATGAATCTGGTGAAGCGGATGAAAGCTGCCTATGATATTTGCTCGGGATCTGCCGCCTTTACCAATGAAGTTAGAGACAAGATTCATTTTTTTATTGCGGTGCGTTCCATTGTGTTCAAGTTGACCAAGGGAGAAAGCCCCGATACCGATCAGATGAATGTAAAAGTTCGTGAGATGATCCAGGAAGCGATTCAGAGCGAAGGGGTAGAGGAGATCTTCAAACTTGGGGAAGAGGGGCAAAGCGAAGTGGATATTTTTGAGGCTGATTACTTGGCTAAGATCGATAAGATCAAGCTTCCGCATACCAAGATCAAGTTGTTACAGAAATTACTTGCCAAGGCAATTGACGAATTCAAAAAAGTCAATAAGATCAAGGGAATAGATTTCTCCAAACAGATTCAAACGCTGGTGGACAAATACAATGAACGTAAGGAATCCGATGTATTGCAAAGCGAAGTGTTGGAAGACTTCACCAATGAGATCATAGACCTGTATTATGCCATGAAAAAGGAGAAAGAATCCTTTGCTGAGATGGGGATTGATTTCGAGGAGAAGGCTTTCTATGATATTCTGAAAGCCTTGGCCAAAAAGTATGATTTTGTCTATCCCGAAGACAAGTTGATCCATCTGGCTCAGCTAGTCAAAGATGCGGTAGATGACAAAGCCAAATACACTGATTGGAGCAAGCGGGATGATATCAAGGCAGAATTGAAAGTGGATTTGATTATTTTGCTCGCAGAGAATGATTATCCGCCAGTGGATCGGGATGAAGTGTACAAGGAAATTTTTGAGCAGGCGGAGAATTTTTAAAAGGTATAGTAGGTAATTGGCATTCTGACAACTTAGAAAAATAGAAGATTAAAAAAATTGCGATGTATAATTTACTGGTTTCAGGGGAAGAGAATGCATGGGAAGGGAAGATGTATAGTTTGACTAAAGAAAGATGTGTAAGTGCTAATGATTACACCCCACTTGCTATTTCTGAAAGGCTTGGGAAGTTTACATTAGCTTCTATAGAGGAGCTGATGACATTTCCCTGCATTTTTGCCTATGAAGGTTTCCATGAACCTCCAAAATTTGGATGGTTAACGAGTATACGGGAAAAATCGAATACCATTGTAATGGAATTTCGTAAAGAAGAGGTTAGTCCTTGGATTACAGTAGAGCAGTTTCGAGAATTAGCCCCGATTCTTGACATATTTGGCTTTGAATCTTTTAGAACCCATTGGGCAGTAAAAGATGTAGAAATTTTTGAAGAATTAAGCTCACATGGAATCGTATTACCAAGAGCTTACTCAATAAAGAAATCAATTTTAAACAATCCGGCTAAAATTGATTTCGATGTGGCCTTTTCTTTTCCTGGTGAATCCCGTCTATTCGTAGAAGAGGTGTTGAAAGAATTAAAGCGATTGTTGCCGAGATCTCCTATATTTTATGATAAAGATTTTCAAGCTTTTCTAGCACGTCCTCAACTAGATATTTATCTTGGAAATATTCACAAGAATAAATCTAAGTTATTGGCTGTATTTTTATCTAAGGATTACCAGAATAAATTATGGTGTGGATTAGAATGGAGAGTAATCAGAGAAGTGATTTTTAAAAGAGAGCACGAGAAAATAATTTTTATAAAAATGGATGATGGTGAAGTCGAAGGGGTATTATCAACCGATGGCTTTATTGATGCGAGGATATTTACTCCTGAAGAAGTTGCTTATTTTATTTATCAAAGAGTAAACTACTTTGATTTATAGATTTTTATAAATTAATGAGTTATCTAAATATATTTTTTATTCAATTGTTCAGAATTGATTAGTTAACTAAATAATTTAAGTTATGGAAATTGAAAAAATGGGTTCCCTTCATGGAAATAAAATAATTTGGCGCTATATGTCATTCGAGAAATTTTTAGATCTCTTATTAAATAGGTCGATTTATTTCGCAAATGCCGGGAAAATGGAAGATAGGTTTGAAATGGAAATACCTATAAAATCATTAAATGAAAGAAAGGAGCACTATTTGCAAAATGGCCAGGATTTAATTAAAACTAAATCGACTATTGAGAAGGAAATTTTAATAGCTAAGAGGTTTAAGGAAAATACTTATGTCAGCTGTTGGTCCTTGCATAAAGCAGAGTCATATGCACTTTGGAAAATTTATTTAGGAGGATCAATTAATGGAGTTGCTATAAAAAGCACAGTATCAAAATTGATTAACTGCCTTGAGAAAATAGATTCAAATGTTAAATTAAGCTCCAAGATTAACTCAGGGATTTTTGAAAATTATAATCCACTCTTAGAAATTGATAGACTGAAAATTGGAGAGGTCTCTTATAAAAATCATATTGCGCTTGCAGATTTTGAAAAAAGTAAATTGGCAATTACTAAAAAGGAGTTTTACGAGTATGAGAAAGAAGTTCGAGTTTTTGGTACGTCAAATAATCAGTATTTGGTAAATGCACCTGAAGAATATAATTTAGCTCTTCATAATGGTTTTCATGTAGGTATTGATATTGATGATCTGATTGACAATATTGTTATCTCTCCCTATTCACCACCATGGTTTAAGAAAAACTTAAGAGTTCTGATTAAAAGATTAAATAAAAGATTAATTGATAAGATGGTTGATTCAGAGATAATGCTAAATAGCTGATATATTAGTGTTTAATTTCTCTTCCAAGCCAAACTCCATATTTTTTCCACTGTTCGTAAAATATAACCCATTCTGTTATCCACGGTATCATCTTAACAAGCGGAATTTTCTGTAGCAAAGGTTGATCTATTCTTGGATGATACAAGCATAGCGACATGTCTGAATACAAATGAATGTCTCGATGATATTTTATGTCTTGGTCTGTAATATAAATCCGGTCATACCGAAAGCGGTTGAAAGGGGAGTATGACAGAATTACTGAGATTTTTTTCTGATCTACTTTCACTTCACCAGAACCAATTAGTCGTTTGTTTTTAGAGTCCAGCATCAGTTTTAACCAGTGGAAATTTTGCTCAACCAATAGCTTTTGACAGGACAGGAAGAAATACCAATTTATTTGGTTGTCATTTTCGAGGTTATTCTCCAAAACTGTGATGTGGTTCATTTTTGATGCCTGTTGAAGTGTTTATAAAACCTTTAGTATCAGTTAGTGCGTTTCCAGACGTAATTAATGCGCTGGATTGTACTAAAACGTCTTTTGTGGATTTTGTGAACTTTATCATCTGTTCATTTAGAGTCTTTTTGTAAATACCTTCACCGAAAAGTTGGATATATTCCTTATGACTTGTTTCAAAGGAGTTTATGAGGCTTTGCCATTTTTGATATAAATCAGTTATGAACTCATAAAAACTAAAGTAGTGGGCAGGTGTCCATGAATCTGTGAATTCTTCTTCGGGATCAACTGGATTGAATACTTTAAATCTATGACCACTATTTATTGACTGCATATAACTGCTTTTGATTCGGTGCAGAATTTTATCCAGAGCTTCAAATATGGATTCTTCTCCTTCATAAAAATGTGCAGCTAATGTGGTTAGGACAATGCTCGATATTTTAAGATCTTTATCTTCGAAATAAATGTCTCTGTATCTTTTTAGAAGTTGTACAGCTCTTTGAAGTGGAGTTTTCAAGTAAAGTTCTGCTGGGAGGGTTTCAGTTTCTACTTGAGCCTTTAGTAGGACATGCGAATATTCCTGTAGTAAGGATTTTTTAGCTTTTGCAGCTATACCCAAAAACCAGATTGCATATCCTTTTGGATTCCCGGATGACCAACTTTTCAATGCTTTTTCAGGGATTTTGATCCGTTCACGTTGGAAATGATCAGGCATACATGCAGGCAGTATGTCCATATGAAAGTCTCCTTTATAATTCAGCCTTACGCACCTTTTCTTCTTTTCCATGATAGATTTATAATAACTATCATTTTCAAGAGAACTAACTAATGCATTGTATATTTCCTCAGGGGTATGACGATAATAAGGATCATAAATGTGAAGTATGATATCTAAATCAAAATCCTCATCATTAATTGGTTTTACGGTGGTTCCAATTCTTTTTGAGCCTTGGGCATAAACTTCGATGATTAGATCTGCGAAAAAATCATTGTCCTTTTCAAGTAATTCAGAAACAGCCTTGTAGGCAGTTTCCATCCTATCTGATCTTGTTTTGTCTAACTGAAGTTCTTGAGCTATTCTGGCTAGCTCTTCTCGTTGAAGAACGTAATCTTTGAAAATATCTATCATTTCTTTAAGTCTTTGTTAATAAGTAATTGTGCGTGCTTTCCTATTCTGGCGATCTGCCTTCCTTTTTCCATAAATCGAAGCTGCTCTATATCATCACAGGTCACAATAGCATATCCCGAACTTAGGTTCGTTCCTTTTTCAGCAAGTTCTAAAAGACATTTTTTCTGTTTCTCATTGGGTAAAAGTTCAAATACGTCATAAACTAAAATTTCATAACACCCAAAGAAATCACTCCATTGCAGATCAGTAGAATACCTTCTAATCGAGCTGTTGCCCAAAGTGCGAAAAGGTTTCTTTATCCAAAATATTGGTATCAAGTAATTCCTCTTTAAATTCTCTTTTAGGTTCAATTTCTCTTGATTTTTGACTTTCATACCAATTGAGAACTTCGATAGCATATTTGCCTTTCACCATAAACCTTAAATCGGTATTACTTAACTCATCTACATCAAGCCCATTTTTAGAATTGTCAGGTTTATATCCCCAACTATTAAAAAGGCTATCATCCCCAAATCGCTTATATACTCCACCGACTGGTTGAAGCTGGTTTTCTATTCTTCTGTTTAGAACTAGTAAATACTTATTGGAATTCGGGATTTGAATTTTGTAAAGTCCACTCAAGGAGAATCTTATGTTTTGATCCTTATATTTCCAAAATTTCGTTTTTGCGTAAAGGCATAGGTGATTTCTATTTTCCCA
Source organism: Algoriphagus sp. 10J20-15 (assembly GCF_055809615.1). Classification (NCBI taxonomy): domain Bacteria; kingdom Pseudomonadati; phylum Bacteroidota; class Cytophagia; order Cytophagales; family Cyclobacteriaceae; genus Algoriphagus; species Algoriphagus sp. 10J20-15. The sequence goes on from NZ_JBVVUG010000034.1 coordinate 7,882, forward strand.
TACTACAGAAGCTCCTTTTGTAAGAACAGGTTTTATCAATGCAGTGATTAAAGAGGCTGTCATAATATTACCCCTTCGGTGGAAATGGATCGTTTCCAAATGAATCCCGTTCCTGAATCCGTCCATTTTTACCATGGATCAATAGCTCGGATTGTTGATTCTGTGCGATTCCTCGTGCTTTTTGAATTGCCTCACTTTGAGTTGTAGTCACTATGGTAGCACGGCTATTACCCGCTCCTTTGACAGCCCAGCCTTCTGGATGTCTTACTACATGTTGATTTTTACCTTTAGACATAATTTCTATAATTTAGTTTGATTGACAAATTATCAATTATAACTCCAATTCGTTCAATCTAGGTTTCATTAACTTGAAAAATTGCATAAATTATTAATAATCAGTATTATTTCTGTCAATATGTCTGAAATATGATGCGTTGATTTCAGTGACCGTTTGTCACTTCTAGTTGTCAACTGTATAATTTTGTGCAATTTTGTAAACTACTGTATTACATTTGCGTTTACTTTTACGAACCCTCTTTTACACTAGTATGAATTATTTTGCGGAACGCCTTAAGTCAGCACGCTTGATGAATGGACTTTCATTGCAAGGCTTGGCTGACAAAATTGATAACCGTGTCACCAAACAATCCCTAAGCAAATACGAGCAAGGACAGGTGGTGCCGGATAGCACTATGATCGGGATCTTGTCGGATGCACTGCAGGTAAGACCCGATTACTTCTATACTTCCACTGCTGTGGAGTTTGGAGAGATAGAGTTCCGCAAGCTTCAGGACTACCCGGCCAAAGAGCGGGTTCGGATAGTGGAGATTGCCAAAGATGAGTTACGGAGATATCTGGAACTGGAAGAAATCCTGGGAATAGAAACTGCCTTTCATAATCCCCTCGCAGAGATGACTATTAGTTCTCAAGAAGATATTGAGCATGCGGCAGAAAAGCTAAGAGATGAATGGAAGCTCGGTAGGGGAGCTGTAGCCAATGTGATAGAGCTGTTGGAAGATCACCAAATTAAGGTGCTGGAACTGGAATCCTCAGAAGAATTTGATGGTTTTGCTACCTGGGTGAATGAGAAGCGTATTCCGCTGATCGTACTAAATAAAGCAAAATTCAAAGAGAAGCTGGATCGGAAGCGTTTTACTGCTTTCCATGAGTTGGCTCATTTGCTTTTGAATGTCAATCATCTTCCCGAAAAACAGAAGGAAAAGTATTGCCATGCCTTTGCTACTGCGATGCTTATCCCTCAGGATACTTTAAAGAAAGAGCTTGGTGGAAAAAGAAGTAAGCTTTCCATTCATGAATTGACTGCTATGAAACAGCAGTATGGAATATCCATGCAAGCGCTGGTGTATCGGTCGAAAGATTTACAGTTGATCTCTGATAATTACTTCAGGCAGTTTTATGCGAGTTTTAATGAATTGGGCTATCGAAAAACTGAGCCAGTGGCCTATGAAGGGGCGGAGCATTCCAACCGCTTTTCCCAACTGCTCTTCCGGGCGCTTGCTGAGAACTTCATCTCAGTAAGTAAGGCAGCCTCTCTGAAGAATCAGAAACTGGCACAGTTCAGAAAGGAAAATCTTGTTTTCTGATGAAAGTAGCAGTCACGGATGCTTGTATTTTTATTGATCTGATTGAACTGGATTTGGTGGCGGCATTTTTTAAGCTGAATATTCAGATGCATACCACGGTGGATGTGGTGAATGAGCTTTTCCCTGAGCAAAAGCAGATTTTAAAGGCCTATGAATCTGGGAAGTTATTGACTATACACAATTTGATAGATGATGATTTCGCAAAAATGGCTAAAATTCCTTTTCCAAGAGGGCTTTCTCAGGAGGATAAGACTGTGATCTATTTGGCTATGGGGCTTGAGAATACTATTGTTTTAAGCAGTGATAAATTGGTAAGGGGTTTTGCTTCCAAGCAATCTTTGGAATGTCATGGATTGATTTGGATTTTTGATCAACTGGTTAGCTCAGAAATCATCTCGAAGAAAACCGCCGTCACCATGCTAAAATACCTACTTTCTCTTAATCAGATGTATAACGGAATTGTAGTCAAGAAAGACCTTGATAATAGAATCCGGAAATGGAGTGTAGAGTAAGGTTTTAAATTGCTTCGGGTTCAGTAGGTTTGTTTTTTGGTTTATTAGAAACCAAAAGAGTCCTCACATCTACTTCCAAATAATCAGCTATTTCGAAAAGTCGTTCAATCGAGGGCTGAGAATCATTTGTAACCCATCGAGAAACAGTCGTGTCCTTAACACTTAATTTTTTAGCTAAATCAATATTTTTCTTTCCTTCTTCAGCCAAGACGGCCTTAATTCTATTAAAAATCTCTCTTTTCATTTGAAAACTGCCAAGTTTCCCAAATATAAGTAAAGGAAAACTTACAGTATTCAGTATTTTAGTTTCATAAAAAAGGTATAAAATATATTTTAAAGTAAAAATATTATCGTTTTATGAAATCTTTTTATATTTTTGACTAAGTCATTGAAAAAGAGTATTGATTTTCAATGTGAAAATTTGGAGAGAATCCTCAAATGCAATTACACTTTATAGTCTCGTCTAAGAAAACTGCCAACTTTCAACATAGACAGTAGAAGTGAAGTGAAAATGCTCACGCTGCGACGTGAGCTCACTTTTGCTAAATTTTGTGGAAGCCTTTTCTTTCAAGGACGATTGAGTCATTCCTGTTATAGCATGTCTCAAAATCACTTAGTAATAACCCAAGTATCATGGAACAGACCTTGATTTTTTCTGGATTAAAATGCTTACCGGGATCAATATTCTGGAGGAAGGATCTGTCTGCACATTTTTACATTGGGTCATATTGCTTTACTTATTACATCCTTCCAGTGGAACTGGGCATCGCTGCGGTGGATCGCCTGTATCCTCTGAAGCCTAAGAATCCGATTTAAGGATCAGGGCACTTTTTCTCTCTGATTGCTTCCGATTGGGCTTTGTATGTTCGGCGGGACTATCCGTACAGATCAGAGAGTTCTCGATACCGATTTTTCGGGAGACGTTACACGATGATGGAGATCATCTGCTCAAGCAGGTCAACAGCTCCATTACTTCAGTTTATTTCTTATTCATTAATGCTGGTTGCCCGGTCGGAGCAAGGTGGGAGAATTATGTCTTGTATTGGGTACAAAGTATCGAGTACAAAGTACAAAGTATTTGGAGGGTAGAAGTAGAAATTAAGGGCCAGGAGACAAGAAGCTAGAGCCAAGAGTCAAGAAGTTAGAGTTGAGAGATTTCTCAGCCGGAACTCCTTCAAAATGACCTGAAGGTCGGTTGTTAGGATTTCAGATTTCTGACTTAAGCTTTCTGACTTTTCACTTCTGCGACTGCTTCACTGCTCTCTGCCCCCTGACTGCTGTTGACCCTGGTCTATGGACTATGGACTCACTTCCGTCTTCGGTCTTCGGTCCCTCTTCACCGGACATCGGTCACCGGACACCTTTCTACCGTCTTCGGTCTCCCGTCTTCCAGCTTAAAATCCAAAAGCATGAAAATAACACTACTCATCTGCTTAATGGGACTGCTATGTCTTCCCATAAGCACACTAAAAGCACAAAGTAAAGTTGCGGAGTCACCCCCAGGTACAGATTTGGTTTATCAGCCTGGCCTGTCTGCCGGAGATCGAATTGCAGATTTTTCTGTAAGCGATCAAAAGGTAGGTATCCCAGGGCAGGAGGGCGCAAGCTCTTCTGCCCGCACGGAAGGAATGTTTTATATAGAGATACCTGCATCCAGTTCACCTGATACCCTGAAGCTGACCTATTGGGAAGAGCTGCTTAGTGAATCGCCTTCGGTTTCCCCAGGGAAAGCCATTCCCTTGGTAGCTGAGAAGGGTACCTTCTTTGAAGGAAGTGGGAATAGGAAGGTTTTTACCTTTTCCCAGCCTCAATCGATGGATCAAGGATTCTTTTCCCTGTCAAATGGACAAGTGAATCTGATTAAACACTGGAGTTTTAATACTTCCGATAGGGTAAGAATCCGTTTTGATCAAGGTGCTGGCTTGACTCTTTTTGGAGGTCCACAAGCAGATTTCTACCGTACGCAATATTTGCTGGATCAGGCCATTGCCGAAGCCAAGTTTAATTCCTCTCCCTTGCTTATTGCAGGTAGGAGTGAAGGGCTATTTGACAATACCAGTTCAGGGGAACGCTATAGAGAAAGCTATGCAGCGGCCTGATGACCTGTATGTGAAGCTAAAGGTGCTTGTGCCTGCTGAAACAGGTTGGGAACACCTCAAGGAATACTTACTTGTTCCTTTAGCTCAGCATCCGGCATGGATTGTTTTGCAGGGGTATAAGGAGCGCCTATCTCCTGCAGAATATCAAAGTTTGGAAGCCCGAGTGAAGGGAGCAGTATTGCTGGAAGGGGTGGCTCGAGCTGAGTTTGCCAGCGAGCAGCTTAAGGAAGCTCCTGAAAAGGCTACTGAATTTTTGGATTGGGCGCATGGCTTAGGTCTGGAAGGGCTTGTCCAGTCACATCCCCAGCTGATCGAAGCAGTGGTTGGTCTGGCAGTAATTGAAGCTGGGATTTCTGAGACAAGTTTTTTGGGGGTATTGGATAAGTATCCTTCCCAGCTGAAGGACAAGCTGATCGGTCATTACATGCTAAGCAATTTCAATCGCTTAGGAGATAACCTGACTGAGACGCTGGATAAGAGTATTTCTATAGTTCAGACACCATGGATAAGAGAGGAGTTGGAAGCACTAAGGGAGGTTCAGCTAGGTGGGTTTCTATCTGGAGGGCTTTACAATGAGCAAGGTGAATCGGTAGATCTAACCAATTATACAGGTAAAACCCTGTTGATCCATTACTGGATTTCCGGATGCAAATTCTGCATAGATGACTATGAGAGGGTTTTGACTCCACTGGAAGTATTACTGGAAGAGGGTTCTGCGGATTCCGATGCTTTAAGTACTTCTGATGTCATCTTGGTGACTATCAATGCCGATTCCGAGGAGGAAACCTGGCGCAATAGCGTGAATACAGGTAGATACACCTCTGATCAGTTTTTAAACCTAAAAGCTGAAAAAGACAGTGAGGTGCTCTCCCGATACGGCATTATTGCATTCCCCCAGAAAATGATCATTGGGCCGGATTCAAAAGTACGCATGCAGACTCTTCACAGCATGGAGCCCCATAAGCTTTACAGCATCCTTGATAGTATACAAACCCAAATACCACATCAGTACACCACTTCATTTAACACACGGCCATGAAACATTTTATTATGACTTTGTTGGCTCTGGCCCTTTTCATGGGAATAGGTCAGGCCAAGCAACAAACAACCGTCAAGCTCACAGGTTTCGTAACAGATGCAGATGGGCTGTCTTTGCCCGGTTCACTAATTTATTTAAAGGATACGCAGTATCGTACCATTTCTGATGAAGAGGGGAGATTCGAGCTATCGGCTCCCGAAGGAGCTTACACCTTGCTCATTTCCTACATAGGCATGAAATCCCTGGAAAATGGCAATTACCCTGCCTTTGAAGGAGGCGTTGGCTTTAATCCTACAGCCTTCAGAGATGGAACTCAGCACGGTGGAAATTGTGTCCACGGGATATCAATCCTTGCCAAAAGAACGTGCAACGGGATCCTTTTCCTTTTTGGATAGCCAGTTGGTTCAGCGCAGGGTCAGTACCTCGGTTTTGAATCGATTGGAGGATGTGACCCCGCTGCCTTATCTTCAGACAGAGGTAGCCAGGCTACCAATGAACCCATCACTATCAGAGGGCGAAGTACCCTATTTTCCAATACCTCTCCGCTCATCATCGTGGATAATTTCCCCTATGACGGGCCATTGGAAAACATCAATCCAAATGATGTGGCCTCCATTACGGTGCTCAAAGATGCGGCGGCAGCCTCCATTTGGGGAGCTAGGGCAGGTAATGGAGTGATTGTCATTACAACGGTAAAAGGAGCAAAAGGTCAGCCGCTGAAAGTGAGTTTCAATACCAATGTCACCGTGACCGAGCCCCAGGATCTCTTTTATTCTCCTCGATGTCTATCCCTGATTTTATTGGGATTGAAGAGCAGTTGTTTGCAAACAACTTCTACAGAAGCCTGGAAAGAAATGCAAATAAGCCTAAGCTCTCTCCGGCCATAGAAACCCTGATCGCAATGCGGGATGGGCTTATAACAGAGGAGCAGGCAGATCAACAGCTACAGTTGTATAGGCAATCGGATATCAGAAATGATGTGAATGATTATTACCTGCAATCAGGGATCAACCAGCAGTATTCACTTTCCCTAGCTGGAGGAAGTGATACGCATGCATACCGCGTTTCCTTGGGTTACGATCAGATCCGCCCGGGTATTATCGGTAACGAGAGCAACAGATGGACCTTGGCTATGGGAGATCAATGGCAAACACGTTCGAATAAGCTTCAGATTGGGATTTCACTTAATTTATCGAGCCAAAATTCCTTTACGGGGACACAGGTTCCTGCTGGGTATGCCTATGATAGGCTTGCTGATGAGCAGGGCAACCCTCTGCCTATTGCCAGCCTCTACAGTACCCGATTCATCAATTCAGTCAGTGAAAAGGGGTTATTGGACTGGAATTATGTTCCCTTGAATGAAATTGGTCAGTTGGACAATCGTAGCCAGGCGTACGATATTCGGGTAAGCCCTTCCATTCAGTACTCCATCAGTCCTGATGTTGAAAGTCAGGGGTGTTCTACCAATACTGGAAAAATATAAACAGGTCACGTGACAGAGATCCACTTGCGCTTTTTTCTATCCGGGATTTAATCAATAAATACACCCAGGTAGCAGAGGATGGAAGTTACACCTATCCGGTGCCGGTAGGTGATGTGTTGAATGTAAGTGAATCTGACACCTATAGCCATACTTTCCGTCCCCAACTAACCTACAACAAGGACTTGCAGGGCAAACATTTTCTCAATGCTATAGGGGAGTATGGAGATCCGGGATCTTCAAGGATTGAATTGGTCAACCCGTTATTATGGGTATCGTGACGATATGGGAATCAGCACGCCGGTGGATATGCTTACCAGATTTCCCTTACTCTATAATCCTGGGCAGCAGGCAGCGATTCCTTCAGAGGATTCCCATGGAGGGAAAGTGGACCGGTTTATTTCCTATTATGCCAATGTGGGTTACGATCTGAACCATCGTTACTTTCTGACGCTTAGCGCCAGGAAGGATCAGGCTAATATTTTTGGTGTAGAGTCTAACATGAGAGGCGTACCGCTGTGGTCAATAGGGGGAAGCTGGATTATTTCGGATGAGAAATTTGCTAGTATTCCCAACATGCCTTTTATAAAATTAAGGGCGACGTATGGGGTTAGTGGAAATGTCGATAAGAGCCTTTCTTCAGACGTTACCGCTAGGTATGTAACTTTTCTACCCTGGGATATTCATCCGCAGTTAACCGCAGGAGGAATAGTGAACCCTCCCAATCCTGCTTTGAGATGGGAAAAGATTCAGACTACCAATCTGGCGTTGGATGTGGAAACCCAAAATGGTTTTCTGGCAGGTTCGCTAGAATACTACATCAAAGATTCCCGCGATCTGATAGGGGATAATTCGGTCGCCGCAGCTACCGGAAACACAAGCTTTACCGGCAATTTTGCTGAAAGCTACATCAGCGGAGCGGCACCTCACCTTGGCAGTCAGATGGTTCAGAAATGATTTTCACTGGACTACCAATTTATTCTACAGTGGGGTAAGAGAAAAAGTGACGGACTTTGAAAGACTTCCCACAGTCAGTAATCTATTTAGTATGGCACATACCAGTATGCCTTATCCCTATGCAGGTCGTCCGTTGTATGGATATTTACAGTTACCAATGGGCAGGATTGGATCCTGATACGGGTGATCCCAGAGGTTTCGTGGACGGGGAGCCGAGTAGCGATTACTTGACGATCTCCCGTGAAGCAACAATAGAGAACCTTCAGTACCATGGACCTGCCAGGCCAACAAGTTTTGGCGCATTTAGGAATGATTTTGCATATAAAGGTTTCGCTTTATCGGTCAATATATCCTATCGCTTTGGATACTACTACAAAAGGGAGTCTATTAATTATTACACCCTTTTGCGTGGAACCATCGGGCATGGGGATTACGATAAGAGATGGCAACAACCTGGAGATGAAGAATGGACGCAGGTGCCTTCACTGCCCGCCACGGCAGATTCAAGAAGAAATAACTTCTACATGAATTCCGGTGCATTGGTGGAAAAGGGAGATCATATCAGACTCAATGATGTTCGTTTTTCCTATACACTAAGCAAAGCAAGAATGCAGAGACTTCCTTTTAATTCGGCTGAGTTCTATAGCTATGCAAGTAATCTGGGAATTCTCTGGCAAGCTTCAGACGATGCCCTAGACCCGGACTTCCAATCTTCCCGTCCCTTGAGATCATTTGCACTGGGGGCAAGGTTTGACTTCTACGTCAATTTAAGGGTAAAAGGAAACGCCTTTTCTTCATAAAGTGAGTGGATATGACTCCATGGTTTCCCGGCTGTTAGAAAACGGCCACCCCTTTTATCTGTTTTGTTACAAACTAAAATCAAAACCTATTGAAAACGAGCAGAAGTTATACCTCTAATGCAATGTTGGTTAGCCTAAATGCGAGGTTTCAGGTGGTCTTCAAATAAAATCATAAACACATGAAAAAGTATTTTATAAAATTTCTCTTCTGTGCCAGTATTCTTTTCTGTTATTCCTGTCAGGACTACCTGGAGGAAAAGCCGGAGAAATCCATATTGGTACCATCTACTGTGGAAGATGTCCGCGCTCTATTAGATTCCTATAACTTTCTGAATGCCAATACACTGATATCCTTTATTCTTTCGGATGATTGGGTGACTACTTCCCAAAATTGGGAGACGTTTAATCCTTGGGAACAGAATGCCTATCTGTGGAAGAATTCAATCTTTGAACCCAATGAGCGCTCCGTGGACTACATGAATCTTCATGGTCAGGTATTTTATGGCAATGTGAGCTTGGATATTCTTGGGGAAATTGATAATCCTTCAGATCCGGAGTTCAATATCCTGATCGGGGAAGCATTGGCTTTGAGGGCCAGAGCTTTGTTCGAGTTGGCGCAACTGTTTTTACCTGCACCCAATGCTCCTTTGGCCGAAGAAACCCGCATTCCTGTCAATTTAAAATCAGATATCAATGCTACCCTTGAAATGTTGAATGTATATCAGGTACTTGAGCTGGCAAAAGCAGATTTGAACGAGGCAGTTGCGAGATTACCTGAAAATGCGCAATACAAAACAAGGGCCGACAAGTCCGTGGCAAAGTCCTTTCTGTCCAGAATTTACCTTTATGAAGGTGATTGGCAGGAGGCGTTTAATTCTGCGGCTTATGTTGTGGAGAATAAGGGGGAGTTAATGGACTACAGTGCCTTAGATAAATCTTCTCCTTATCCTTTCAGCCTGTTTAATGCGGAAACTTTATACTATACCATAACCAGTAGTTTCCCGGTGACTGCAAGTGCTGCCACCTACATTAATCCTGAATTATACAGCATGTATGAGGAGAATGATTTAAGAAAATCTTTGTTTTTCACCCTTGATCCAGACGGATTGCCATTATTTAAAGGGTCCTATACCGGTGATTTTAACTTGTTTACTGGGGTTAGTATGGCAGAAGCGTACTTGCTGGCAGCCGAATCTGCCATTCGGCAAGGGGAAGTTGAAATAGGTTTAACTTATTTAAATGAGCTGGGAGTTCATAGATATTCTGATTTTGAGGAATGGATAGCCCAAAGTCCAGAGCCAGGCATTGGAACTCGTTATGCAGGAGCGAAGAAAAGAGCTGGTGTTCAGAGGCCTCAGATGGTATGATATGAAACGGCTAAGTGAACTTGGTGCTGAATCAGGACATTCGCGAGAGATTAATGGGGAAGTGTATCAGTTATCCAACACTGATGATTATACCTTGGAGCTTCCGCCGTATGAAATCGAATTGGGAAAAAGGTAGATAAAAAAGAGCTTGGAACCACTGGTTCCAAGCTCTTGATCCTCCTAGTTTAGATTTTACTATTTCGTAATTGGAGTTAACCCGTTGTTCTGGAATTTACGGTTGGTATTTGGATCCACTGGCTCGCCATCGATCTCATCATAAAGACATCCCGGGGTTGAATCCATTACACAATTGTAAGTTGCTGGTCCAGGAGGTTGGTTGACTAGGTACCAATTTGTACCGTCAAATCCATAGACATCCGTTTGGACTTCCTTTGGGCCAGTGAATGCAAAAGCTGCAAAAGCTGCCAGAACAAAGGCAAATAGTGGTAATCTTTTAATTAGAGTTTTCATCATTATGTCCTGTTTTTTAACAGATCAAAAACAGGGAAACCGTTTTCGGTTGTTTGCCTACTCTGAAATGGGTTTTCGGCATCTCCCTTTGGGAGGCTCATTGGGTTTAGCCAGTCTCTTACCCCAGGCTATTAAGAGAAATGAGTCTCTTTATTATTCCTAACCATTGAGGTCTTCAAGACCTCGATGGTTTTATTCCTAAAGATTCCAGAAATACTTATTTCATTTAATTATTTTTTCGGGGTGGGGTATTCAGCAGCCCTGCCCTTTTCTTAACCTTTGAGGTTTTCCAAACCTCGAAGGTTTTACTTGTCAGTCACTTGCGTATAATATATTTATTAGTTAGTTTAGAATTAGAAACTAGTTGCGTTCACTCAATTGATTGTAGAAGATGGAATCTAACCGTCTCTTATAATCCATTTTTTACAGCCTACGCTTTTCCAAATCTTGGCTGTGGGGCGGTAGTCCAATACCGCCCCTTTCTTAACCTTTGAGGTTTTCCAAACGTCGAAGGTTTTTATCTTTTTATTCTCCACTCTGGTCTGTGTCTCCACAGACCACTATTTTGCTGCTTGGGATTTGTAATCCCGGTCTCAAACCGTCGGATTTACAATCCGGCATTTATTGTAATTATTTTAAGAGAACGTAGATTAAATAATTTCTCGTCTCCATCTTGCTGGCAATAGGCTTTCGTCTCTGAATCACGATCTTGGGCCAGCGCTTTTCAACCTTATTATCCTTATACGCAGGGATAAAACCCTAGGCTATCCATAGTGCATACCTACGGCATGCTTCCAAATCTCTTCTAGCGCAAGTCTACCGACTGCCTCCAACTTCAGCATTCATCATTCATCATTTGATATTCAACATTCGAAATTACCGACATCCAAAATTCGACATCCCACAACGTTACGTTTCCGTCTTTTGCCTGTCCGTTGTCCTGCTTCTCCAGAAGCTGGATGTGTCGGATATTTCGTTCCCATTCCTCGGCACAAACATTCCTGTCCTATTATGATCTAGGGACTGCCTGTCCCGATGAGCAGAGCGATATCGGGAAGGGAAATGGCCTTTATTCTTTTTTTACCATGGGTTTCACCCATGCCTGTCCGCCGTGGCGGAGCTATTAATGGTTTCACCCCTTCAGGGTGATACTCACACTTCTCTACTTTTATATATTTTAAATTCTTCGCTCCAGCACCCAACTCCATTCTCCCCTCCGCGATAACTATCGGGAAGGGGTCGGGGGTCACTGCTAAGCCCAAGTCCAGCACATTAATTTTAAATTTTAAATTCCTTTCATTTTAAATTCTTTACAACCACCACCTGTCCGCCGTAGCAGAAACAACCAACAACCAACACCGGTCAACGGACATCAATCTTCCAATCGAATACCGGCAGTGGCCACTCCAATCAACCCCAGATTCATCCAGAAGTGCTCCGCCCATCCCAGACTCTCTAAGATTCCCGCACAATTACACGGCACTCTAGGGAAAGCTCCTACCCAAATCAGTCCCACATAAGTAATAAATACCGTTAGCAGCAATATGCTTCCTAAGTATCCCCACCATCTAGTGACTTTAAAGAGCAGGAGCAGGGCAAGCAGCAACTCAGTTATTGGTATTGCATAAGCCAGAATCTCCGCCAGCTCGGCCGGAAAGGTCTGGTTAAGGAATGCCTTTCTGCTTGCTTCAAAGCGAAAGATTTTATCAAAGCCTGTATAGGTCCATAGGAGAATTAGAAGTGTTGAAATTATTTTGTGCATTTTCTATTTTGTTAAATAATATTTCCAATCTGAAATTGTACCGCTCCCTTTCCATGTGGAGAGGGTTGAGGTGAGGTAACTAACTTACTCTCCTCAAGGAAGAGAGCCTGTCCCGATAAACGAAGCGATATCGGGAGCTGGGTGAGGTAGTCCAGAGTTTGGTACTGAAGATTCTGTTCATATTCATCCCATCATAGCTACCACTGACAAACTCCCTCTCCTCCAGGAGAGGGTTGGGGTGAGGTAGTCCATAGTTGAATTAGAAGTGTGCTTACGGTACTGTTCATAATTTTATATCATATTTACCTCCGACTAATTTCCTCTCTTAAAGGGAAGGGCGTTGTTTTAAAGCCCATTCATTGCCAATAATTTCTTACTATATTCAAAAGCTTTTGTGAGTTTTTTCTGGATTCTGGGACGAATAGCAAATATTCGTAGGGGTCGGGACGAAAAATGCCACTACTGGAATGGATATCAACTACTCATTCACTGTATGTAATAAGTACTATGATGTTTATCAATAGTGTAAAAAAACAAATTGAGTTTTGTAAAACCGTTTTTAAATAAAATCCGAACTCTCTTACTTATGGATTGATCCCAAAGAAAGTTTGGTTTTTTACATATTAGATTCAGTTATAAGGTATCTGTTTAGATATTTAGAAATAAAAAACTGACTAGAACTTGTTTCATAAAAAATTATTTCTAATTTAGTTTCATTAAGGCCTTTTTTAGTTATCCTGGGAGTGCTTAGGTGGGCATTGGCAATGATAATTTGCCCTGTCTTAGACATCTATTTGCTGAACATTTAATGGTACTTGCTGAAAGAAGAATCATCTATGCTCAGGATATCATGATTTTGACCGGAAGGAGTAGGTCGTACGCTTATTATTGTATGAAGCGAGTGAGGGAGCATTACGGAAAATCAAAGCATCAACTGATAACTTTTCAGGAATTTGCTGGCTTTCATGGTATCCCCGTCGACGATCTGGGATTTTCTCTGATCTACAAAACCAAAACAAATTAAAACGGATTCCATCTCAGATGAAATCCGCTTGATTTGGGGTTTTCCCACCGGATTGACGATCCGGTAAATGCATAGAATGCTGAAGTAAAATAGACATGTTTTTAAACCAGGCTATTCGCAATAAGCCTGTACCGATTGCTGTTACAAAACTCTTAGAAAATTAAATTCTCGTAATTGTGGTGATGCATTCTCGAATAATGCTCCCAGTTATACGATTTTTCTGACTACCTCTTGATGAAGGTCTGTTTACTTGAGTGTGTCCTGCCCGCAGGTTCAGCAGACTCATTTCTTGTTTATTTATCATAAGTTGAAATTTTATGAAATCGAACATTTCACCTTTTGTCTCATTTTGTGATGATTACTAGTCATGCGGGATTCCATGTGGATTGTTTAAATTTTATTAACACATGAAAAGTATACTTACCCCGCCTCAGATTCAGTTCTCAGGGACAAACCCTAGTATAAAGTGGGTCAATGATAAAATGAAGCCTTTTATAGCAAGGCCAATCTTAATTCTTATCATTCCATGGGTGGTATATCCTCTCCTGATTCTAGCCTCAACCTATTATTTTAAGTTAGATTCTAGTGGGATTCCCTTCGCTTTGATCACTACTTTGATAGGCTTTTGTTGTTCATGCATTTATTTCTTTTGGCTATTCCCTTCTGTTTTTTATTCAAAAAGACCCCTTATAGTCATTGCTCTTTCTTTGGTTACAATTTCCTTTTTATCTGTACTTAAATACTTTTTATTTCTACTCGTCGGAATTGAGCCACATCCACCTTTAGATTTTGCAGCCTATGAGTTTATGAGACAATGGGTATTCATAGCTATTACATTCACTTTTTGGGGATTCTATGCGCTTATTAAAGCCCTTCAGGAAAAACGGAAAACTGACGCCAGTTTTGATAGACTGAGAATTGTTCATAATAAAGCCCAACTCAGTCCACATTTTACGCTCAACCTGATAGGAGATATTTCCGCCAAATCATTGAAATACTCGCCAGAACTCTTTGAGGATCTAAATCACTTCATCACTATACTCCGCTATGCATACATTGATACGGAAAAATTCAATTCCCTGTCTTCTGAAGTCGAGGCTATACTCTCGTATTTACATGGTCAAAAATTGAGATTTCAGGGCGCTATCATTATTCGGGATAAAATCGATAGGGATTTGCTTCATTATGAAGAGCTATATATGCCAAAGTTACTTTTGATCACCCTGCTCGAAAATGTATTTAAACATGGCGTTTTTCAGGATCCTAAATACCCGGTATTAATAGAAGCAAAGATGATTTATTGTAAAAACAGCATTCCAATTCTTCATTTTTCTACGCAAAATAAATTCAACGAGGGGTTAAAACTGGCTAAAAGTGAATTCGGTATAGAAACAGTCAGAAACTTGCTGGATTACTTTTTTGAAAATGCTACCCTGACCACGAATGTAACGCAAGACACCTATTCTCTTAACCTAACTCTACCATATGAAAAACCCAATCAAACTTGGCCTAATCGATGATGAATCTCTGGCACTGGATAGGCTCAAATATTTCATTTCAGGAATACCTGGGTACCAAGTGGAATTTGCGGAAACTAACCCTTTGGATGGACTGCGTTTAGCCAGCCAAAAAATATGCGATATCTTGATAACTGATATCCAGATGGAAAATCTCAATGGTTTGCTAATTTCAGAGCAAATGGAAGAATTGGGTGTTCCCGTGATTATCTGTTCCGCGCATGAAGAGTTTGCACTACCAAGTATCAATTTATCTGTGGCTGGTTATCTAGTTAAGCCTGTCAATGCCTGGGGCTTGAATAAGCTTCTGGAAAAGGTCTCCAAAAAACTGAATATACAAAAGGAAGCAACTCTGGAAAAGTCGAAAGATTATTTTCTGGTGGAGGACTATGCAAGTTTTGGTTATACTAAAGTTGCTTTTTCCAGCCTTTACCATGTTGAGCAGAAACAAAACTATTCGCTCTTTCACGCTCCTCCCCATATTTACAAACAGCGCTCCACCTTGCAGTCTGTAGAAATTATGCTTCCTGAATGGACTTTTGTGAGAGTCCAAAAATCCTTTCTCATAAATATTACCAAACTTCAGAAAATATTGCATAAGGAGATTATCCTTGATAACGGAATGATTGTCCCTTTGGGAGATTCTTATAAAGACCAACTTCTAAATACTTATAAACTATACAATCGACCATAAATTAATCTCCCTAGGCTTTTGTACAAGCTATAGATTACTTTACGTTCATACGCATTTGTATCTCTTGGAAACATTCGATTACAGCACATATGAAGATGGTTTGGGATAAGGCGCATCAATACTTCATCTTGTTCTGTTGCGATTTTTGAGAACTCCGGTAAGAAAGTCTCAATAGGGTAAGTAGTCTCATATTCAGTAGTAGAATAATCAGCTTTGCTTAATTTCTTTCGGTCTGTTACTGGAATTTCCT
The DNA here is from genome assembly GCF_055809615.1 of Algoriphagus sp. 10J20-15. NCBI lineage: Bacteria > Pseudomonadati > Bacteroidota > Cytophagia > Cytophagales > Cyclobacteriaceae > Algoriphagus > Algoriphagus sp. 10J20-15. Next base: position 23,458 of record NZ_JBVVUG010000034.1, read on the forward strand.
TAACTAACCTTCGGAAATAGTGAAAAAACATTTCTATTCTGCCTGTCATTTCAATGAGTTGAATGTAAGACTGACTTATGCAATAGTGACGTTTTATTGCATCCCATGTTAGCATTGGAGAAACTCTCTGTTTTTCATTGCCAAGAAGTATCAACTCGGATTCAAGGTGAAATATGGATTCAGAGGTTACAATACCTTTATGGGGTAGTTTATATTTTTCATACTCAGGATAGTATGGTGCTGAGTCTACTGTAATGACCCATCCAGTTTCCATCAATCTTTGCTTTAACTCGGCAGTTATCGCTTGTTTTTGTGCTTCTTCAGTAGGAAGTAGGCGAAGCCTGATTTCTGGTTTAGGGGAGTTGTAACACAAAAAATACCATTTCTGTAGCAGAGAATTTTCCTTAATACTTTTAAGTATGGATGGTAAAGGCTTGAGCAATAACGGCAGTAAACCTTCTTCCTTTATCCCAATGCGCAAATAAATCCAGCTTTCATCAATGCTGACGATCCGATTCAAAGAATCGATTTTCTCAATAATGCGATCTTTACCTTTCCAAGAATAAATAAACTGTGGGAAGAGGGGTTGTCCGGATTTGTTTTTAAGAGGCGACCGCTCTTTCCAAGGGCATTCAAATACAGTGAGCTCTTCCAACTTATTAAGTTCTTCCCATAGTATTTCCAGTTCAGGAGGATATTCCCAGTCAAGAATTAGTTCTCTGTCTAAGTATCCTACTAGCAAAGGGCAAGGTATTTTGGACGCAGCAAGAAATTGAAAGAGTTTACGTTTGTCAGAATAGTTTTTTGAGTGCAGGATCCACTTCCTTCCCTGAAGAATAACTCCCTTCCAAGTCAGCCTAGGTATATAGGAGGTTTGCTGAAAAGAAGTATTGTGGTATGGAATAAACCTCTGCTGATCCTGATTCCCGATTTCCCAGAATAACCTGGAAAGCGTGTGGGAGATTTGATTGGGATTCAGCGGGTGCTGTACAACTGGTAAAACTTCCTTGTTGAGTTTTTGGCTATAGAGCACCAAGCGATCCCGTCTAAATCCTATGAGCAGATCTTCAACCCCCAACTGGTTTTCTTGGAGCCCATTTCCAAAGGGGTATATGCTATACCTAAAGGCATTTTCATGTCTGGAAATGCGGTTTGATTTTGAGGTTTCGAACATAATTATGTCGGCATATAGGGCTTCTTCAGACAAGCTTTCAACGTTGTCTACAACCAAATTTTTAATCTCTGGATCAATGCTAAAACGTCCTGAATAAGCAAAAGGGCGGTTGCAGACAATGTTTTCTATATAAAGTTCAGTTTCTCCCAGTAGTTTGAAGGCTATTTGGAGGTGGTGGAGATCTGTGCTTTTCAGTTCAAAACAATTGCTTAGGTCAAATTCTTCAACATTACCCCATAACATAGAAAGTATATCCTCAGAGCGATAGTCATCCCTTTCTTTTGCTATACTTTCATTTACTGGATTGCAGAAGAAATCTTGTCTGTGAGCTAGAAGGCCAATAGGTACAAAACGGTCATCGAAGGTATACCTAAACCAGGACTTTGAAATTCCTTAAGAAATCACTTTCTACAGGAACAAAAAGATTTCCGATCTCGGAAATGAGTTTTTCCAATTTTTCTTGGATTCCCCGGTATACTTTAATTTCTGAAACTATTCTTATGTCCATTCCCTCGCTTTCATGAGGTGATCCCAATTCAGGGAAACTTTCTGGAATAAGAAATCCTGATTCTAGCACCATTTTCCAGATGTTTGCTATCTGATTTTTGTTTTTAGACTTGAAAAACTGTTCAAAGGTAGGTCCATCGAGTTTTTCTGATTGTTCAAAATAGGCCAGAAGAATCAGGATAAGTGGGTTTTTATCGAGATAGCTAATCCTCCAGCCCTCCTCCTGAATACAGTAACTCCAGAATTGTCACCTGGTGCAGCATACACCTTTAACCCAGGAGCGACTTTGTATTTACTAGGGGGCAGAGATTGTACCCTTGGTTTCTCAAAATATAGATTTTCTATTTTTCTGTAGGCTAGGGAGCCGACAGTATTGCTGTCTCCCCACATGACCCGATGCCTACTCCAGCCCATAACCCAAAGGGGGTGGAGCGGTATCTGCCCCTCAATAGGTACTTATGAATTTTGGTTTGGGTGGAGTAACAAAGCGAATCGAACTCCTTCTTTTGTATTTCCTGAAATAGGGAATCTGAAGACAGACGTATAGCTTCTTTGATCCAGTCCCAGTTTTTACGAATTTCTAACATGTCTTTAGGGTCGAAATCCACTAAGTGCATTCTGTATAAAAAATCCATGGCTTTTTGCCATCCTAATTCTTAAAAACTGGAAGGAAAGTCTGAATTCAGGGACATACTCTTTTCTGGTAGGGAGCATTGACGTAATCAAAGCTTTTTGTGCCTTTGATTTCTGTTACATAGAGTAAGTTCAAGTAGGAGATATTTGACAGTCATCTCATGATTTATTACTGATTTTAATTCATTTATTAGTTCATAGAATCCAATATTTCACAAAGAATCCACAGAATCCACAGAATCCATACACTATTGGGATTTGAAAAACTAGCAGGTAAGATTTGGGAACTTAAGTTATCGTCACAGGCGGAATTGAGGAAAGTATCAAACAGAGAAATGGACTTCTTCAACCGCTATAAACATCGTCAAATCATGCCAAAGAAAAGATGCATAGTTTATCCTAAAGATGTACAGAAAATCACGGGAAGAAGCGAGCGCTACGGACAGTTATTGCTTCAGAAAATCAGGGTTTTCCATAATAAGAAACCTCATCAATTTGTCACTATACAGGAATTTTCAGATTTCTCCGGAATACCACCTGGCGATATCAGCGACTATCTGTACTAGAAAGCAGCCTAAATAATGATATGACTTAGGCCTGCCCATGCCGCAGTAAATTCCCAGTATCTAATCAGTCGGGGTTCCTCCCAGTCTCCTTCATATTTTGTTTCTCCTATTTCCCTTTGGACTGAGAGTACAGTGGGTGTAGCGTAAACGAAGAGGGGTGATACATGCAAAGTGGGAATTGCTGCGAATTCACTTCTAAAATATCTATCTATTAATCAGTAGTTCACTTTGAAAATCAAAAATAATGGGAATAATACATAGCAGCCTATTGGGGACTATAAATGGCTCCATGGGCAATCTGGTGTTTTACCAGTTAAACGGGAAAACAGTGGTTAGACAAAAGCCAGGCCCAAGAAAGAAACCTGCCAGTGAAAGGCAGCTTTACCAGCAAAAGGCTTTTAGCATAGGCCAGAAATTCGTGACTCCGCTCAGGGAAGCTTTGAATTTTACGATGAAAAAAAAAGGTTCAAGTTTTGAATCCGGAACCAACAGGACACTTAGCTGGCTGATTAAAAATGCCATTCTTCCTGAGGAAAAAAATCCAATACTTTATCCAGAACGTGTCAAAGTATCCAAAGGATGGCTAGTTGGTCTTGAGCAAGGATTGGCAGTACGGGAAGGTACGTCTATCAGAATCACATGGCAACCCAATGCCTGGCAGGGTTCAGGAAGAGATGAGGATAGTTTGTTTGTTATTGCTTACGTACCTGAATCAAAGCGGGTGTACACGATATATAAAGGAAATTATAGAAAAACAGGTGTTCAGGTGTTGGAGCTACCTTGGAGTGAACCTGAACTTGGACAGGTGTTTGTATACGCAGCTTTTTACGCCCAGGATGGCTGTATTCGTGAGTTTTCAGATTCTATTTGTCTTGGCAAGATATGAGAAGGTAGCGTTAAATATATCAAAACTCTCCTTTTTGCGAAGCTAGCGAACATATCGCGCATTCAATTGATAGCCAATGGGATAAAACTCAATTTTCCTGCATGTTTCACTTAAACCCCATATACTTATGGCAAAACAAGCAGGAGTAATTACACTGAATGGAAAGGTAGGAAGACTCTCTTTCTACAAATCCAAAGACGGATACCTCGCCCGTGAAAAAGGAGGTGTCAGCAAGAGCCGCATCATGAATGATGCACGCTTTGCACGTACCCGGGAGAACCTCAAAGAGTTCGCCGATAATGCTACTTCGGCCAAACTCGTTCGGGATGCTTTACGTCCGGTAATCGCTAAGATTGGAGACAGCAGACTGAGTCAGCGAATCACCCAGGTGATGATGAAGGTGCTGCAATCTGATCTTGTCAATAACCGAGGAGAACGTATGGTACGTGCAGGCGACTGGAGTCTACTGAAAGATATGGAGCTGAATGCTTCCAGTTCCCTGGGTAGTACGCTCTTTTTGGAAACTACCTACACGGATTCCCCAACGGCATGGGCGGTAGCCATCCCGGCTTTTGTCCCTCAGGATTATGTGGCAGTACCTAAAGGTGCAACCCACTTGAGGATATCGGCTACAGGAGTGGGACTGGATTTTTCGACGGGTGCAAGAGCAGTGCAAACTGCTGTTTCAACTTTGCTTCCGGTAATCGATCCGGCTGCGGCAATCAATTTATCCGTTGATAAAGCCCTGCTTCCTGGCACGCACAGAGCTTTTGTGCTCAGTGTGGAATTCGTCCAGATGGTGAATGGCAGCGAGTACTCCATTAACAATGGGGCGCACAATGCGGCCAAGATGGTAGGCGTAGAGCAGGTCTAAGATGAGACTGGTACTTCACCGCAAGTACAAAGCAACAGTAACCCTTGGGAGATTATTTCTAGGGCAGAAGCAGCTCTGCTTTACCCGTGAGCCTCCCAAGGCCTGCTTTGGAAAAGAGATCGCCTGTCTGGCAGAAGGAGTGTACGAGCTGGAAGCTATGCATTCCGAGGGGAAAGGCTGGGAGATAGGAATAGGGGACAAAGGTAAAATCTCTTTTTACCAAGGAGAAGATAAGCTGGAATCCAGTTCCCTCTATCCTGTGACCAGCTATAGAGCCAACGGGACACTCGCTATTCACGAACCTAGCATTTCTCCAGTTGATGGAGAGACTGGAGTCTGAATGGGAGCGGGGGAGATTGTAGAGTTGCAGATAGTATCAGAGCAAGTTCCATATCTCCTTGAATCATGTCTGCAGCGGAGCTATTGCTAAGTCTGGCGGGAGTGGTGACCATGATGCTGCTTTCAGTGATTGCTTACTTTCTAAAATTGCTGATAGAGGATACAAGGCAGTTAAGGGATGAGTTAGCAAAGTTGAAAGAGCTCTTTTACCGCCTGGAAGCCGAACAGGCAGTGATAAAGAATGTGATGCAGCGTACCCGCAGTCCTAGGATTCGCAGATCCTCTCGAACAAAGCAAGAGGATCCTTCGGGCTGCACCACTCTGTAATCGCATTCTTCTAGAAGTTCCCTGGTTCAGGATTTCAGACAGATGAATACAGAGCTTTCCAAATATACTCCTCAAAGTGTAGCCTGCATATGCAGGATAAGCCATGACAGCATGAATCGTTCTGGTACAATCTACCATCTTACCGTCGATGACGAAGCTTATGAGAAGTTACTAATGAATTTGATTTGATAATACCTTAGTCCGGTGAGAATTCCTCTCCGGACTTTTAATTCGAGCAATTCATTACTTCTGAAATATAAAATGCATGTTTATATACATTTTATATGTGTTCATTTGTCGAATAGCTAATTCATAAAACGATAGATGTATTTTTAAATTCAACACTTTCAAAATTATAGATGAGATTTAAAAATATTACTTCAGATTTGAGTAAGGATGAAGTTTTTCACCACGTGAACGATTTTTTGGAGAAAAATGGATTTCATATCCTCCAAGTAGATAAAACAAGGCCATGGGGCGGATTTTTTGTGTTAGATGAAAAACAGATTTCAAATTTTGCTGAATTGTTTTTCATGGAAGTGAAATTTTCAGAAATACAATTGCAACAAAAACTGAGTCCTAAAATCTTATTAGTAGCCCCGAATTCCCGCCTTTCCTGGCAATACCACTTTAGGAGAGCTGAACTTTGGAAGCTTATAAAAGGGGAAGCAGGTATTGTAAAAAGTAAAACGGATCAACTTGAAGAATTGGAAATAATGGAATTTGGTGAAACAGTATCTTTATTGCAGGGCGAAAGACATCGACTGGTGGGATTAAAAAATTGGGGTATAGTGGCAGAAATATGGATACATGTGGATCCCGAAAATCCTTCAGATGAAGAAGATATAGTAAGGTTAGACGATGATTATGAAAGACAGTAATTGGGGTGGTTTTTTTGCTGATTATTAAGCTATGCTAATTCAATAGAATTGGTCGCTTAAGCTTCTCTATACACCATTTTAATATACAGGACATAGGTAATACAATATGAGTTTAGTTTTTAAAGTGAGTAAGGACAATTTTCAAAATTGAGCTAGCTATTGGTTATACATGCATTTTCGCTTACCTCTTAAAATCGTTTTTTTACGAATTAAATAGAATAGGTATCTATAAGAATGATTTTTAGTGAGATTTTTTTACATAACCCTGCTAAATTTGGGGGGATGATTGAGATTTGAACAAGGCGTAATTGATATGCTGTAAGCAACCAAGAACCAGACTAAAAATGCATGCTACTCATGTGTAGTGGATTAACCTAGGGAACAGAAATATACATGTATGCACCCAAAGGAGCATAGGTAGAAAAAACTATTTCCATATAATTTTTGACCATTTGAGTATTGATGAGAAGTCTTTTAGAAAGAGCTGTCATTACATTACAAGGTTGAGTCCTCTTCATACAGGCTGTGTGGGGGATCTAGCCAACCCGCACTAAAGCGCCTTGGGCAAGTCACTAAATTAGTTTATGAGTGATGGGAAAATTAAACAAGTATAAGCGATCAGCATGGAATTGTTGAAGGCTTTTGCCACTACTGCCTAGAAAATGCTCTCTAAAACACTCATAGTTCATGACCATTTTCAAAGAGAGGTAAGGCAGCTACTAAAGAATAGCTGTTACGCACTGCATAAGAATCTGGCAAACTTGATGCGAGTGTCGATATCAAATATGAGGTCAGCAAGGTATGGCAGAAAGCTTTAAGTTTCTAGTCAGCATGCAAAAGCTATACACTTGGAAAATGAGCATCAACTAGATTGTTGACGCACTGAAGTAAAATTAAGAAAATCAGACGAGGTAACAGACATGTTAAACAACCAAATCAAAGGTGGTCCGAATGCCTTATTGATGAATCTAAAGAACGTTATGATTGAATGACTCAATGCTAAATCCAAGAGATTAAACTGAAAGCAAATGTTCTTAATCTGTTGCCAACTTTAGAAGTTCAATCCTGATCTTTTATAAGAGGATTTAACTTAGATCTCTTCTAACTCGAAGATAAAACCTGTTCCTGCTTTAAGTTAATATGCCGTTTGATGGGTTTTAGATCCAAATAAGGTTAACCAGATAATTCTAATATCTAAAAAGAAAGTCCAGTGTTCGAGATAATGTAAATCATGGTATGTACGCATTCTTCTTTGTTCATCAGTTTCTGTAGGTCCTCTCCAGCCATTCACTTGAGCCCAGCCTGTTATTCCCGGTTTAAGATAATGTCTCAGCATATAACCTTCCACTTGAGCTTGAAGTTGCTGGTCTAGAAAACTTCTGTGGGGTCTTGGTCCTACTACGCTCATGTCGCCCAAGAATACATTAAAAAATTGAGGTAATTCGTCTATACTTGTTTTCCTTATGAAATTCCCAATCTTAGTGATTCTAGGGTCGTCCTTTTGTGTAGATTGTTTACCTCCATATACAGAATCATTAGTGTGCATGCTTCGGAACTTGAACATACGGAACTCCTTTCCGTCCCTTCCCACCCTGATAGGCATATAGAATACTGGGCCGGGAGATTCTGATTTGATAAGAATTGCTATGATCAAATATAAAGGACTTAAGAGTAATAAAACCACACTAGAAAAAACAACATCAAATATTCTTTTTATTATCGAACTAGGAAGCATATCTAAGGATGTCTGTCTAATATTTAGCACAGGTATTTCCCCATAAGTAGTCATAGCAAAATTCCTTCCGAGTAAGCCTATGTAGTCTGGGATATACTTAACCCTTTTTCCATAATAATCTGCGATCTCTAATACTTTTTGAATCTTATCAGAAGAATTAAAAGGTAAGGCTATAATGATTTCATCTATCCTTCTTTGTTCTTTGATTGTTGTACTTAAGTCACTAAGTTTTCCAAGGATTTTTTCCTTCGGTAGAACATTTTGCTCATTGGGACTTTCTATACATCCTACTACTCTATAACCCAAATCAGCATTGCGTTCAAAATACTCCAGGATATTTTTGGCATTACTACCTACACCTATCACCAGCGCATATCTCAAATTTTTCCCCTTACCTCGCATATAACGAATATATTTTATTAATGCGAGGTTGAAAATTGAATTTAAAATGAAAAAGGCAGATAAAAAAAACATTAATACTTCACGTTTATTTACCGAAACATTAAAGAACAGATAGAAAAAAGAAATAAATGCTGCAAATATGAAAAATGTTCTTAGAAAGTTTCTGTACCTTATCTTAAAACCATTATGAAGATGAATGTGATATAATCTCCTATAAATGGAAATATTAACCCATAAAAAAAGGGATATTCCAATAAGAGAGCTGTTGTTGTAAAAATCAAATTCTCCTAATACAAAACTGCTTGAGATGATATAGGTAACTAGAAGAAGTGAAATGTCTAGCCCAAAGAACAGTGCCGAAAGTTTTTGATCTGATTTTGTCATAATGGAAATATTTAATAAAAGTAAAATATAGATTCCACTTTTTAATTGTTTTGTATTTTTTATATGTATCTATAGAACTATATATATGTAAATGTAATGATTTTATTTGATCGTTAAAACTAACTTTCTTATATATATTTGTACTTTATATACATTTTTGTACGGATTATAACAGATAGGTTATTTGTACGTTGAAGTTGAAATTTAAAATGTTTTCTCCTTTTTTATTAAAACCGTCATCATTTGAGATCAAATAGTTGTAATTGCTTGAATGAATTAAACCCAAAGAGCTTTTGTATGAATAAATTTTGAAAAGTGTTACTATAAATCCCATGTAGCACCATGATCAACCCAGGGTTTCACATTTAAACCAGCACTTTGCGCATATCGGTAAAAGTTAGGATGTCTTTCGTGTCTTTCAAGCCTAATAGACAGTTCGTTAAAATTGGAATACTTTCCTATTTTTAATTGATAAGAATTACCACTTATTCCAGTACTTGCTCCAAGAATCTGACCTTTATTAGTAAAGCCATGCTTTACATCAGCATTATCATATAAGCCGAGACCTCTATTGGGGATTCCTTCTCGCCATCGAATTATATTATTCATACTAAATTGGGTATGCGTAATCTCCCCGATAATTCCAATCGAATTATTATTGTTGATCATAAAGTATTTGCTGAACCCTAATAAAAATCCTCTACTATGTTCTGGATTGAGCATTAATTCTCGCCAATTTAATGGATGATCATTTCTGGAAAATTCGAAATAAAGTTCAGTTTGGGCATCTGGACAACATATCGTGTAAATATTCCCACGTTTTGGTCTTCTTTTTTTTCGATATTTTCTATTAGTCCTTTACCAGTTTTAGGGAATGGGGCAAATAGTGGAAAATAGGCTCGAAGATTATTTTCCATATCATTTCTATATATTTGAAAAGTTCGGGTTAATCCAAGGTGTAAGGAAGGTATCCACTTCGGTGAATATGATATAGTTAATCCAGTAAAATATCTCCAATCATTTTCTTTTTCAGCGTCCAGAATTTGAGTATACTCTCCATCACTAAAATGTGTCAAATTTGATCCAGATAATTTCCCTACCCAGTAATTCCCTTCAAAAGATCCTAGAAATGTAGTTAAAGGGCGATTGGTTTGAATTCTAAAATGATTAAAACCAGGTGCGTTATCACTTAAAACCAAAGAATTGAATTGTCCTGGCCCAGACCAGATATTCTCCGTAGATATTCCAAATGAAATAGGCTCGAAATTTATCATTATGTGAGAATTACCTATACTGAATTCAGAAATAGGGCCTGATCCAAATCTAGTTGGATTATCAATATAAAATACGCTTCTTCTTAATATTGAAAAGTAAAAATCAGGTGCTTTTTCAGGATACTCTTCGAATGCAAGGTTTTGAGAAAAATGATATTGAGGGTATAATTGTATTGAAAGTTTGCCCATTTTTACATAAATCCCAGCGCTTGCTAAAGTTTGTAAACCTTTTGAAGGTAGAAGCATTCCATTCATCCATCCTGCTGGTAGTTTTGTGTTGAATGTAGAGGTGAGCTGTAAAGGTAAAGCAGTAATTATGAATTTACCCGATTTATTGCCAAGGGACTGGATAGTTGGTTTATAGCCAATTATAGAGTCTTGTAAAAATGTGTTATTAAATTCTGAAAATGCATTCTTAATGCTTAATGGTCTTATATTGAAGCTTATATCACTCTCAATATTACCTAGTACTTGTTCCCTACGAAGGTATTCATTCTGAATTTGAAAGCTAAGAGGTAGATTTTGAGCAATATTACAATGGATGATGCTAAAATATAAAGGCAAAATAATAAATATTTTATTAATTTTTCTTGCGGATATTATGCGTGTTATAGTGTAACTATTACTTAAAATTTGATTATACTTAATAGAGTGAGTGTCCTGATGGTTTTTGCAAAAGGTGTGAATAAATATATAAATATTTGAAAATATTCTTGTCATTTTAGTTTGAAGTGTGTTTGACACTAATTGTTTAATCTAAATCTGTAAATATTTTAAACACAGTTCACTTTCTAGATTAATTGAGCTTACATTTATATTTAATAGATAAATGCTCGATCCAATACTTAGATCGATTATTAAATAATAATCTTAAATGTTTGAATCTATAAATATATAGTTTTCACTATAAGTTAGTATGCATTTTCATCGCCCAAGAAAGCTGATTTTGCAGTCATCCAAATAATTTTAAGATCTAATGAATTACTCCAGTTTTTTATATAATACATATCCAGTTTATATCGAAAATATATAGAGCTATTTTGTTCTATTTCTCCTCGATATCCTTTTGCTTGTGCCAAACCTGTTATTTCCTGGCTTCACTGAGTGCCGGGTTCTATATCCTTTAATACACAATGAATGTTCATTATTTTGAGTAATGATATGTGGTCTAGGTCCTACCCATGACATGTTTCCGTAAATTATATTAAATACCTGAGGTAGCTCATCAATGCTTGACTTACGTAAAAATTTACCCACTCTTGTTACTCTAGGATCATTTCTTGTGGCCATTTTAAGATCTGAGTTGACGTGCATCGTCCGAAACTTATAACAATTGAATTGGGAATTGTAAATTCCTTCCCTGATTTGTTTGAAAAAAACTGGTCCAGGCGAATCACATTTAATCATAAATTGCGACAATTGGAAATAACCACCAACCAATTGTTATCATAAAAAGAAAGGCAAAGATTAGATCAATTAGTCGCTTAATGCTAAGATTGCAGCCAATTTAGCTTGACCGATTGAATTGCTTCCTCCACGTTCTCAGGTCGATTTTGCCGGAATTAATGGAGAGCACTGAAAATTCCCTGCCTTCTTAGTTAAATAATCTGTCATTTGGCGTTGGCGTTTCCTTTAAAAAAAATATTTTTGCTTTCTTCGATCAAAGGTCAGGTTTATTCCATTTATTTCAAATAAAACTGCTTTTGTTTGTAAATACATAAAATTGCATTTTATCCAATGTAAATTGATTAAAGTTAATTTATTAGTGGTTTTTCGAAAAATAGAGGCATTAATCTTGCCATTTTTTAAATAGAATCCTCTCTAAAGTTGTAGCATTGATAGCTTAAAGCTACGTTTAGTGCTTAAACTTTACCAACTACCTATCCATGTCCTTTGTTTTTGCTTTTTTATCTTCACTCGTAATTGGAATTCTATTTTTTCCGGTTCTAATTAAAATCTTTGAGAAATATCAAATCTCTGATACTCCTGGGGGAAGGAAGATTGACAGAGCCAGAATTCCTTCTATGGGAGGGATTGGTTTTTTTATCGCTGTTGCAATTTCAATGGCAATCTGGGGATGGGAATTTCCGAAAATTGAAACGCCATATATTCTAGGTGCAATTTCTATTATGTTTTTCGTAGGGCTTAGAGATGATATGGTGGAATTAAGCGCAGCTAAAAAAATTCTGGGTCAGCTTATTGCTGTTGTTTTGGTAGTTGTAATGGCTGATATCCGAATTAAAGGATTCCATGGCTTCTTTCAGGAATTGGTGATGTCTAACCTTTTTGTTAGTTATGCATTCTCATTCCTTTACTCTCCTTGCTCTTACAAATGCATTTAATCTAATTGATGGGCTAGACGGGCTTGCAGGCACAATAGCCGCATTAGTATTTTCTATACTAGGAGACATGGTTTTTTTACCAGGGTTTTAAATAGCTACGCTATTTTATGTTTTTCTTTTCTGGGCGGGACTCACCGCCCTTTTGCTTTTTAATTGGCACCCTGCAAAAATCTTCATGGGGGATACCGGTTCTCTAACTTTGGGCTTCTCTATGGGAACTTTGACTCTGGCTTTCATGGAATATAATGTCGCCTTGTCTGAAGCTAAATATTCGGAAAGTTGAAACCGGCAATTCTCTGCCGGAGTTGCATTGATGATGTTTCCACGTATATGATATGGCAAGCGTTTGTATTCGAACGTATCTCCCAAGGAAAGGGGCCCATGACTCCGGATAAATCTCATGTGCACCATTTCCTGATGAGAATGGGACTTAAGCATAATCAAGTGAAACTCTTTTACTGAGTTTTTAGACAGTTCAGTATTATTCTTATAGTTTTTTTAATGAGGAGTTTTTCCGATAACATTGTTCTTCCTATTATTATTGGAATTTCTATAATCCTTGGGTATCGGTCCTGATACCATCACACTTCGCGATCTCGAAAAAGAAGGTAGCATTACAGCCTAAAACTCTGGAAATTAGACGTATTAAAAGTGCTAAGAAGTCAAAAATCAAATTGGATAAATCTGACTTTAAGGATTCCGAGGTCAATCTGAATTAATATGATTGTAAGCTTCTTTTCAGCAGAATAATTACCTAACTGTATATCCGCATTTCTACCAATAAGGAGGGAAAAGCAATCTAGAATTTGTTCAAAATTATAATTGAGGTCACTTCAGCCTGTCCCGCTAGTGCGGGAGTCTTCGGTCATCGGACTTCCGACCAGATAAGTAAAGAATCTAAGGCAACTGGCATCATTACGGATAATCACAATTTATTAATAGCCCATGCAGGTTTCCTATTAGGTATGATCTTTTATTTGAACTTCCAGCGTAGACTCTCAAGCTTTCACCATTCATTAATTCTTTTGAAAAAGTGATGCTTTTGAAGGTTATTCTATCAAAATCTAAGCTCCTTATGCTTCCAAGATATTAGAGCTAATCTTTAAGTTAAGACCTATATTTAACTCTTCACATACTTAAATATGTTTTTCAGAGTATTTTATTTGTTTTTTTTATCAACATTTTTGCCAAGTGATTTCTTTGGATTTGCCAACTTGCAACTAGTTCTGAATTCTAACAGTTCGCTAATAGCAAAAGAGTAAAGTTCTATTATAAATAATTGGCATTTAAAGGTTTATGTATAGAATAGAGTAAGTGAAATTCAGATGGTATATCCCCCAAGTAATACCAAGTGGAATAAAAAAATGACCTTAGAAGTATATTAGGAGCTGTGTTGTGGCCCTTTTATGACAGGATATAACTTCTGAATGATATGGTGGTTTAATAATTGTGTAGTATATTTTGGCAGTTTTAGCTACTACCCTACATGGCTTTTCATCTCCCGCTTTCATTTCCCGTACTCAATGGCAATGAAAATTTGTACACTCAACAGGTAATAAGTTCTGGTCAAATAGCCACTTTCGGTCAATTCATCAATAGATTCGAAAGTAAGTTATCGAAGCGACTTAAGACGCATGAGTCTGTGGTTTTAAATTCTGGCACCTCAGCTCTACACTTAGGTATGGTGCTTTTAGGTATTGGTCCAGGTGATGAGGTGATTTGTCAGTCTTTTACTTTTTGTGCATCAGCGAATCCAGTAGTATATCTTGGGGCTTCTCCGATTTTTGTAGATAGTGAAAAGGATACCTGGAATATTTGTCCAGAAATTCTTGAGGACACAATTCTAAGCCGAATTTCCAAAGGGAAAAAGCCAAAAGCAATTGTAATTGTTCACCTTTTTGGAGATGCCAGCCAAGATGAATGGGATTTTGGAGATTGCCAAAAAATATAATATTCCTGTATTGGAAGATGCTGCTGAAGCAATAGGTAGTAAGTTTCAAGGAAAGGCATGTGGGACATTTGGCGAAATAGGTATTTTTTCCTTCAATGGAAATAAAATAATGACAGCAGGTGGGGGAGGAGCATTGATTTCGAATGATACCAATTTAATCCAACGGGCTAGGCTTTTGTCCACTCAGGCTAGGGAAGATCTACCCTTTTATCACCACCTGGAAATCGGCTATAATTATAAAATGAATAATCTCTCTGCTGCAGTGGGTTTAGCTCAAATAGAGCAATTGGATTCTTTTATTAAGAGCCGTAGGCTAATCAATCAACGGTATAGAAACTTACTCAAGAATTTCCCTGGGATTGAGTTTCAAACAGAAGCTGAGGATTCTTACTCTAACTACTGGCTGACTGCAATTCTGGTTGATAAAGAAAAGACAGGCTTCACTAATGAGCAGTTAAAGAATTCCTTGACGAAAAAGGGTATAGAAAGCAGATTTCTGTGGAAACCATTGCATACTCAACCCGTTTTCAATATGACCCCTTATTACGGAGGAAGTATGGCTGAAAGGTTTTTTGAAAATGGATTATGCCTTCCAAGCTCAGTAGATTTGACTCTGGAACATCAAGAAATGATTGTTGAAGTAATACATACGGAACTTAGTAAAACCTTCAAATAAGTGATTTATAGGAATTGGTTAAAGAGAGCATTAGATGTAGTCCTAGCTTTTTTGATGTTTGTAATTCTTCTGCCTATATTTTTAATTCTACTAATCAGTTTAAGTTTTCATCATAGAGGTTCTCCCTTCTTTTCACAATCAAGGCCAGGAAGGACAATGAGCCCTTTCAAATTTTGAAATTCAAAACTATGTCCAGCTTAGTCAATGAAAACGGTGATTTATTACCTGATTCGGAGCGGATTACCCGTTTTGGAAAGTTGATTAGAAAACGTCTTTGGACGAGATCCCCCAATTAATTAATGTTCTGAAAGGAGATATGAGTTTGGTTGGGCCAAGGCCACTCTTGCATGAATATATTCAGCTTTATTCCACTAAACAAGCTAGAAGACATGAAGTTAAGACAGGTGTAACCGGTTGGGCTCAGGTAAATGGTAGAAATGCTATTTCCTGGATAGCAAATTTAGGTTCGATGTTTGGTATGTAGACAACCTATGCTTTCTCTTAGATCTAAGGATTTTATTTCAAACTTTGGGCAATGTGCTTGTTGGTAAAGGGGTTACCCAACAGGGCCATGTGACTATGGGTAGATTTGAAGGAGTGCGTAAGGAATAAATCGCTCAAAAATAAGGTTTTGGAAATTCTTCGTGAGGTAATAGGAAAATGGGGATTTTCCTTTCATAACCATTTTTTCTATTTATAAATATTGAAAAGTGCAAAACATTGGTTAATTATTATGAATATATTATAGAGATGACTCTAAAAAGTGCTTAATTTGTATTTCGATTTGTTTTTAGTGTAAGAGATTTTATAACTTGGCTATTTGAATAAAATTATACTATGAATTTTTTGACGCGGTTGAAACATCCTTCCTTGATGGATCATCGCCACCCTCTGATTCTTTTATTCTATTTTACTGCGCTTTGTTCGGTTATCTCGTCGGTCTTCATATTTTGAACTGGCATTGATTTGAACATGTACGATGCAGTTGCAGGGAGTTTCACATTTATGATTGGTGAGATTGCTAGTGATGCAAAATACCAGGAGTTATGAGGGGATAGTGCGTCACACTGGCTTCAGAGTATGGATCAAACATCTTTAAAACTGTCCTGATTAGGCTACGCATATCTTTTTCCTTTTCTAAGTTTCCTTCGACTGGGAATTTCCTGAATGATAGGTTCTTACTTCCCACTTCTGTATTAATTATTGCAGATCTCTCGCTTGCGCATGCTTATA